>DASYQE010000400.1:0-11832 GCA_036005805.1 Candidatus Polarisedimenticolia bacterium | reverse complement strand
CTTCAGATGGAAGCCGGTCTTCTCCTGGTAGGCGCGGGCCAGCGCCAGGAGCTTCGCCTCGCCATAGAGGCGGCCGATGAAGGTCAGGCTCGCGGGGGTGCCCGGGCCGCCGACGTTGTCCTGGATGTCGCCGCTCTCGGGCGGCTTTGGAGCGTCATCGCCCCGGAAGCCGTTCGGCAGGATGAGCGCCGGGTGACCGGTCAGGTTGGTGGCGACGAGCTGCGTCGAGAAGCTCGGCGCGACGACGACGTCGACGTTCTCGAGCGCCTTCGCGATCTGCTCCTGCGCCAGGCGCCGCGCCCGGCTCGCCTGGATGTACTCCACCGCCGGGATGAAGCGCGCCGAGCGGAAGGCGTTGGGCCAGTCGTGCGGCCCCTGCGCGGTCAGCAGCTTGTCGCGGCCCGAGCGGGTCAGGTCGTCGAACGCGGCCGCCGCTTCGGCGAGGAGCATGCTCACCATCGGCTCGTACGGCAGGTCGGGCAGGGTGACGGGGACGAGGTTGATCCCCATCGTCTTCAACTTCAGGAGCGCCGCCTGGTCGAAGCGGCGATCGTATTGGCCGCGGAGGCGGCGCGCCTCGCGCCGGGCCTGGTCGGCCTCGGCCTTCGCGGCCTGCTGTGGCGTCGGCGGAGCCACGGCCACGCCGTCACCCGGCTTCGATGCGTCAGGGCCCTGGGCGGGCGGCTCGGGGGTCGGCTCGAAGTCGGCCTTGAGATAGCCGACCCGCAGCTGCCGCCAATCGAGCTGCGCATCCCAGGTGAAGCCCGAGCCGCGCACCGTCCGGTCGTGGCCGTCCGGCCCGGCGATGCTCTCGAGCACGAGCGCGCAGTCCTCGACCGCGCGGCAGATCGGCCCGAGCTTGTCCATGCTCCACGAGAGCGCCATCGCACCCGTGCGCGGCACACGGCCGAAGGTGGGCCGCAGCCCGGTCGTTCCGCAGCGCGTGGAAGGCGAGGCGATCGATCCGAGCGTCTCGGAGCCGATGCTGAAGGCAAGACATCCGGCGGCGGTGGCCGAGGCGGGGCCGGCCGAGGATCCGCTCGAACCCTGCGACGGGTTCCACGGGTTGCGCGTCACGCCGCCGTACCAGACGTCCCCCATCGCCAGCGCCCCGAGGGTCAGCTTGGAGACGAGCACGGCCCCCGACGCATCGAGCCGCTTCACGACGGTCGCGTCCTCGTCGATCGTCTGCTTCTCGAAGCCACCCGCGCCCCAGGTGGTCGGGTAGCCCTTCACCGCGAGGAGATCCTTCGCCCCCCACGGCAACCCGTGCAGCGGGCCGCGGTATTTCCCCGCCGCCTGGTCGCGGTCGCACTCCTGCGCCTGCACGCGCGCCCGGTCTTCGGTCAGGGTCACGTTGAACTTGAGGAGCGGGTCGTAACGTTTCAGCCGCGCCAGGTACATGTCGGTCAAGGCCGTGGCCGAAACCTTTTTCGTGCGCACCAGCTCGGCGAGGGCGCGCACGCTGTAGAAAGCCACCTCCTCGAGATCCTTCGGCACGCCGCGCGCCGCGATCGCCGGGGCCGCCGACATCCGGCTGGTCGCACCCGCCTTGATCGGCGACATGCCCGGCAGCAGCGGATCGAACAGGAGGCACGGCTCGACCGAGTTCGGCAGGTGCAGGGCGTAGATCGCCTCGTACCCCTTCGCGTGGTCGTTCAGGTTCTCCAGCATCATCGCGCGCGCGTCGTCGGACAGCTCGACTCCGGCGATCGACTCGGCCCGCTCGATCATCTCCTTGGTGATGGAGGGCTTCCCCTGCGCCAGGGCCCACAGCGTCCCGGGCAGGAGGGTCGAGGCGAGTCCGATGCCGGAGAAGGCGGCGAGAAAGCGACGGCGGTCGATCATCGGGAGACCCTCCAGCGCGCTGTGCCGAAGTATAGATGCCGGGCGTGCTAGGATTCGTCCAACTTCGCTCCGCCCTGGACGAGTTCGTGCAGGCGAGTTCGAGCGGCGACCGCGGGGGTGCCGCCCCCCCGCAGGGGACTCCCATGAACCTCAGGCCCAGAGCGGCTTTTCGTGAATATCCGCTTAAGGATCCGGGGCCAAATCGCCTAGAATCCTCATGAACTGGCCGAGGGGCGGCCCGCAAGGCCGCATGTGGGAGCCCGTGTCCTTGCAGACCTTGCTGTCGTCCTCCATCCTCGAGCCCCACAGGTGAGCCTGTCCAGGGCCATCTTCGGGAACCTCGGTGCCACGCTCCTCAGCTACGTGCCGACGCTTCTGACGGGGATCCTGACGGCCCGCCTGCTGGGGCCGGAGGGAAAGGGCGTCTACGTCCTCGCCTTCCTGGTCTCCTACCTGGTCGTCAACGTCTTCACGCTCGGGGTCGGGAGCGCCAACATCTATTACATCGCGCGCGGCGAGCGCGACGCGCGCACGGCGCTCGGGACCACGCTGGCCATCGTCCTGCCGCTCGGCGCGCTGGGCGCGCTCTCGATCTGGGCGTCTCTGGCGACGGGCCTGTGGGTCACCCCGCACGCGACGTTCATCGCGGTGGCCGCCTGGAGCATCGTCCCCATGATGGGCGAGGCCGTCGTGCGTCACACGCTGCTCGGGATGCAGCGCTACGCGCTCGTCAACTGGCTCATCGTCGCCGACCAGGCGATCCTCCTGGCTTTCCTGGCGCTCGGAAGCCTCCTCTGGGGAGGCGATCTCTTCCGGCTGTGCGTCCTCCAGGTCGCGGCCTGCGTCTCGAGCTTCGCTCTCGCGCTCGGCTTCTTCCTGCGCTCCGCCGGGAATCCCTTCTCCTTCGACCGCGGGTACGCGGGCCAGGCGCTCCACTACGGCCTGCGCGGACACGTCGGCTGGCTGGCGCAGATGCTGAACTACCGGCTCGACATGCTGTTCGTCGACCGGCTCGCCGGCGCGCGCGCGCTCGGCCTGTACTCGGCGGCGGTGAGCCTGGCGGAGACGCTGTGGATCCTGCCGTCCTGCGTGTCGCTCGTGGCGACGCCGCGGCTGGCGAGCGCGCGGCGCGACGATGCCTCCGAGGTGACCGCGACCCTGTGCCGCCTGCTCGTTCCCCTGGTCGTCGTCGCGACGATGTCCCTCGCCGTGCTCGGCGGTCCGCTGATCGGCCTGCTTTACGGGAGCGCGTTTCTTCCGTCGTTCCGGCCCCTCCTGCTGCTGCTCCCCGGCGTGGCGCTCCTGTCGATCGTCAAGGTTCTCTCCTCGGACCTGGCGGCGCGGGGACGCCCGGGTCTCGTCAGCGCGGTGTCGTGGATTTCTCTCGGCGTGACGATCGCGCTCGATCTCGCGCTCATCGGGCCGTACGGCGCCTCGGGCGCTGCCGCGGCCAGCAGCGTGGCCTACGCGGCCAGCACCGCGGTGACGCTCTTCTTCTTCTGGCGGCTGACCTCCCTCAGGCCGACGGCCCTCCTGATGCCGCGGCCGCCGGACATCCGGGTGGCGCGATCCGCCCTCGAGAGACTCTTCCGGCGTCCGGGCACCGGCGACCCCCGTGACGGAGCCGTCGCGTGAGCTTCGCCACCCCGACCGTGAGCGTGGTGATCCCCGCCTACAACGCCGGGCCGCTCGTCTCGACCGCAATCCGCAGCGCCCTGGCCCAGACGTTCCGCAACCTCGAGATCGTCGTCGTCGACGACGGATCGACCGACGACACGCTGGCGCGGGTCCGGGGCTTCGGCCATCCGGTCCGCGCCGTCAGCGTGCCTCATGGCGGCGTCCCGCGGGCGCGCAATCACGGCATGCGCGCCGCCGCCGGGCGGTTCATCGTGTTCCTGGACGCGGACGACGTGCTCGAAGAGACGCTGATCGCCCAGGCGGTCGATCTCCTGGAGCGGCGCCCCGATCTCGGCTTCGTCTTCTGCAATGCCCGGCTGTTCCGCGGCGACAGTCCTCCGACCGGTCCGTGCATTCCGGCCGAGTTCTTCGCGGGCGCGGCGTCGACGATCGTGGAGCACCCGCTCATCCAGATCATCGGCGCCGGGCATTTCATTTCCTCCTCGGGGCTGTGCGCGCGGCGCGACGCGCTCCTCGAGGCGGGAGAGTTCGACGAGTCGCTCTGGGGATCGGAGGACTTCGAGTACTGGAGCCGTCTGTATCTCAAGCGGCCCGTGGGACTGCTGGCCGAGCCCCTGGTGCGGATCCGCCACCATGTCTCCAGCATGACGCGCCAGCCGGTGAAGATGACGCCCTGCATGGCCGCGTCGCGTGACAAGGTCATCGAGAATTGCCGGAAGAACGGACGCGATGATCAGATTTCCATCGTCCGGGAATTCGCCCGGAACAGCATGCTGAGCGCCCTGCGTCACGCCATCGGGGACGGAAAATCGGTCGAGGCCCGGCAGCTGCTCCGGCAGTATCGGGGCGAGCTCTACGGAACCGCCTGGATCGGCCTCATGACCTTGTCCCTCTGCCCGCCCGCGACCCTGCGCTGGGCGGCGCGCCTTTCGCACCGGATGGCGCGCTTCTAAGACCGGCCGGCGCCCGGCGCGGGCGAGGACTTCGACGCCGCGCTGCGCGCCTGGGCCAGCGCCAGCTCGCGGGTGAAGGTGGGATTGGCGGGGAACTCGCGCGCCAGCTCGGCGAAGAGCGCCGAGGCCCGGTCGAACCGTCCCTCCCGCTCCAGGGCGAGGGCCAGCAGCGCCTTCGCGTAGGCTCGCAGATACCGGCCCTCGTCCGCCGCGATCTGCAGCTGCCGCATGCCGCGCTCGCGATCCCCGCTCACGCCACCGAACCAGAGGAAGAAGCGCTTGTAGCCCGGCAGGCTGCCGATGATGTAGTTCGCGGCGCCGAGCGCGAGGGAGGCGTCCTGGAGATCGGGCCGCACCTCGAGCAGCAGCGTCGCCGTCTTCTCCGCCCGCTTGATCGAGGACAGGGCGGCGAGCTGCCGCTTCTCGATGATCGCCTCGAAATCCCCCTGCATGCCTTCGGCGAGAGTCAGGACGAAGAGTCCGTCGGGGTCCTTCGGGTTCGCCTTGAGAATGGCGTTGGCCCTCTTGCGGGCCGTGTCGACGGCCGCGAGGAAGCGCGATCGGCGCCCGGGGTCCGGCTTCCCCTGGATGCCGCCCAGGAAGCGCTCGTCGTCGAGGAAGAACGCCGACGTCAGCACTCCCTGCCGATCGAGCTCCTCGAACAGGTGGCTCGCCGCCTCGGCGGCCGGGCCGAGCGGGTCGTCCGGGTGCACCGTCCGCCAGGCGAGGATCCGCTCGCGCGCCAGGTCGAAGCGCAGCTCGTACATCGCGTGGAAGGCGCCGTCGAGCTCCGCCCCCGGCGCGATCGGCTCGCCTGCAATCGCCGGTGTCGCGATCGAGGCAACGCACAGCGTGAGAGCCTGGAAAATCCTGGTGAGCGCTCTCACTCGCGGAACCGCGCGATGCCTAATCCTCGTCCAGGTACTCCTGGGGAACATCGTCCTCCGGCACCTGGCGGGTTCGGACCCGGCCCTTGTCGGCGTCGGGAGCGTTCTCGACACCGCTGATGATGCCCGCCTCAAAGGGCTGGCCCTCCTCGACGAGCTGCTTCACGCTCTCCGAGTCGGCGATCGCGATACCGGACAAGCCCTCCGTATCGCCGGACTGTCCCGCGGCACCCGGTCCTGGGCCTCGCTCCCGCAACGCCCGGTTCGTAACGCTGCGGGCCGGCCTCGTGGCTTTGCGGGAGGACCGGGCGGGCTTCGTCCGTGTCCGGCCACTGACCTTCCTGCGTGCGCGGGCCTTCACGCGGAGCCTGGGCGCGGCTTTCCGGGAACGCCGACGCGCGCTGCTCTTCTTTTTGGCCGTCTTCTTCTTCTTGGTGGTCGTCTTCTTCTTTTTCATGATGACCTCCGAGTCATCAGCATACCCCCGCACGCTTCGAGCCGCCCGCGGATCAGGCCGTGAGCGCTTCGACCGGGTCCGGCTGCGCCGCGGCGCCGCCCTCCTCGTCGCCGAGGTAATTCCGCTCGGCACGGCGGATCGCCCGGTAGCGATCGAAGGCGGCGCGCTCGTTTTCGAGACCGAGCAGCGCGCCGAGGCCGCTGCCACGGTACGTGTGGCGCAGCATCTCCATTCCGTGGCGCAGGACGAACAGCGGGCTGTGGCGGATCACCGTCGGCAGGTGGCGCACCTTCATCCAGCGCTCGGCGCGCCAGCGCCGGAACTCGATTTCCCCGGCCTCCAGGTGCTCGCTGCGCACCACCGCCGTCGTTCCGTCGTACTCCTCGAGACTCTCGCTCGTGATCAGGCCGCGATCCCGGAACTCCGACGTCATGGGGGTGCCGGGGTACGGCGTCGGGTGCTGGATGTAGGGCCAGTCGACGTGGCGGCGAGCGAACTCCAGATTGGCCTCGATGGACGCGGGGGTATCGGTGGGATTGCCGACGATCAGGCCGCCGACGACGCTCATCCCGTTGCGGCGCAGCGCCTCGATCGCGGCAAGCGTCGCGTTCCCGACGACCTTCCCGTCCCGGCGCTCCCGGTTCTTCGACGCGGCGCGCAGGAAGGCCAGGTCGTCCTCGAGGATGTTCTCGATGCCGAGGAAGACATAACGGAAGCCGGCGCGGCGCATCAGCGGCGCGAGGGTGGACCCGTGGTTGGCGATCGAGGAGGTCATCGCCTGCACGATGTAGTGTGTCGTGTTCAGCCCGGCCTCGATGAGGGCGCGGCACAGGCTCTCGAAGCGCCGGACGTCGAGGGTGATGTTGTCGTCGACGAGAAAGAGCGCGCGCGCCCCGTGGGCGCGCGCGTCGCGGATGTCGTCGAGGACCCGATCCAGCTCGAAGGTGTGGAAGTTGCGGCCGCGCATGGCGATGATCGAGCAGAAGCTGCAGTCGAAGGTGCAGCCGCGTGACGTCTCGATCACGTCCACCGGCCGCCCGAGGAGCGTGTAACCGCCCAGGACCCGGGCGCCGCGCTTGGGCAGGCGCAGGTCGCCACGCTCGAGACGGTGCACGGGTCGATCGGGGTTGCGGCGGACCACGTCGCCGTCGCGCCATGTCAGCCCTTCGATGCGCTCGTATCCCCTCCCCGCCTCGAGGGCGCGCACCAGCTCCCGGAAGGTGACTTCCCCCTCGCCGCGCACGATGAATTCGGGGCCACCCGGACCCGCGTAAGCCTCCGGAGCCAGGCTCGCGTCGTAGCCGCCGACGACGATGCGCACCCAGGGGCGAAGCGACCGGACGAGCGCGATCAACTTGAGCGCCGTCCGGCGCTGGAAGGTCATCACCGAGAGTCCGACGAGATCCGGCCGCCGTTCGGCGATGAGGCGGCGCACGGCCGGCCCGACGCGATCCTGGACCAGGACCAGGTCCGCGACCGCGACATCGTGGTGCGCATCGATGTTCCCGGCGAGAGACGTGAGCGCGCCGTTGGGCATGCGGATCCCGACGGTCGGCATGTGCTCGAACGAATCGGGCATGGAGAGAAGAAGGATGTTCACGGCGCACCTCCCGACCCGGTCCGTCCGGAGAAGATCCGCAGGCTATCACCCGGGATGCGCGGGGACCATGCGACGCCGGCGGGACGGTGCGGCGAGGGTGCCGCAACCCCGGGCCCCGGGTCGGTGCCTCTCGTCACGTTCCCTTCTGCTTCGCCTCGAGCTCGGCCCAGCGGGCGTAGAGACTTTCGACCTCGCTCGCGACCTCGGCGAGGGCCACGTGACGCCGCTGCAGCTCCCCGGCGTCGGCGACGATCGCCGGGTCGTCGGCCTGGCGCCGCGCCTCCGCGAGCCGCTCCTCGGCGTCCAGCACCTTCGCCTCGAGGCCGTCCCATTCCCGCTGCTCGAGATAGTTGAGCCGTCGGGCGGGCCGGCGCGGCTCGCGGGTCGTCAGCGCGGGCGCTTCGTCCTTCCGCGGCGTCGGCCGCGCCGCCTGCACCTGCGCCTGCCACTGATCGAAATCGGCGAAGTGCGTCGCGCCGCCGCGGCCGTCGAGGACGAGGATCCGGGTCGCGACCCGGTCGAGCAGGTGCCGATCGTGGGTCACGAGGACGATCGCTCCAGGGAACTCGAGGAGCGCCTCCTCCAGGACTTCGAGCGCCGGAATGTCCAGATCATTGGTGGGCTCGTCGAGGACGAGCAGGTCCGCCGGCTCGAGCATCATCCGCGCCAGGACGATGCGGGCCCGCTCGCCGCCGGAAAGGCGCGACACGGGGGTCTCGAGCTGTTCGGGGCGAAAGAGAAAGCGCTTCGCCCAGGCGGCGACGTGCAGCGGCGCATCGCGGAAGATGACCTGGTCTCCGGCCGGCGCCAGGGCCCGCTTCAGGGAGAGGCCGGGGTCGAGCGATGCACGGCTCTGCTCGAAGTAGACGACGCGCAGCTGTTCGGCGCGCTCGATGGTCCCGGCGACAGGGGCGATCTCCCCGACGATGAGGCGCAGCAGCGTGGTCTTGCCGGAGCCGTTCGGTCCGATGACGCCCAGGCGCATGCCCGGCATCAGCACCAGGTCGAGCCCATCGACGATGGTCCTGTCGCCGAACGCCGCTCCCAGTCCGGCCCCGGCCCACAGCCGCCGGGTCCTGCGCCCGGACGCGGTGAAGTCGATGCCGGTCGTCCGGACTTCACCGCGCGCCCGGCTCTCGGCGAGCCGCTCGATGCTCTCCTCCGCCGAGCGGATGCGCGCCTTCGATTTCCTGGTGCGCGCCTTCGCTCCCCGCCGCAGCCAGGCCACCTCGCGGCGGACGAGGCCCGCCAGCGTCTCCTCGTAGGCCGCCTGGTGGCGCAGCGCCGTGTCGCGGGCTTCGAGAAAGTCGGAGTAGGAGCCGTCCACCTCGAACAGCCCCGAGGGGTACATCCGGTTGATCTCGAGGACGCGACCGGCGATGTTCTCCAGCAGGTAGCGGTCGTGGCTGACGACGACGAACGCCCGCGAGTCGTCGAGCAGGAGCGTCTCCAGCCACTCGATCGACGCGATGTCGAGATGGTTCGTGGGCTCGTCCAGGAGGAGCAGGTCGGGCTGCTGCGCCAGCTCGCGCACTATGGCGAGACGCGCGCGCCAGCCGCCCGAGAGGACGTCGGTCTCCAGCGCGGGGTCCGTGAAGCCGGCCTGGCCGAGGGCGCGTTCGACGATACGATGCCGCTCGTGCTCGTCGAGCCTGCCATCCGGGGCGACCGCCGCCGCCACGACCTCCTCGACCGTCGTCCCCGCGGCGAACGTCGGAACCTGGGGGACGTACCCGACCCGCAGCCCCTTGCGGCGGGTGCAGACCCCCGCATCGGGGGTCTCGACCCCGGCGAGAATCTTCAGGAGAGTCGACTTCCCGGCGCCGTTGGGACCCACGAGCCCGAGGTGATCCCCCTCGTGCAGGACGAAGCGGAGCCCCTCGAACAGCGGCGCCGCGCCGTACGCCTTGGTCAGATCGTCACAACCGAGAAGGGACCGGGGTGGCATGGAGAGCGGGAGTGTATCGTCCCGGTCCGTCGTTGGGAAAGGTGAACGCGCAACCACCGGCCGGTTCGCTGCGTTACGATGGAGTCAGGGACGGACGGGAAATGCTCAACGACCTTCGTTTCGCCTTCCGCGTGATGGGGCGCAGTCCGCTCTTCAGCGTGACGGTCGTCTTGACCGTCGCGCTGGCGATCGCCGCCAACACGGCGATCTTCAGCGTCGTGAACGCCGTAATGCTGCGGCCGCTCCCCTTCCGCGAGCCGGGCCGGCTGGTGCAGATCGCGGAGAAGAACGACAAGCTGAATCTGCCGACCTTCAGCGTGTCCGTGCTGAACTTCCTGTCGTGGCGAGAAGCAGCGCCGAAGAGCTTCGAGCAGACCGCCGCCATCGGTTTCATCAGCTTCACGCTCACCGGCTCCGGAGAGCCCGAGCAGCTCACCGGCAACCGCATCAGTCCGTCGCTCCTGCCCATGCTCGGCCTGAAGCCGATCGCGGGGCGCGCCTTCACCATGGACGAGGAGAAGCCGAACGCGGCCCCGGTGGCGATGATCGGCGAAGGCCTGTGGCGGCGCCGCTTCGGCGGCGATCCGGGTCTCGTGGGCCGCACCCTGGTGTTGAACGACCTCCCGACCACCGTCGTCGGCATCGCGCCCGCGGCGTTGAACCTGATCTCCGGCGGCGACCTCTGCACTCCGCTGACGATCGATCCGGCCAACGAGAACCGGCTGAACCACGTGCTGCTGGCGTTCGGGCGGCTGCGGCCGGGCGCCACGCTGCAGCAGGCGCAGGCCGAGATGGACGGCATCGCCGCCGGCATCGGACAGCAGTACCCCGACGTGCGCGACTGGGGCATCCGCCTCATCACGCTCTTCGACACGTTCGTGAGCGCGCAGCTCAAGACCGGCCTGCTGATGCTCCTGGCCGCGGTGGTGTTCGTGTTGCTGATCGCGTGCGCCAACATCGCCAACCTGCTGCTGGCGCGCGCCGCGACGCGGCAGGCCGAGCTGGCGACGCGCGCGGCGCTCGGCGCCGGGCGAATCCACCTCCTGAGACAGCTCCTGGTGGAGAGCGTCGTGCTGTCCTGCGCCGGGGGGGTCGCGGGAGTGCTGGGAGCGTTCTGGGCCGTCAACGCCATCAACGTCGCGCTGCCGCCCAACACGCTGCCGGTCCCCACGATCGGCGTGGACTCGAGCGTGCTCCTGTTCGCCGCCGGTCTCACGGTGTTGACCGGCCTGCTCTTCGGCATCGTGCCCGCCTGGCGGATGGCGAAGACCGATCTGAACGACGTGCTGAAGCAGGCGGGCCGCGGCGAGGCGGGCCGCATGCGCGCCGGGATGCGCAACGGCCTCGCCGCCGCGGAGATCGCGCTGGCGACCATCCTCCTGATCGGGGCCGGCCTGCTCATTCGCAGCCTCGGTCAGCTCCAGGGCGCCCGGCTGGGATTCGAAGCTTCGGGCCTGGTCACCTTCCAGCTCGCCCCCCCGGGGACGAAATACCCGACCGGCAACGGCCGGGCCTCGCAGCTCTATCGCGAGCTGCGCGCATCCCTCGAGACGCTCCCGGGGGTGAGCGGTGTCACGGTCTCGAGCGGGCTGCCGTTCGGCGCGGGCAACTACACGCAGTCGCCGTTCATGACCAACGATTCGACCGTCCTCTCACCCGAACAATCGACCCAGATCGACTGGCGCCTGGTCAGCCCCGGCTATTTCAAGGCGATGGGCATTCCCCTGATGCGCGGCCGCGAGTTCACCGACGCCGACGGCCCCGACGCTCCGCTCGTGGTGATCGCCAGCCAGGAGGCGGCCCGCAGGCTCTGGGGCGACGCCGACCCGCTCGGACGGACGGTGCACCGGCCGACCCTCGCCCAGCCGTTCACCGTCGTCGGGGTCGTCGGCGACGTGCGCAGCGCCGCGCTCAACCAGGAGGCGCCGGCGCTCTACTTCCCGCTCCCCTGGCGCGCCTTCCCTGTCGCCGATGTCGCGGTGCGGACGACCGGAGACCCCGAGGCGCTCCTGCCGGGAATCCGCGGCAAGGTGCACGATCTCGACGCCGAGCTGGCACTCGCCAACGTTCGCACCATGGATCAGTGGATCGCCAACAGCGCCGCGCAGCCCCGCCTGAACGCAATGCTGCTGGCGATCTTCGCCGCCGCCGCGCTCTTGATCGCGGCCATCGGCATCTACGGCGTGCTGGCGTACTCGGTGACCCAGCGGACCCGCGAGATCGGCGTGCGCATGGCGCTCGGCGCCACTCCCCGCGAAGTGATGCGCCTCGTCGTCGGCCAGGGCCTGGCCGTCGTGTCGATCGGCCTCGGTCTCGGCCTGCTCGGAGGGCTGGCCCTCGGGCAGGCGGTGTCGAGCCTCGTCTACGGCGTCACCGTGCGCGACCCGATCACCTACGCCTCCGTGTCGGCCGTCCTCGGCGCCGTGGCGCTCGCCGCCTGCGCGCTTCCTGCCCGCCGCGCCGCCCAGGTGGATCCCATCGTCGCCCTGCGCTGCGAGTAG
>DASYQE010000399.1:0-3804 GCA_036005805.1 Candidatus Polarisedimenticolia bacterium | reverse complement strand
GTGAGGGGCCCGTTCTGGGCCCCCCTTCGGGAACGGCCAGAAAAAAGCCTTGACGGACGAAGAGCGACCCGGCCACGTCCGGCGCCCCGAAACCGGGGCAGACCGACCCGGCCCGGTCCACGGACAAGAATCGAGGGATCGTGCGGATGCGACTCCGCCTGCCCAGGCCCCGTACGGGGGTCCGGCCGGTGGCGCTCCGCACGGCAACGGGGCCGCTGCGATGAGCGGCTCCGAGGGCGGTGGTGCGCCCGGACAGGGACGCGGCCGGCGACGACGCCGCGGCCGCCGCTGGCGTCGCGGGCGCGATCGCAACGCGCCGCCGAACGGGCCGCAGGGCAACAACGCCCCGCCCCGCAGACCCGACGAGATGCCGCCCCGCGCCCCGGCTCCGGCGCCAGTGGCCGCGCCGACACCGTTCGAGACGCGCGGCGTGCTCGAGATCCTGCCGGACGGCGGAGGGTTCCTGCGCCTCCCGGCGCGCAACTACCGCCCCGCTCCCGAAGACGTCTACGCACCGCGCGACCTCCTGCTGCCGTTCACGCCGGCGGTGCCGCCGACGAACGGCACCGGCATCGAGGGGATCGAGATCGAAGGACTGGCGGTGCCGCAGGCCGGCGGCGGGCAGCGCCACGACGAGTCGCGCCACGGCGGCCGGCACGGGCATGGACGCCACGGCCACGATCGCCGCGGCGGCGGAGGCGGAGGGAGCGGTCGCCAGGCGGCCGCGCGCCTCACGGAAATCCGCACCATCAACGGCCGCACGCCCGCCGAGTTCGCCGAGCGCCGCGCCTTCTCGACGCTGACATCGATCGATCCGTTCGAGCGCATCAAGCTCGAGACCGAACCGGGCGAGATCTCGACGCGCGTCATCGACATCCTCACTCCCATCGGCAAGGGTCAGCGCTGCCTCATCGTGGCGCCGCCGCGCGCCGGCAAGACGACGCTGCTCCAGAAGATCGCCGCGGCGATCTCGAAAAACCATCCGGAAATCGAGCTCATGGTCCTCCTCGTGGACGAGCGCCCCGAGGAGGTCACCGACATGAAGCGCAACGTGCGGGGCGAGGTGATCGCCTCGTCGTCGGACGAGATGGCGCGCCAGCACGTCTCGATCGCGCGCTTGGTGCTGGAGCGGGCGCGCCGCCGGGTCGAGGTGGGCGGCGACGTCGTCATCCTGCTCGACTCGCTGACGCGCCTGGCGCGCGCCCACAACGCCGCCACCCCGGGCACCGGCCGCACGCTGTCGGGCGGCCTCGACGCCCGCACCATGGAGCAGCCGCGCCGCCTGTTCGGCGCCGCGCGCAAGGCCGAGGAGGGGGGCAGCCTCACCGTCATCGCGACCGCCCTCATCGACACCGGCTCGCGCATGGACGACGTCATCTTCCAGGAGTTCAAGGGGACCGGGAACATGGAGCTGGTGCTCGACCGGGCGCTCTTCGAGCAGCGCATCTACCCCGCGGTGGACATCGGCAAGTCCGGCACCCGCAAGGAGGAGAAGCTCTTCTCCAAGGAAGACCTGCCCCGCATCCATCGCCTGCGCCGCGTCCTGTTCGAGATGAAACCGCACGACGCGATGTCGAAGCTCATCGACAAGCTCTCCAAGTTCCCCAGCAACGCCGCGTTCCTGAAAGCCATCGAGATCTGAACCGCGGGAGGAGGCCATGAGCAGCGGAGCGGAGAAACGCCAGCACCACCGCTTCATGGCGCGCCTCGACGTGCGCGTCGTCTCGGGCGAGCGGGCCACCCCCGGTGACGCGCTCACGACGCTCGACGTCGGCGTCGGCGGCGCGCGCTGCATCACCGCCAGCCGGTTCGAGGCCGGGACGCGGCTTCAGGTCTCCATCCAGCTCGTCGGCGGCGACCTGCCGGAGCCGGCCCAGGTCACCGCCGCGGCGTCCGTGCTGCGCTGCGACATCCGCCCCGAACCCCACCACGGCCTGCCTTATGAAGTGGTTCTCCAGTTCCTCCGCCTCGACCCGAGAGACCGCCGCGTCCTCCAGAACTACCTGAACAGCCTCTAGCCTGAAGCGCGCGGCTTCAGCGCTTGAAGTGGTAGGGCACGGAGGTCACGACGACGCCGGGGCGGAACAGGAGCGCGCCCTTGATGAGAAAGGCCGACTGGTTGTGGAACAGCCCCTCCCACCAGTGGGCCGTGACGAACTCCGGCAGGACCACGGTCACCATCTCGTTCCGGCGGCGCCCCTGCATCAGGTCGTCGATGTGGTCGACCAGGGGGGCGATGAGGGAGCGGTAGTTCGACTCGAGCAGGCGCAGCGGCACACCGCCCCCCCACGTCTTCCACTGCTGCTGGATCATCTCGGCCCGCTTCTCGTCGAGCGCCACGTGCACCGCCTCGACCTCATGGGCGATCGACTTGGCGTAGCGCAGCGCGAAGATGGTCGCGCGGTTGACCGCCGAGATCGGCACGATGGCGGTGTGCCGGATCGGACGCTCCGGCTCCATCTCGATCAGCGAGAGCTGCGTGCGCACGTAGAAGTAGTGCCGGTGCGTGCGCAGGAACGAGACCACCAGCGCCGGGATGAGCACCACCACGATCCACGCGCCGTGCGTGAACTTGGTGATGGCGATGACGGCGAGGGCCAGGCCGGTGGCGGTCGCCCCGGCGGCGCTGAGGGCGGCGTGCATCCGGAAGGCGCCGTCGCGCACCCGCAGGTGCCGCCGGACCATTCCGGCCTGCGAGAGGGTGAACGCCAGGAAGACGCCGACGGCGTAGAGCGGGATGAGGGCGTGCGTCTCCCCCTGGAAGACGATGAGCAGGAGCATCGCGGCGGCCGACAGGATGAGGATGCCGTTCGAGTAGACCAGCCGGTCGCCCAGGGTGGCCAGCTGCCGCGGCAGGAACCGGTCGTTCGCCAGGATGGAGGTGAGCCGCGGGAACCCGGCGAACGCCGTGTTGGCGGCAACGAGCAGGATCGACGCCGTGGCGGCCTGCAGCAGGAAATAGGCGGCGCCGCTGCCGAACACGGCGTGCCCGAGCTGCGAGATCACCGTCTGCCCCGCGCCCGGCACGATGCCGAAGACATGCGCCAGCCAGGTGATGCCGAGGAAGAAGACCCCGAGGATGCACCCCATGATCACCTGCGTCTGGGCGGCGTGGCGCGTCTCGGGAGGCTTGAACGCCTTGACTCCGTTGCTGATCGCCTCGATCCCGGTCAGGGCGGCGCAGCCGGACGAAAACGCCCGCATGAGCAGGAACAGCGTCACCATGTGGGTCGTCTCCGGCAACGTCCCCACCGGCGCCTCGATCGCCGGCTCCCCGCGCCAGGCGCGCCACAGGCCGACGCCGATCAGGAGAACCACCGAGAAGATGAACAAGTAGGTCGGGATGGCGAACACCCTCCCCGACTCCCGCACGCCGCGCAGGTTGGCGACGGCGATGATCGCCACGAACAGGATCCCCATGGCGACCTTGTGACCCTGGAGCGCCGGGATCGCCGACGTGACCGCCGCGACACCGGCCGCCGAGGAGACCGACACCGTCAGGATGTAGTCGATGAGCAGCGCCGCGGCCGAGATGAGCCCCGGCATCGTCCCCAGGTTCTCGCGCGCCACGAGATACGAGCCGCCCCCGTCCGGGTACGCGTGCACCGTCTGCCGGTACGAGGCGATCAGCAGACCCAGCAGGCCGGTGATGGTGATGGCGATCGGCAGCGAGAAGTGCAGCGCCGCCATCCCGGCCGTGCTGAGGACGAGGAGGATTTCCTCCGTCGCGTAGGCGACCGACGACAGCGCGTCCGAGGCGAACACCGCGAGCGCCAGCGGCACGCCGAGGCGCTCCTCCGCCAG
>DASYQE010000398.1:0-3574 GCA_036005805.1 Candidatus Polarisedimenticolia bacterium | reverse complement strand
CAGCGCCAGCAGGTACAGCGCGGCGATCTGCGCCGTGAACGCCTTGGTCGAGGCGACGCCGATCTCCGGCCCCGCGTGCGTGTAGACGACGCCCTGCGCCTCGCGCGTCGCCATCGAGCCGACGACGTTGCAGATGGCGAGCGTCTTCAGGCCGCGCGAGCGCGCCTCGCGCTGCGCGGCGATAGTGTCGGCCGTCTCGCCCGACTGCGTGATGACCAGCAGCAGGTGATCCGGCTCGAGGATGGGGGAGCGGTAGCGGAACTCCGAGGCGATGTCCACTTCGACGGGCAGCTTCGCCAGCTTCTCGATGAGGAACTTGCCGATGAGGGCCGCGTGCCACGAGGTGCCGCAGGCGACGATGTGGAGCTTCTTGCAGTCGCGGAACTCCTTCTCCGTGACCTCCATCTCGTCGAGGAAGATCTTCCCGGTGTCCTGCGAGACGCGGCCGAGGAGCGTGTCGCGGATCGCCCGCGGCTGCTCGTAGATCTCCTTCAGCATGAAGTGCTTGAAGCCGGCCTTCTCCGCGAGGATCGGGTCCCAGGTGATGCGCTGCACCTGCTTGCGGATCGACTTGCCGTCATGGTCGGTGATGACCACGCCGCCGTCGGTGACCACCGCCACCTCGCGGTCGTCGAGGAAGAAGACGTCGCGCGTGTGGTGCAGGATGGCCGGGATGTCGGAGGCGACGAAGTACTCGTCCTTGCCCAGCCCGATCACGAGCGGCGGGCCGTTGCGCGCCGCGACGATCTTGCGCGGGTCCTGCGTCGACACGGCGGCGAAGGCGTACGAGCCGGACAGCCGCGGCACGGCGCCGCGCACCGCGTCCTCGAGGGGCATGGCGGGGCGGCCCTTGCGCACGTCTTCGATGAGGTGGGCGATCACCTCGGTGTCGGTCTCGGTCTTGAACTGGTGCCCGCCGGCGGTGAGCTGGGACTTCAGCTCCTTGTAGTTCTCGATGATGCCGTTGTGCACCACCACCATCGAGCCGGAGCAGTCCCGGTGCGGATGGGCGTTCTCCTCGGTCGGCCGGCCGTGGGTCGCCCAGCGGGTGTGGCCGACGCCGAACGAGCCGTCGAGCTGGGTGAGCCGGAGGTTTTCCTCCAGCTCACGGAGCTTGCCGGCGGCGCGCACCACCTTGACGTTGGGCCCGTCGATGACCGCGATCCCGGCCGAGTCATAGCCTCTGTACTCGAGCCGCCGCAGTCCGTCGAGGATGACGTTGCTGACTTTCTTGCTGCCGATGTATCCAACGATGCCGCACATGGGTACGCGGAATATAGCCTCGCCCGCACCCCCCGGCAAGCACCGTCAGGCCTTTCCTCTACTTGTTGTTGTGGCCGTCCCGCTTGGCGAGGGGCCCATGCTTCCTGGCCCAGCCGTCCTTGTTCTCCTGCCGGACGCGGCTGATGGCGAGGGCGTGCGCCGGGACGTCCTTGGTGACGGTGGTGCCGGCGCCGACGAAGGCGCCGCGGCGGACGCGGACCGGGGCGACGAGCTGGGTGTCGCTGCCGATGAAGACTTCGTCCTCGATGACGGTGCGGTGCTTGGCGACGCCGTCGTAGTTGCAGGTGATGGTGCCGGCGCCGATGTTGGCGTCGCGGCCGATCTCGGCGTCGCCGAGGTAGGCGAGGTGGTTCGCCTTGCTGCCGCGGCCGAGGCGGGTCTTCTTCAGCTCGACGAAGTTGCCGACGTGCGCCTCCTCGTCCATCACCGAGTCGGGCCGCAGGTGCGAGAACGGGCCGATCTTGCAGCCGCGTCCGACCTTCGACGAACCCAGCACGCAGTAGGCGAGGATTTCCGTGCCGTCGCCAATCGTGGTATCGGCGAGGCGCGAGCCCACTCCGACCCGCACGTCCTCGCCGAGGTGCGAGTCGCCGAGGATCATGACCCCCGGCTCGATGACGCTGTCGCGGCCGATGGTCACCGGCATGTCGATGTAGGTAGTGGCGGGGTCCAGGAGGGTGACGCCCGAGCGCATCAGCGCATCGGCCTTGCGGCGGTACAGGGCGCGTCCGGCGTCGGCCAGCTCGCGCCGGTCATTGACGCCGAGCACCTCGTGCGCCTCGCCGTGGCGGTAGGCGGCGACCTTGCGCCCTTCCTTGCGCAGGATCTCGATGAGGTCGGTCAGGTAGATCTCGCCCTGGGCGTTGTCGCGGGTCGCCTGGCGCAGCGGCCGGAACAGCGACCGGATGTCGACGCAGTAGATGCCGCAGTTGACCTCCTGGGTCGCGCGCTCGTCGGCCGTCGCGTCGACGTCCTCGACGATGCGCGACACGTCGCCGCCGTAGTTGCGGATGACCCGGCCGTAGCCGCGCGGGTCGGCCAGCACGGTCGTCAGGAGGCTCAGAGGCGCCGCGTGCGCGCGGTGGTAGTCCACGAAGGCGGTGATGGTCTCGGGGCGCAGCGCCGGCAGGTCGCCGTTGAGGATGAGCACGTCACCGTCGTGCCCGGCGAGCATCCGCTCGGCCGACAGCACCGCGTGCCCGGTGCCGAGCTGCTCCTTCTGGAAGGCGAAGGCGATGCGCTTGTCGTGGTCGCCGACGGCGCGCCGCACCTCCTCGGCCTGGTTGCCGATGACGACCACGGTGCGGGCCACCCCGGCGCCGCGCGTCGCCTCCACCACGTGCCGCACCACGGGGCGCCCCGCGACGGAATGCAGGAGCTTCGACCAGCGCGACTGCATGCGCTTCCCGAGGCCGGCGGCCAGGACGAGGGCGAGCGTCTCGCGCTTCTGCGCCGCCGTCCGCGCGCGCGGGCGATCCTCGGGAACCGGCCCGACGGGACGCAGCGGATACGGGCTGTTGGGGATGGCGTTGTGCGCCGGCGAGGCCGTGCCGGGCCGCCCGCGGGCGGGAGCCGCCGGGGCCGGCGGCGGGACGCGTGGACCGCCGGGGATCCCGCCCGGGATCCCGGCGGGATGGGGAGCGGGCCCGGCCGGCGACGGATGCGCGCCCGCCGGAGATCCCTTCCCGCGTGCGCGCCGGGGCGCGTCGCGGCGCGCCGGTTTCGCGCGGCGCGCGGGACGGGATCGCGGCCGGGGCTTCTTCTTCACCGGGGGCCGGCCCGAGGCTTACGCCTCTTCGGGGTAGACGAGGTTCTCGAACGTCTCCTCGTCCCGGATCGACTCGAAGTCCGGATCATTCATGGCGTAGAAGCGATTCTGCGCGTTCAGCGTGATCGCCTCCTGCAGGTGCTTGAGGGCGACCTCGCGCTCTCCCTTCATGGCGCGGGTGGCGGCCATGACGTAGTGCGACCGCTCGTCCTTCGGGTTGTGCTGCAGCGCCCGGTCGAGGAGCTCGATCGCCTGGTCGTAGTCGGCCTCGTTGGCCTTCATCACCCCCAGGTAGAAGAGGTCCTCGGGCTTGGCGCGCTGCGATCCACCGTCCCCCTGCAGGTGCGTCCTGGCGACCCGGACGTACATCTGCGCCCGGTCCTGCAACTCCTTCTCGTGCGGATACCCGTCGACGACCGCCTGGAAGTGGGTCTGCGCCTCGGAGTAGTTCTGCTTGTGCAGGGCCTGCATCCCCCGCTCCATCTCCTTGAGCGCCTTCTCCTGGATGTTCCAGGTGTTGCC
>DASYQE010000397.1:0-19106 GCA_036005805.1 Candidatus Polarisedimenticolia bacterium | reverse complement strand
AGGACGTTCTCCGGCCGGTAGCCCGGGACGGCGTCCATGCGGGCGATGACGCTGTCGTGGACCCATTCGTCGCCGCCGGGGGCGGCGCCGATCGGCCGCCGCCGGTGCGGAAGAAGGCGGTAGATTCCCACCGAGGAGTCGCGCAGCTCGCCGCGGACATCCGGATGCACCGAGTCACGCACCGCCTGCTCGTCGAACTCGAGGCCGCACTCCTCCGCCCGCTGCTTCATCCAGAGGAAGGCCAGGTCGGAGAGGCCGGCATCGGCGTAGCCGCCGCCGACGTTCGAGTGCGCCCCGGCGAACCAGGCCTGCTCGAGACGCTGGCCGTTGGCGCCGGGCTGGCGGCGCCAGAGCGCGGGGACGAACACCTTGCGCTCCTCGTCGGCCGCCAGGGCCTGGAAGGCGTTGTCCACGGTGGTGCTCAGATCGACGTCGTGGAAGGCCCAGCGGCGGTTGAGCCGGCGGAACCCGCCGCCAGGGATGCCGAGGGCGCCGACCGTGTCCCAGACGCCGATGCAGCGGATGCGCGTTTCGTGCGAGTGCATGCGGCGGAACAGGCGCGCCTCGATGCCGCGCGGGTGCGCCGCGTCGTCGCGCCGCCGGTACAGGGCATAGGCCTGGTCGAGCCGCTCGCGCGACAGTGTCGTGAGCACGCCGCAGTTGCGGATGAGGCCGGCCAGGCTGCGCGCCGTGTAGGCGCCCCGGCTGAAGCCGAAGAGGAACAGCGCGTCCCCCGGCTCGAAGTGACGCGCCACGAAGCGGTAGGCTTCGAGGATGTTCTCCGACAGGCCGAACCCGAACGCCCCGCCGCGCAGGTGATCGAAGCGGCCGGTCCCGACCCCGGAGTGGTAGTGAACCAGCTGCTTTCTGCCGTCGGCCCGCTCGGGCAGGACCGCAAGAGCCGTCTTGACGACGTTGGTCGGAGAGACCCGGCCCCGATCGATGTGATCGGGGGTGTTCCAGGTGCCGTCGCAGCAGACCACGAGGTGTTTCATCGGGGGTGCCGCGCCTCCTCTCAGGCGGCCGGACGCTTCGCCTTCGGCAGATCGAACTTGATGTCGGGGGCCACCGTCTCCGCCGGCGCCACCTTGTACATGTCGCGCGGCTTGTAGCCGAGCGCGCGTGCGAAGAAAACGTCGGGGACCTGCTCCAGCCGCGCGTTGTAGATGGCGATGGAGTCATTGAAGAACTCGCGCCGGTCGGCGATCTCGCTCTCGAGCGCCGTGATGCGCGACTGCAGCTGCGTGAAGTTGGTGTTCGCCTTCAGGTCGGGGTAGGACTCGGCCAGGGCGAAGAGCCCCTTGAGGGCCGAGGTCATCTCCGCTCCGGCGGCGGCGCGATCGGCCGGCCCGCCCGCTCCCAGGTACTTCGTGCGGGCGGCGATCACCTTCTGCAGCGTGTCACGCTCGTACTGCATGTAGCCCTCGCACACCTTCACGAGCTTGGGAATCTCGTCGTAGCGCTGCTTCTCCAGGACCTCGATGTTCGACCAGGCCCGATCGACGTTCACGCGCACGCCGATGAGCTGGTTGTACAGGCCCGCGGCCCAGCCCACCACCACGATCCCGGTCACGGCCAAAGCCAACAGCACGATGAGCATCATCTGTTTCTCCTCAGGGATGGTGTTGCAGCAGGGCGAACGCCTCCGCGCCGGCCAGCGCCGCGCCGGACAGGAGCGCCAGCCCCGCTTTCCAGGCCAGGGATCTCACCAGGTCCTCTTCCGTGCGGTCGGTGATGACGAAGGTCTTCTCCCCTTGTCCTTTTCCCAGGATCAGCTCGTCCACCTGGCGGGGCGCTTCGGCGGCGGCCGCCTCGCGAGCCACCTCCTGCCGCGCGACGCGGACGGCGTTCCCCCACTCCTCCGTGTCGATGCGTCCGTCGCGGTTGGCGTCGAAGGACGCGGCCCGCGCCGGGTCCTGCCTGATGTCGCGCAGCCGATCGTGGAGCGCGGCGCGCTGCTCGAACACGAGGCTGCGGACGCGACGCACCGTGCCGATGACGCAGGCGGCCTCGCCGGGGTGCAGCCGCCATTCGGTGTAGCGCCGGCGGCGGCCCAGCCAGCCCTCGGCGAGCTCGATGGTGCGGTAGTCGCGGCCGAGCGCGAGATTGGCCCCGTCGGGATCCACGACGATGGACCCCGTGTCGTCCTCGAGGATGAACCAGTCGGGCGACTGGCCGCTCTCGATGGTGCGCCAGCCGCGGCGATCCTCGTCCTCCTCTTCGGCCAGGAAACGGCAGGTCACGCAGGGGATGCCGCTGTAGGGACCCATCACCTGCGTCCGCATGCGCGCCGTCCCGGAGACTTCGGCGAACCCCACCGCCACCGAGCGCAACCGCGAACGGGGCACGTCGGCGATGGCGCGCTTGCGGTGCAGCAGGACGAACCCGTAGGCCAGCAGTCCGAGGCCGCCCAGGAGGAGCAGCCCGTGCTTCCAGGGTGAAACGGGGGACACTGGCACCGCCCCTTGCGGCAGCAGGGCGCGAAAGAACTGCAGCGCCACCCAGCCGAAAAGGAACGCCGGCAGGAGCTTCAGACCGTCACGGGCATCGAACCGGAAACGCACGAGCGGACCCCCCCGGCCGCAATATAGGGTCCGGTCCGTCGGGGGCAAGCTTTCGCGCCGGACGGGGCGCCGGCCCGGATCTCCCGGGTGCTGACTTGCCGTACCATTCCGCCGCCCGGACGGCACCGGGAGCCTTTCGGAGGGGCTCGCGGGCGCCGGATCGGAGGAGGACATCCCCGATGCCTTTCGGCAGTCTGTGGATTCCCGTCGTCGCTTCGGCCGTCGCGGTGTTCGTCGCCAGCTTCCTCGTGCACATGGTCCTGAAGTACCACAACGCCGATCACAAGAAGCTTCCGAACGAAGAGGCGATTCGCGATGTGCTCGGGAAGGCGAGCCTCGAGCCCGGCGTCTACTTCACCCCCTTCTGCACCCACGCGCAGATGAAAGACCCGGCCGTCCTGGCGCAGTTCGAGAAGGGACCGGTGGCGATCGTCACCTCGTACCCCAAGGGCATGCCGATGATGCCGAAGCACCTGGCGTTGTGGTTCGGTCTCTGCATGCTCGTGAGCTTCACCGCCGCCTACATCGCCCGCCACACGCTGCACTTCGGCGAAGGCGGGATGCTGGCGATGCAGGTGACCGGCGCGGTGGCGTTCGCCGGTTACGGCTACGGGCAGATCAGCGACAGCATCTGGAAGGGGCAGCCGTGGGGGACGACCTTCCGCCACCTTCTGGATTGCGCCATCTACGGCGTGATCACCGGCCTCGTCTTCAAGGCGCTCTGGCCCGCCTCCTAGGGCTCGCTATTCGGAGAGGGCGAGGATCGGGTCGATCCGCGTGGCCCGGCGCGCCGGCAGGGCGCAGGCGGCCATGGCGACCAGGCCCAGCCCCACGGTCACGGTCGCGAGCACGACCGGATCGCTGGCGCTGATCCCGAAGAGCTGGCTCTCGACGGCGCGCCGCAGGATCACGGCCCCGGTGATTCCCAGGACGAACCCGGCGACGCTCAGGATGACGCCTTCGCGCAGCACCAGCTTGAACACGCCGCCGGCGCTGCTGCCGAGGGCGAGGCGGATGGCGATCTCGCGGGTGCGCTGCGTCACGAGATACGCCAGCACGCCGTAGATCCCGATCGCCGACAGGAAGAGCGCCACGGCTCCGAACGACAGCGAGAGCAGGACCGGGGCGCGACGGCTGAGGAGCGATTTCTCGGTCAGCGCCTCGAGCGTCGCCATGTCGAAGATCGGCAGCTCGCGATCGACGCCCGCGAGCGCTCCGCGCAGCGCGGTCGAAAGCCCCGCCGGATCTCCCGAGGTCCGCGCGGCGAAGGTGAGATAGTTCTGGGTGGCCTGGGTGTTCGGGAAGTAGTAGGCCCCGACCGACTGCTGGCCTTCCGTCAGACTCCGGAGCTTCACGTCGTGGACGACGCCGACCACGGTGAGGAAGACCGTCTTGTCGGTGACAGCGAGCAGGTTGTTGATGTCGGTCGGCTTGTACATCCGGCGCCCCACCGGATCGACGCCCGGCCAGAAGCGGCGGGCCAGCGTCTCGTCCACGATGACCACGCGCGGCGCCTTCGCGTCGTCCCGCTCCTCGAAGAACCGTCCCGACACGAGACGCGCGCCGATGGTCTCGAAATAACCCGGCGTGACCGAGACCTGGCCGGGAGAGATCACCGACTCCCCCGGCTGCATCTGGTAACCCTCGGCCAGGATGACGCTGTCGCTGTGGCTGCCGCCGAACGGGATGGTATCGGTGGCTCCGGCGCTTACGACTCCCGGCAGGGCGCGCACGCGGCGCAGCGCTTCGTCGGCGAAGGCGATGAGGGCCGGATCGTCCTTGTAACGTGAGGCGGGCAGGCTGACCGAGGCGGTCATCACCCCGTCGGACCTGAACCCCGAATCGACCGCGAGCACCTTGCGGAACGACGCGAACAGCAGCCCCGCCCCGATGAGGAGCACGTAAGCGAACCCCACCTGGGCCACCACCAGGGCACGGCGGAGATTGCGCGCGCCCGTGCCGCTGGTGCCGGTCCTCCCCTCCTCGCGCAGCACGATGGTCAGGTCGGATCGCCTCAGGCTCACGACCGGGATGATCCCGAGCGCGCAGCCGATGAGGCTCGCGAGGCCCAGCGCATAGGCGATGGTCGCTCCGTCCACGCGGATCTCGTCGCCGCGCGGCAGGTCCTGGATGTCGATGGTCCCGAGGAGCCTGAGCGTGGCATAGCCCAGGAACAACCCCGCGGCCGCGGAGACGGTCGTCAGCACGAGACTCTCGAGAATGAGCTGGCGCAGGACGCGCCAGGGTCCCGCGCCCAGCGCCAGCCGCGTCGCCAGCTCCTTGAGGCGCGCGCGCGAGCGCACCAGCACCAGGTTCGCGACGTTGACGGCCCCGATGAGCAGGACGAAGAGCGCGCCGCCCCACATGAGGAACAGGACCGGCCGGATGTCGCGCACCAGGTAGTCCTTCAACCCGGTCACGACGGTGTGGAAGCCGGCGTTGAGCAGCAGGGTCCTGTACTGCGGGAAGCGGTCGAGGTTGGCGGCGTTGAGCGCGTCCACCTGCGCCTGGGCCTGCTGCAGCGTCGCCCCCGGCTTGAGGCGGCCGATGTTGCGCCAGTTGTTGCTGTGACGGGAGTCGTCCGACTTCTGCTCGGGCGTGAAGGCGAGCGGCGTCCACATCACCGCCTCGGGGTCGAAGAACACGAACTCGGCCGGCATGACGCCGACGATGGTGTGCGGCTCACCGTCGATGCGCAGGTCGCGGCCGATCGCCGCGGGGTCGCCGCCGAACTGCGTCTTCCAGAGCCCCTGGCTGAGGATCACTTCCTTCTCGTGCCCGACCTCCCCTTCCTGCTCGGTGAAGATGCGGCCGAGGCGCGGCGGCACGCGCACCAGCCGGAAGAACGATGGCGTCGCCTGCATCGTGCGGACCCGCGTCGGCGTGCCCCCCTCGTCGATGCTCCGGGTGCGCGTCGTGAACATCGCCTGCTCCTCGAACACCGACACGTCGCGCAGGCGGTCGTAGTAGTCGGGAACGCCGGAGTGGCCCAGGTCGTCGGCCCCCGCCTTCGGGTACGAGTTGCTCATCAGCAGGATGCGGTCGGACTCCGGGACCGGCAGCGGGCTCAGGAGCACGTTGTGGACCACGGAGAAGAGGGTGGTGTTCGCCCCGATGCAGATCGCCAGAGTCAGGGCGGCAGTGAGGGTGAAGGCCTTGTTCTTGAGGAGCAGCCGGGTCGCGAGTCTGAGGTCGTCGATCATGGTCGTTATGGGGGCATACGGCGTCCGCCATGAACCGGTTCCCCGTTCCCGCCATCCGGGTCTTCAGGAATCTCAAATACTTGTTGACGGACGGGCGGATCGGCCGTAAATGACGCGCGAAGAAACTGCCGGCTGCCGCCGCCGCACCAGAAAAGACTGTCCCAGCACCTTTTTCATCCTGCGAAAGGGGTCGGACATGATCCGTCGATGGTCCTCCGCCTGTTTCATGCTTCTCATTCCCCTGGCGATCCGATCCATGCCGGGCGGCGACGCCGGTTCGGTGCCGCGTTCCGCGGCTCCGGCGAAGGTCCAGCACGCCGGCAAGTCCACCGCCGGGATGGCGCCCGACACGAGGACGTCCGAGCCGCTGCCTCCTCTCGGGGTGGAGGTGGCGATGACCTCGCTGCAGAAGAACCTGCACGGGGGGATCGCCTCGCTGCGCCTCACGGTGACCGCCGGGGTCGCCATCGATGAGGCGGTGCTCCAGGCGAAGGCGCCGGCGCACGTGGTCTTCGCCGACGGGAGCGACACGAAGACCTGGAACGTCAACCTCTCGGCGGGTGGCACGGTTTCGGTGCCGGTCGAGGTGATCGTCCCGGAGGACGGCCGCTACTCCATCGCGGTCGAGGTCTCGGGAGTGGCGCACGGCAAGACCATTCGCCGGGCGGCGAGCCACCAGCTGCTCGTCGGAGCGAAGGAGCCGAAGGGGAAGGTGAAGGGCGGCGCGCACGAGTATCCGGCGGCCGAGGTGACCGGCGCCGCGACGGAGGGGGCATGAGCGCGCGCCGCCTGCTGCTCGTCTCCCTCGCCGCGTGGCTGGTCTCGTCCGGCCTTGCGTCGGCCAACTGGACCGCCTCGGGGACCTTCCGGTACGTCGACCGCGAGTTCGACCAGAACGGCTTCACCGGCGTCGAGCCCTCCCTGCCGATCCGCTTCGCGACGATCGAGGTGCGCGATCCGAATGCCCCGGCGAAGAAGGCGGTGCTGGCGACCGGCGCCACCGATGCCAGCGGCAACTTCAGCATCGCGGTGACCGACAGCAGCACCCGCACCGTTTACGTCCGCGTCCTGACGGCCTCGACCGCGGTCAGCAACGTCTTCATGAAGGTGCAGAACCGGCTGATCCCGAAGAACCCCTACGCCGTTGCCTCCGCGAACGTCGCCAACCACGGTCCGAACACCAACGTGAACTTCGGCACCCTGACCGCGGCGATCGGCGCCGGCGGCGAGGCGTTCAACATCTACGACACCGGGATCCGGGTCATGGACTTCATCCAGGTGATGAACGGCTCGAAGCCGGGCTCCGGGACGCCGCTGACGTACGAATGGGAGAACGGCTCGGGCGCGGCCGCGTCTTCGTACGACCGCACCACCCGCACGGTCACGGTCGGGGACAACAGCGCCTACAACGACACCGTGTTCTCGCACGAGAGCGGCCACTACGCGTTCCACGTCTACTCGGCCACCGACAGCCCCGGGGGCGCGCACCACCTGCTCGACTGCAACCAGGATTTGCGCCTGGCTTACGAAGAGGGGCGCGCCACCTGGTTCGGCCAGGCGATGCGCCGTTCCTTCAACCTGCCGCACCCCGAGCTGTACGTGAAGACCACCGGCGGGCCGGGGCCGGGTAATCTCGACTTCTTCTTCGACGTCGAGAACGAGAATCCCTATGCGTGCGACGGCGCCACCAGCGAGGTCGCGGTCTATTCGGCCCTCTGGGACGTCAACGATTCGGCCGCCACGGCCGACTCGACCCCGGGCGTCGACGACGAGACGGCGGCCCGGCCGGATGCCGACAACTGGGACGTGGACAAGAACTACGTGAAGACGGCGGTGAACAAGAGCCTGGAGGATTTCTGGGACGGCTGGTTCACGCGCGGCAAGGGATTCAAGACCGACTTGATCGCCGCGTTCCAGCGGACCGGCGTCGAGTACTACACCGACGCCGCCGAGCCGAACGACAGCGTGGCGGCGGCGCAGCCGATCCCCGTCAACGGCACCGTCCACCGCACCTTTTTCGCGGACGTGAACAACAACGGGGTCGGCGAGGTGGACAACGACTTCTTCTCGTTCACGGCCGTCGCCGGGACCACCTACACCATCGAGACCCTGAATCTGACAGGGAAGGCGAACACCTCGCTCGTCCTCTACGCGTCGAACGGCTCGACCGTGCTCGCATCGAACGACAACCGGGCGACGGGGGACGACTCGTCCCTCATGGTCTACACGGCGACGTCGAGCGGCACGCTCTACGTCAAGTCGTTCCACGCGACCGATCTGGGGATCTACGGGTCGTACGACCTGCGCATCACCAGCAATCCCTGAGTCTCAGTTGGTCGCTGCCAGCTCGTACAGGTAGTCCACGAACGAGGTCACCGCGCCGTCCCAGCCCGTCATCTTCGGGTTGGACGACTCGATGACGAAGTACTCGTCCGGGGCATGGGCGCCGCTGCCGTGGCCGAGCCCGAAGTGGCCCGCAGCCAGCTTCAGCGGCTCGCCGGTGAAAACGCAACCGGGATACGAGCCGGCGTTGCGCGGCCAGAGGAACGGGTCGAGCCCATCCTTCTTGTACACCGACATCGCCGCCCGGATGATCGCCGCGTCGGGCGGGGTGCCGGTCGGGTCATAGCCGCCCGACGGGTTCACCTCGATGTCGCCGAACCCACGCTTGGCGAGATGGGCCTTCAGCGCCGCGACGGCGCCGTCGAAGGTCATGTCCGGCACCAGGCGCAGGTCGAGCTTGGCCACCGCCCGGTGCGGCAGCACGGTCTTCCCTCCCGGACCGGTGTAGCCGGCGACGAGACCCTCGATGTTCACCGTCGGGGTCGAGACGAAGCGCTCGAGCGAGCCGCGCCAGTTGTCGCCATGGGCCCAGCGGGTGGTCGCGAGGAGCTTCTTCGCCGTCTCCTCCGACACGCGGGTTGCGGCGGCGTCGAGCATGCTCTTCTCGGCGGCGGAGACCGGCCGGGCCGCGGCGGCGAAGCCGTCGATCGCCGGGTCGCCGTCCGCATTGATCAGCGTCGCCAGCGCCTGCACCAAATGGAACGCGGGGCTGTCGAGCCGCGCGCGGTTGCTCGAGTGCACGTCCTTGCCCGGGCCGCGTCCCCACTTCTCGCCGCTCGACACCAGCTCCAGCTCGACCACCCCCTTGGCGCCGAGCGAGACCTGGACGCTGCCGTCCGGATCCTGCGAGGCGCTCGGCATGAAAACGCCGGAGCACTTCTTCAGGGCCGCCGACACCTCGGGCTTCTGGACGATCTGGCGGAAGTGCGGCGAGCCGATCTCCTCCTCCCCTTCCGCCACCAGCACCAGGTTCACCGGCGGCTTCTGACCGGCGCCGCGGATGGCGTGGAGCGCCGCGAGGAACGCCGCCTCGGGCCCCTTCTGGTTGACGGCGCCGCGCCCGACCACGACCTTGCCGAAGCCCGGCTTGTCCACGATGGCGGCATCGAACGGCGGCGACGACCACTCGGCCGGGTCGGCCTGCTTCACGTCGTACATGAAGTAGAGCCCGATCGTTTTCGCCGCGCCCGCGTCGAGCGTTGCGAAGACCCCCGGGTGGCCGTCGGTGTCCACGCGCGTGACGTTCGCGAAGCCGGCCTCGCGCGCCAGCCGCATCATCGTGTCGCACCCCTCGTTCATGCCGCGGTTCTCGGCGGCGATGGCGGGCTGCTTCACCCAGTCCTGCAGGCGCTTCACGCCTTCGTCGTGCCGCCTGGCGATCTCGGCCTTGATGGCGGCGCGCGGGTCGGGCCCGGACGCGGCCTTGGGCGCGGCTTTGGATGCAGCCGCGGCGGCGCCGACAGCCAGCACGGCGCAGAGGGATACGGCGAACGACGGAGCCAGGCGACGGGTTCTTGTCAGCATGCCGCGGAGTCTAATGCAAGTGCCGACATGCGGGATCGCGGGCGAGGCGCCTGGGGGAGGCTCAGGGCTTGGCGAGCTCGACCATCGCGAAGCGATCGGCCGGGAGCGGCGGATTGACCTCGATCTTGTCCACCACGACCCGCATCTTCTGCGGGCGCCCGGAGGCGGAGATCTCGACGGTGTGCGGGAAGGCGACGCCGCCGCTCTTCTTGTAGTCGCCGAACGTGGCGGTGATCTGCACCGCGTGTCCCTTCATGGTGCGGGTCGAGTCGGAGCGGACGCGTTGGAACGTCTTCGCATCGATGTACTCGGTGCGCGTGCCGCCGCTGTTGAGCGTCACCTGGATCTTGAAAGCATCCCGACCGTTGACGCTCTCGCGGCCGGCGAGGGCGATGGTATGCCCCTTCGCCTTCCAGTCCACGAGCGGGCCCTCGATGTCCGCCTGCTCGGCCGCCTCGCGGATCGCCGCCTCCGGGAGCGGCTTCGGCTCGAAGTCGCCGTCGAAAGGATTGATCTTCCATCCCTTCGTCCCGTCCGACACGAAGACGCCGGTGACCCCCTGCAGCGTGATCTCGAAGCGGCTCTGCGCCGGACGCTTCAGCTCGCGGGTGACGAGAGCCTCGCGGTTTGGTCCCTCGGTCATGCGGCCGCTCTCGCGCAGCGTCTGGATGGCGCGGATCTTCTGGAGGCCGCCACGGGCGGCGACATGCTTCTCGACGATCTGCTCCGCCGTCAGGGCCTGGGTGGGCGCGGAGGTCGTGGCCGCAGCGGGCGCGGCGCCGGCGGGCACAGGGCCGGCCATCACCGTCAGGGCGATGACCGCCGTGCCGCAGAGAAGGTGGCGCCCCCGGAGCGAAGCCGTCATCACGGACGCTCCGGCAGCTTGTTGAGGGGGACGGTGTTGCCTCCGCGCCCGGTCACGGTCGCCGTGGAGGGCCAGCCGACCACGCCGTACCCCCAGCCGCCGTACCAGGCAGCATTCGTGTTGTTGTTCATCGCCGTCCAGGGATCGACCTCCTCCGCCTCACGGGCCCGCTCCTCCGCTTTGTCGGCCCGCTGCTCGGCGAGGATCTTGTCCGCCTCCGCCTGGTTGGCGCGGCGCTCGGCGTCCTGCACGGCCTGCTCGGCGGCGGCGGAGGCCTGCACCTGCTGCGCCTCGGCGCGGGTCATCCACTCCCCTCCCACCTGCACATAGCCGCGCGCCTTGTAGCTCTCCTCCTCGGTCATCCAGCGCCCATCCTGCTTGACGTAACCGAGCGCGCCGCGCGCCTCCGGGTCGTCCGGGAGCACCACCAGCACCTTGCGGGCGGCCTCGCGCGCCTGCGCCTGGAGCCCCTGGGAGTTGGCCCAGCGGCCGAGCGCGCGCCAGCCTTCGGCGTCCTGCTCGGTGAGCGCCTTCGCCCGCGCCGCGTACTCGTCGAGCGGCGAGTGGCCACGGACGACCTTGTCCACGCGGGCCATCGGCACGCCGACGACACCGTCCCCGATGTTGATGGTGATCATCGTGTCGGTCTGCGACTCGATGCGGCCGCTGAACTTCGCTCCCCCCTTGAGCAGCACCTCGTCCGCGCGCAAAAGCGTCGGTGCGAGCAGGAGGACGGCGGCGGTGACGACGGCAGCGGCTTTCAACGGGGTCTCCGGATGGCGCGGAGTATAGATGATCCGCAAGAGTCCCGATCCCGCCGGGTTCCGGACCGCCGGTCCGTCCGCAACCTCCCGCCCGGGACGAGACTCCGAAAGCCCGTTGCGGACTATTACCGATGTGCATCCCCTGATGCCGGCCGGACAATCGACTCGCGAGGAGGTCTTTCAATGGCGAGCATGATCATCGCGTGGCAGAGGGACGTCGACGCCGCGCTGCAACAGGCGCGTGAATCAGGCAAGCCGGTGCTGCTGGATTTCAGCGCCGCGCCGGCCTGAGGCGGGTGCGCCCGGCTGGAAGCCGAGGTCTACCCCGATCGTCGCGTGATCGCATTCATCAACGAGCATTTCGTGCCGGCCCAGGTGCACATCCGGGACCAGGAGGCGGTGTTCGAGCGCTTCGGCGCCTCGTGGACTCCGACCCAGATCCTCCTGGACCCGCAGGGCGAGGAACAGCACCGCATCGAAGGATTCCTGCCGGCGGAGGACTTCCTCGCCCAGCTCGAGCTGGGGCTGGGGAAGCTGGAATTCCACGAACAGCATTTCGGCGAAGCGGAGCGCATGTTCCGCGCCGTCTGTGACGGCCGCCCGGATTCCGGCGGGGCGCCGGAGGCGTGTTACTGGGCCGGCGTCGCCGCCTACAAGGGGACCGACGACCCGAAGCATCTCGGCGCCGCGGGCGAGCTGCTGACGCAGAGGTACCCCGCGAGCGAGTGGGCTCGTAAGGCCTCGGTCTGGCTGCATTGACGCACCCGCACCGGGGGATCGGCATTTCCATCACGATGGAAGGAGGAGTCATGAGAGGCAAGTCCACGAAGCACAACGGAGGCCGGCGCTCCAACGGGTCCGGCACACGGTCTTCTTCGTCCAGCGGCGGGTCGTCGTCCCGCGGCGGGTCGTCGCGCTCATCCGGCAGGTCCGGCCGCGGCCAGTCGTCCTCGATGCGGCGGACCTCGGCGTCGCAGCAGGACGGCGCCGGCATCATGAAGCAGGAGCAGGTCACCGAGCTCATCTACCAGGCGCTCGAGACCGAGCTGGGGGGCGTCGAGGTGTACGCCACCGCGCTCGAGTGCGTGCAGAACGACGATCTCAAGGAGGAGTTCGAGAAGTACCACGAGCAGACCCAGCGGCATGTCGAGCTGATGCGCGAAGTGTGTCAGACCCTGGCGCTCGATACCGACGAGGAGACGCCGGGGCGCCTGGTCGTGCGCCACAAGGCGGAGGCCCTCGTCGAATCCATGAAGGAGGCTTTGAAGGCCGGCAACCCGGAGGCCGCCGAGCTCGTCGCGGTCGAGGCGGTCGTGGACGCCGAGACCAAGGACCACGCCAACTGGCAGCTGATCGGCGAAATCGTCAAGAAGGGCAAGGGGGAGACGGCGAAGGCCCTCAAGAAGGCGTACGACGAGGTGGAGGACCAGGAGGACGAGCACCTCTACCACTCCAAGGGCTGGGCACGCGAGCTGTGGATCCAGGCGCTCGGCATGAAGCCGGTGCTCCCGCCGCCCGAGGAAGAGAAGAATGTGCACTCCGCCATCGAAGCCTCGCGCGCCAAACAGCAGCGCGAGCGGATGATGTGAACCGCGCCCACGTCGAAGTCCACGGCGGCCGCCGCCCCCCTCGGGAGGCGGCGGCCGTCTCGCGCGGTCTGGAGCGATCGACGACGGGGATCCGCCGGCTCCTGCGCGACAACGGCCTGTCGCTCGCCTTCCTGGGGATGTTCTTGCTGGCCCTGTTTGCCGGACAGGGGCTCGCGGGACGAAATGCCTACAACGAAGAGCAGCGCGAGCACGGGCAACCGGAGGTGGGTTACGGTGCTTTCCTGAAGACCCCCGACTTCATCGAAGCCCTGTCGGAGAACTGGGAGTCGGAGTTCCTCGAGATGATGCTGTTCACGACTTTCACGGCCCTGCTCGTGCAGAAGGGATCCGCCGAATCGAAGGACCCCCGGGAACCGCCGGAGGATCTGGAGGCCGCGGCCCGGCGGAAGGACGCGCCATGGCCCGTCCGGCGCGGCGGCTGGATCTGCCGCATCTACGCCTACTCGTTGAGCCTGGCGTTCCTCGTCCTGTTCCTCGGCATCTTCTTCGTGCACGCCGCGAGCGGCGCCGGCAAGCAGAACGAGGAGAACCGGCAGCACGGCAATCCGGAGCGCGTCACCACGCTCGAGTTCCTCTCGACCTCGCAGTTCTGGTTCCAGTCCTTCCAGAACTGGCAGAGCGAGTTCATGGGCCTCACTTCGATGATCGTCCTCAGCATCTGGCTTCGCCACCGCGATTCGGCCGAATCGAAAAAAGTCGGCGATCCCCACAGCAAGACCGGGAAGTCGTAAAACCCTTTCCCACCGCCTAGCTGGAGAGGACGAGGTCGACGACCGCGGTGCGACGTAGCACCCTCACGACCACTTCGTCTTCTGCTTTTTCGAGGAGGAGATCGATTTCCCCTTCGCCGACTCGCAGCTGGCGGATCGTCAGGGCCTGCAGGAAGTGCGGCAGGCGGGGGCGGCTGAGGCGCACCTGGCGGGCTTCGGCGTGGACGCTCAGGCCGAGGAGGCCCTGCAGCAGCAGGAAGACGCTGCCGGCCGCCCAGGCCTGCGGCGAGCACGCCACCGGGTACAGGGTCGGCGCCTCCCCGGGCTGGCGGGAGAAGCCGCACATCAGCTCGGGGAGCCGCGACACCTCGATGGCGCGGGCCGCCTCGAACAACGCGGTGAGGATGCGCTCCGTCCCGGCGCTGTCGCCGTAGCGCGCCAGCCCCAGGCCGATGAGGGCGTTGTCGTGCGGCCAGACCGAGCCGTTGTGGTACGACATCGGGTTGTAGCGCACAGCCGATCGGGCGATCGTCCGGATGCCCCACCCGGAGAAGTGATCGGCGGAGAGGAGTGTCTGGGCCAGAACGGCGGCCCGCTCGGGCGCGGCGATGCCGGTGAAGAGCGCGTGGCCGGCGCACGACGAGCGCACCTCGCACGGCCGCTTGTCCCCATCGAGCGCCAGGGCATAAGTCCCGAGACCCGGGATCCAGAACGCCTGCTCGAACTTCTGCCGCAGGCGCTCGGCGTCACCGCTGAGCCGCCCCGCCTCCTCCGCCCTGCCGAGGGCCCGGGCGATGGTGGCGAGACCGGTGCGCGCGGCGTAGGCGTACGCCTGCACCTCGCACAGCGCCAGCGGGCCCTGCGCCAGGGAGCCATCGGCGTGCATGACGGCGTCGCGCGAGTCGCGCCAGCCCTGGTTCTCGAGGCCGTCGCCGCAGCGGCGGTCGTATTCGAGGAAACCGTCCCCGTCGGGATCGCCCGGCCCCTCGATCCACCCCAGGGCGCGCTCGCATGCGGGCCACAGCTCGCGCATCAGGTCGATGTCGCCGGTGCGCTCGAAGTAGGCGGCGGCGAGCATGAGGAACAAGGGTGTCGCATCGACGCTGCCGTAATAGAGATCGAACGGCACTTCTCCGAGGCGGGGCATCTCGCCTTTGCGCATCTCGTGCAGGATCTTCCCGGGCTCGGCGTCGCGGTCGGGAACGTCCTCGAGCGCCTGGTGCGCCGCGAGGAATGCGAGGACACCGCGCGCCAGGCCGGGCGCGAGCCACAGCATCTCGTACGCGGTCAGGATCGAATCGCGCCCGAACGGCGTGGCGAACCAAGGCACGCCGGCATACGGGAACGGCCCGTGCGGGGTCGCGACGGTCATCATCGCGACGTCGGAGTGGGAGCGGCGGATGAAGGCGTCGAAGCCCGCCTGCGACGCTCCGACCCGCCCGCGCCACAGGTCGGCGGGGTTCGGCTGGCGCGGCGCGGCGGGCTTCGCCCGCGCCGTCTGGTGCGTGCGGCACTCGACCGTGAAGGACAGCGTCTGGTCGGCGTCCGGCTCCAGCTCGATGCGAAAGCGGAGGAGCGAAGGGCCGGCCGAGATCGGCGGATGGGCGTAGTGGATGCGGGTCTCGCGCTCGACGTCGTCGAGCCCCCGGTAACGCAGCGTGAGCGATTCGGCATCCACCTGGGGCGGCAGGGTCTGGCCGCGCCGCTCCCGGATGGCCCCGCGCACTTCGAAGATGTCGGCGAAGTCGGCGTCCACGAGCACGTCGAGCGGCAGCGCCAGGGGCTCGCGCCCGTAGCTGCGGAAGGCCAGCTCCATCCGGCAGCGGCCGTCCTCGATCCACAGCCGCCGCAGCAGGTGCACGCTGTGGTGGATCATCGACCAGGCCCCCTCGTTGCGGATGTCGGGGTTGGTCAGGTGGACCACGAGCATGCCGTCCTCCTCGCGCACGCTGCTGCTGAGGAGCGCCGGCCGGGTGCGCCAGAGGGCGAGCTGGAAGCGCGACAGGAAGCGCGTCCCTTCGTGGAACAGCCCGTGGCGCGCCCGCGGCGGCGGCAGGATGTCGCCGAGGCGGTCGAACATGCCGAAGGTGTCGCCCCACATCGCCACGAGGGTGCGATCGTCCGCGAGCCCGCCTTCGACGGTGATCTCGAACGGATCGGAGGGCGCGCCGCGCAGCCGATCGCGCTCCGGCCCGGACGGGCCGGCGTCGGGCTCGCCTCGATCGCGGGCGGGCTCGTCGGAGGGTTCGCGCACCGGTGCACGCCGGGAGACCGGCTCCTTGCTCCGCGTCTGGGTGCGCGCCATCGTCAGTGCTCCCGTGCGGGAACGATGGGCTCCCCGCGTTCGAGGCCCGCCGCCCCGTGCCGCGCGGTCTGGCGCGCCCCCTCGGCGATGACACGCTCGTAGATCGTCACGTAGTCGCGCGCCATGCGGTCGGAGGTGAAGCGCTTCTCGAAGACCTGCCGGCAGACCTCCCGCGACAGCCGCTCCAGCCGCTTGACCGCGCGCACGGCCGCGCCGATGTCGTCGCACAGGAAGCCGGTGACGCCGTGCTCGAGCACCTCCGCCACCGAGCCGTGCTGCCAGGCGATCACCGGCGTGCCGCAGGCCATCGCCTCGATCATCGTCAATCCGAACGGCTCCGGCCAGTCGATCGGGAACAGCAGCGCCTCGGCGCCGCCAAGGAACTCATCCTTGGCGCTGTCGTTCACCTCCCCCACCCACTCGACGAGCGGGTGGTTCAGGAGGGGCTCGATCTCGGTGCGGAAGTATTGCCGGTCGGCCCGATCCACCTTGGCGGCGATCTTCAGCGTGCGCCGCGAGCGCAAAGCGATCTCGATGGCCCGATCGAGCCGCTTCTCGGGGGAGATGCGCCCGATGAAGGCCAGGTAGCGGCCCGGCCCGGGATGGAAGCGGTACAGGTCCTCCGGCAGGCCGTGATGCACCGTCCCGACCCAGCGGGCCTGCGGGATCGGCTCCCGCTGGGATTCGGAGATCGAGACGAGCGGCTGCTCGGAGTATTCGTCGTACAGGGTCGCCAGCTCCTCGAAGTCCAGCCGGCCGTGCAGCGTCGTGACGACCGGGACACCGGCCCGCCGCGCGAACGGCAGGCCGAGGACGTCGACGTGGGAATGGACCACGTCGAAATCATCCCAGTGGGAGGACGCCTGCTCGAGCATGACCAGGTGCGGCACGAGGGGATCGCCGTGGTACCGGCTCAGCCGCAGCGCCTGGGGCGCGCCGGCGACGAGGCGAGCCATCGTCCCGGAGTCGCCGCTGGCGAACAGCGTGACGTCGTGACCGAGCTCGACGAGCTTCTCGGTGAGGTAGGACACGACGCGCTCGGTCCCGCCGTAGCCCTGGGGAGGGACGCTCTCGTACAGCGGGGCGATCTGGGCGATGCGCATGCGCGACCTCGGGAAGACGAGGGCCGCCCCTCGCGGGGCGGCCCGTGCTTTCCGACCGATGGGGAGAGAGGTGACGGCTCCGAATGAGGGCGCTCGGGATTACCGCCTGCGGACTTCGACCCCTTCGGGGGTCCACTCGCGCTCGAACGTCGCGCGATCCTCGGCGCGCGGCTTCAGGCCGAACAGGATGCCGCCCCGCTTCAATCCCTTCTCGTATTCGGAGGCGTGTTCTTTCGGGATGCCCATGTTGACGAGCGCGCCGATCACCCCGCCGGTGACCGCCCCGGCGCCCGCGCCGGCCAGGCCGGCCGCGAGCGGTCCGGCGACCAGCAGTCCCGCCGCGGGAATCGCCAGGCTGGCGGTGGCGGCGATGGCGGCCAGCGTGCCGCCGGCGATCGCGCCGATGCCCGCGCCCGTCCCGGCTCCCTTGAGGGCCTTGTCCCCCATCTCGGTCTTGCCGCCGTCGGCGAAGTGGCGCTTGCGGCCCTCTTCGCTCATGACGACGTTGATGTCCTTCTCGCTGTAACCGCGGCTGCGCAGGTTCTCCCACTCGCGCTCCGCGCTGGTGCGATCGTCGAACAGCCGCGTGAAGATGCCATCCTGCGTATCGGTCATGTGATGTCCTCCTCCGATGTCCCGTGTCCCAAAAGAGCGTTCCCGAGCGAAGCCGCTTCCCGAAGAGAACGCCGTCCGTTTTCCGATGACCATTGAGCCACGGGGACCCGGACGGGACCATCGGCAATACCCCGCAAGAACGGCTCGCGGGAGTGCGGAGAGGCTCGCGCGCGGATGGGGCGGACGCCGCGGGGCGGAGGGCCCCGCGGCCGCGACTCAGGCCGGACGGGCCTCGGCGTTGGCGCGATCGAGGTCGAGCTGCAGGACCTGGTGGACCTGGTCGTTCACCTGCTCGCGGTCGCGCAGCTCGAGCAGGGCGCGTGACTGCGCCTCGTAGACGGCGCGGCGCACTTCTTCGGTCACCGCCATGCGCTGCTGCGCGAGGCCGCGCTCGGTCTCGTCTTCGGCCTTGAGCGCCGCGAGCTGATCGGCCATCCCTTCGCGCAGCCGGTAGACCGCGATCGGGCACTGCTCCTGCGAGCAGAAGGCGTCGAGGCGGGCGATGCCCGCGGCGAGGATCGCCTCGCGCGCCTTCTGCTCCTCCGCCGCGATCGGCTCGGCGTCCTCGAGGCCGAGCCGGCGCGCCAGCGGCAGCAGCGTCATCCCCTGCCCGATGAGTGTGACCAGGATCACCACGAGCGTGCAGGCGACGATCTCGACCCGGCCCGGGAACGGGGCGCCGTCGGCGAGCGTCCTGGGCAGCGACAGGGCCGCCGCCAGCGACACGGCGCCGCGCACGCCGCACCAGGAGACCAGGGCCACCGCCTTCGGGCTCGGATAGGTCCCCTCACGGCGCCGCAGGGCCGGGAAGAGCCAGAGCGGGACGTAGGCGCCGGGGATGATCCACACGACGCGCGAGACGATGACGGTCAGGCTGATGAGCAGCGCCACCGTCACGATGCCGGGAACGGCCTCGAACGCCTGCACCAGCCGGGCGGGGGTCTCGAGCCCGATGAACAGGAACATCAGTCCGTTGAGCAGGAACTCCATCTGCTCCCAGGCCGCGTAGAGGTCCACCCGGCTTTCCGGGGCGATGTCGTGGACGCGCCACGAGGCGACGAACCCGGCGATGACGACCGCCAGCACCCCGGAGGCGCCGGCCTCCTCGGCGAGAAGGTAGGCGGCGTAGGGCGCGACGAGCGAGAAGGCCCACAGCACCTGGGTGCCGCGCAGCACCTGGTTGAGACGCGCGGCCGCGAAGCCGACGGCGGCGCCGATCACGATGCCGAGTCCGGCGATGCGCGCGAATCCGGTGGCGATCCCCGCGAAGCCGAACACACCGGTCAGCACGACGACGGTCGCCAGCTCGACGCCGAGCAGCCCGGTGGCGTCGTTCACCAGTCCTTCCCCTTCGAGAATCGCGGTGGCCCGGCGCGGCACCCGCAGCCGCTCCAGGACCGAGTGCACCGCGACGGTGTCGGTCATCGAGACGATCCCGCCGAGGAGAAAACACGCCCCCCAGGGAAGCCCCGGCATCAGCCAGTGCGCCGCCAGGCCGAC
>DASYQE010000396.1:0-3861 GCA_036005805.1 Candidatus Polarisedimenticolia bacterium | reverse complement strand
GGATCCCTTGAAGCCGACGCAGCCGGCCGAGGACCAGGAAAGAACTCCCCCGCCCTGATCGGTGATGGTGATCACCGTGTTGTTGAACGAGGCGTGGACGTGCGCGATGGCGAACGGCACGTTCTTCTTCTCCTTCTTCTTCCCGCCGCCGCCCTTCTTCGCGCCCTCCGCCTTCGCGCCTGCCTCGGCGCCCCCCTCGGCCGCTTCCTTCGGGGCCTTGGGCGCCTTGGCCGGCTTCTCGGCCGGGGCTTCCTGCTTCTCGTTGTCGTCTGCCATGGTCTCCTCGGGTTCCTCTCCGACCGCCTAGCCCTTCTTCCCGGTCGGAGCCTTCTTCTTGCCGGCCACCGTCTTGCGCGGTCCCTTCCGGGTGCGGGCGTTGGTGTGCGTCCGCTGCCCGCGCACCGGCAGGTTGCGGCGGTGGCGATGGCCGCGGTACGAGCCGATGTCGATGAGCCGCTTGATGTCCATCTGGACGTTCTTGCGCAGGTCGCCCTCGACCTGCCCCTCCTCCTGGATGACGTCGCGGATGCGGCGCACCTCGTCCTCGGAGAGGTCCTTCACCTTGATCGCCTTGTCCACGGTGGCCTTGGTCAGGAGTCGCAGGCTGCGCGAGCGGCCAATCCCGAAGATGTAGGTCAGGGCGATCTCCACCCTCTTGCCCTGCGGCAGGTCGACTCCGGCGATGCGAGCCACGATCCGTCTCCTATCCCTGGCGCTGCTTGTGTTTGGGGTTGCCGCAGATGACCCGGACCACGCCGGCCCGCTTGATCACCTTGCACTTGTCGCAAATCTTCCGCACCGAAGCCCTGACTTTCATCTCGTCTCCTTCGAATGCCCCCGGCTCACTTGAACCGGTACACGATGCGGCCGCGCGACAGGTCGTAGGGGCTCAGCTCCACGAGCACCCTGTCCCCGGTCAGGATGCGGATGAAATTCTTCCGCATCTTGCCCGAGATGTGCGCCAGCACCTCGTGCTTGTTGTCCAGCGCCAGGCGGAACATCGCGTTCGGCAGCGGCTCGACGACCGTCGCCTCCACCTGGATCGCATCTTCCTTGCTCACACCACCTCCGCGTCGCCGCCGAGAAGCCACGGCCCGTCGGCGGTCACCGCCACCGAGCGCTCGAAGTGCGCCGACAGCGACCCGTCGACCGTGGAGGCCGTCCACCCGTCCTCGTGAATCTTCACCGAGGGGGCCCCGGCGCTGACCATCGGCTCGATCGCCAGCACCACCCCCTCGCGCAGGACCGGATTCGGCCCCGGCGTCACGTAATTCGGCACCTGGGGATCCTCGTGCAGCGAGGTCCCGATGCCATGCCCCACGAACTCGCGCACGACCGAGAAGCCGTGCCCCTCGACGTGCTTCTGGACCGCCTGGGAGATGTCCGAGACGCGCGCCCCGGGCCGGGCCGCTTCCACCCCCCGGTACAGGGCTTCCCGGGTGACCGCCATCAGGCTTTTCGCCGGGTCCGGAACCTCCCCGACCGCGACGGTCACCGCGCCATCCCCGTAGTATCCCTCGACCACCACCCCGAAATCGAGCCCGATGATGTCCCCATCCTTCAGCCGTCGGCTCTTCGAGGGGATGCCGTGCACCACCTCGTCGTTGACCGACGCGCACAGGACGCAGGGGAAGCCCCGGTACCCCTTGAACGCGGGCTTCGCCCCCGCCTCGCGGCAGAGCTTCTCGGCCGTCTCCTCCAGGTCCATCGTCGTGATCCCCGCCCGCACCTCGCGCTTGAGGGCCTGGAGCACCCGGGTGACCACCCGGTTGCTCCGGTCGAGCTTCTCGATCTCCTCGCGCGACTTGTAGATGATCACCGCCTCCGCTCCACCGCCTCGACGATCCGGGTCGCCACCTCGTCCGGCGTTCCCCGTCCGTCCACGTCCACCAGCAAGCCCCGGCTCCGGTAGTACTCGAGCACCGGCGCCGTCTGCGCCTCGTACACCCGCAGGCGCCCCTGCACCACGTCGGCCGCGTCGTCCAGCCGCTGCGTCAGTCGCCCGCCGCACGCATCGCACAGGTCGGCGGCCTTCGGCGCCTTCAGCCGCACGTGGTACACCGCGCCGCAGGCCGGGCAGTTCCGCCGCCCGGCCAGCCGCTCGACGATCTCCGCCGGCGGCACCTCCAGGTTCACCACCACGTCCACCGCCGACCCGCGGCCCGTGAGCGCCGCCTCCAGGTCGTCCGCCTGGCGCACGGTGCGCGGGTATCCGTCGAGGATGAACCCCTCGCGCACATCGGGCTGCGCGAGGCGCTCGGCCACGAGCGCGCTCACGAGCGCGTCGGGGACCAGCTCGCCGCGCTCGACGACCGCCCGCGCCTGCTTCCCGAGCGGCGTGCCCTCGCGGATCGCGGCGCGCAGCATGTCCCCGGTCGAGACGTGCGGCGCGCCGAAACGCTTCTGCAGCCCCTGCGCCTGCGTCCCTTTTCCGACCCCGGGCGCCCCGAACAGGACCAGGCGGACGGGACCGCGCGCCGGTTCGTCCATCGCGTCACCCTCGCCGCCCGCGCACTCGGGCCCCCTTCAGGAAGCCGTCGTAGTGCCGCATGATCAGCTGCGACTCGACCTGCTGGATGGTGTCCATCGCGACGCCGACGACGATCAGCAGCGAGGTGCCGCCGAAGTAGAACTTCAGCCCCAGCCCCTGGGTCAGGAACGCCGGCAGGATGCGGTCGAGGGTGCCGCCGATGACCGGCAGCACCTGCACGTTCATCCCGCTGATGAGCAGCTGCGGCAGCAGCGCGATGAGCGCGAGGTAGATCGCCCCGACGAAGGTCAGCCGGGTCAGGATCGTGTCGAGGTACTCGGCGGTCTTGCGCCCCGGTCGGATCCCCGGGATGAAGCCGCCGTACTTCTTCATGTTGTCCGCCACGTCCATCGGGTTGAAGATGATCGAGATGTAGAAGTAGCAGAAGAAGATGATCCCCAGGACGTAGAGCAGGCTGTGCAGCGGCGCCGTGTAGTCGAGCTGCCGGTACACCTCGCCCCAGAATCCGCCGCGGCCCTGCACCCCCGCCCACTGCATGAGGGTGAGCGGGAAGGCGATGAGGGACGACGCGAAGATGACCGGGATGACGCCGCCGGTGTTGAGCCGCAGCGGCATGTGGGTCTGCATCCCGCCGTACATGCGGCGCCCGACGACGCGCCGGGCGTACTGCACCGGCACCTTGCGCTGCGCCCGCTCGACGTAGACGATGGCGGCGACCACCCCCACCATCCCCGCCAGCAGCAGGAGCACGACGAACGGGTTGAGCGTTCCGGTGCTCACGTCCTGCCACAGGGTCGCGACCGCCTTCGGCAGGCCGGAGACGATGCCGACGTAGATGATGAGCGAGATGCCGTTGCCGATGCCGCGCTCGGAGATCTGCTCCCCGAGCCACATGATGAACGCGGTCCCCGTCGTCAGCGTCAGGATGGTCATGATCCGGAACGACCACCCCGGGTGGGTGACGATCGGCGACCCGCCGCCGGCGCGGTTCAGGCTCTCGACCCACATGGCGATCCCGAACCCCTGCACGATCGACAGGACGACGGTGCCGTAGCGCGTGTACTGCACGATCTTCTTGCGCCCGACCTCCCCCTCCTTCGAGAGCTTCTCGAGGTAGGGCCAGATGACGGTCAGGAGCTGCAGGATGATCGATGCCGAGATGTACGGCATGATCCCGAGCGCGAAGATCGTCAGGCGCCTCAGGTTCCCACCCGAGAAGAGGTCGAGGAACCCGAGGATCCCGCCCCCCTGCTGCCGGAACAGCTGCTCGAGCGCCTGGAAGTTCACCCCCGGGACGGGGATGTGCCCGCCCACGCGGTAGACCGCCAGCATCAGGAAGGTGAAGACGACCCTCTTCCTGAGGTCGGGGA
>DASYQE010000395.1:0-2398 GCA_036005805.1 Candidatus Polarisedimenticolia bacterium | reverse complement strand
GCGCATCGTCGGCGAGCCGGTTCTCATCGTCGCCGCCTGGATCGCGGGCGGAGTGCTGGCCCTTCTCGGCGGGTTCGCGTACGCCGAGCTGGCGTCGCGGCTCCCGGTCGTCGGCGGCCAGTACGTCTACCTCGCGCGCGCGTGGCATCCCGTCGTCGGTTACCTTTACGGCATCGCGCTCCTCTTCATTATTAATGGGGGATCCATCGCGGCGGTGGCGATCCTGTTCGCCTCGTACGTCGACGCCTCGATCCTGCGGCTGGGGCCGGCCGGGATCCGCGTCGCCGCGGCGGCGGTGCTGGTCGTGCTGACCGCCATCAACGCGGTCGGCATCCGGGCCGGGAAGCGCGTCAACAACGCGCTCATGGCGGTGAAGGTGACCGGCATCCTCGGCCTCGTGGCAATCGCATTCCTGCGCACCGGACAGTCGGCGAGCCGCTACGACCTGTCCGTTCTCGCCGCGCCGAGCCTCTCGTGGATGGGACTGCTGTTCACGGCGCTCGTGCCGATCATGTTCGCCTACGGCGGCTGGCAGAACTGCGGCTCCGTGGCGGGGGAGATCCGCAACCCGGCCAGGGATCTCCCGCGGGCGAACGTCCTCGGCGTTGTCCTGGTCATCGTCCTCTACGTCAGCCTCAACCTCGCCTACCTGCACGTGCTCACGCCGGCGCAGATGGCGGCATCGCCGGCGCTCGCTTCGGATGCGGCCCGGGCGGTGGCGGGGGAGGTGGGGGCGCGCTTCGTCGCAGCCCTCATCCTGGTGTCGGCGCTCGGATTCCTCGCGGTGATCATCCTGACCGCGCCGCGCCTCTACTACGCCATGGCGCGCGACGGATTGTTCCTCGCGCCGGCCGGGCGGCTGCACCCGCGCTTCCGGACCCCCGTCTTCATGCTGTGGTTCCAGGCCGGCGTGTCGATCGTGCTGCTCGCCTCGAACACCTACGACCAGCTGCTCTCCTACGTCGTGTTCGCCGACTGGCTCTTCTTCGGGCTCACCGTCGGTGCGATCTTCGTCCTGCGGCGCCGTCCAGCCGCCGCGGCCGCGCTGGTCGCCATGCCGGGGCACCCGGTCACCACGCTGGTCTTCGTCGCGGTCGCCTTCGGGATCGTGCTCAACTGTTTCTTCGTGTATCCGACGCAGTCGTGCATCGGATCGGCGATCCTTCTGCTGGCAGGAGCCACCTATCCGCTGGTGGCGGGGCGCGCGCGCCGTGCGGCGGACGGGAGCCGATGAGCGACCCACGGGAGACGCCGAGGTGAAGTTCCCCGAGATCGCCTACATGAGCTGGGCCAAGGCGATGCCGAGGGCGCGCAGCAACATGGCGCGCAGCGGCCTCGATCCGTGCCCGCCCGCGCTGCTGCGCCTGTCGGCGCGCTCCCTGGAGACGACTCACGGCGCGGGCTACGGCTGGCCGCCGCTCCTGCGCGCGCTCGGACGGCGCTACCGCGTCGCGGCCGACCGCGTGCTGACCGTCTCGGGCGGGACGAGCCTGGCCAACTGGGTGGCGTGCGCGGCGGCGCTCGACGGCGCGGGTGACGGCGCCGAGGTCATCGTCGAGCGCCCGACGTACGAGCCTCTCCTGCGCATCCCCGAGGCGATGGGGGCGGAGATCCGTCGGCTCGATCGCTGGTTCGCCGAGGGCTGGGCGATCGACCCGGAGCGGCTGGCCTCACTCGTGACAGGGCGCACGCGCCTGGCGATCCTGACGAACCTGCACAATCCCTCCGGCGCCCGGATCGAACCGGCGGTGCTGCGCGAGTGCGCCCGCATCCTCGCGCGCGCCGGCGCCTGGCTGCTGGTGGACGAGGTCTACCTCGAATGCCTCTTCGGCGCGCGCACCGAGTCGTCGGTGCACGCGTGGAGCAACGTCATCACCACCAACAGCCTGACCAAGGCCTACGGCCTCGACGGCCTGCGGGCCGGATGGATTCTCGGACCGCGGGAGATCATCCGGAAGGCGGGGCTGATCCATGACCTGCTGAGCGTCAACGGCGTCGCTCCGGGCGAAGCGATGACGCTCGCCGCGCTCCGGCGCCTGCCGGCGATCCGGCGGCGGGCCCGGGGCATTCTCGGGCCCAACCTCGACACGGTGCGGGGCTTCTTCGAGCGCGAGACGCGCCTCGAAGCCCGCCTTCCGCCGGGCGGCAACGTCCTGTTCGCGCGGCTCCCCGAGGGAATCGACTCCGACCGGTTCGCAAAACACTTGAAGCGCCGCTACGACACGCTGATCGTTCCCGGCCGCTTCTTCGAGTCGCCGCGCTTCGTGCGCCTCAGCTTCGGCTGCGCGCCCGCCGCACTCGCGCACGGGCTCAGGAGCCTGTCGCGCACCCTCGACGACCTGGGCGCCAGGCGTATGATGGCGGCCCGATGAACAGGATGACGATGGTCGCCCTGCTG
>DASYQE010000394.1:0-9939 GCA_036005805.1 Candidatus Polarisedimenticolia bacterium | reverse complement strand
CCGAGCGCCAGTCGGTTCTGGCGTCGAAGCCCGCCGCCGGCTAGCGGCGGTCGGCGAGCAGCGCGCGCGCCGCGTTGCGGCCGTTGGCTCCGGTCAGGCCGCCGCCGGGATGCGTCCCCGAGCCGCAGAGATACAGGCCGCGCACGGGGGTGCGGTAGCGGGCCCAGCCGAGCACCGGACGCATCGTGAAGATCTGGTCGAGCGATTCCTCGCCGCCGAACAGGTGCCCGCCGGTCAGCCCCCAGTCGTCCTCGAGTTCCTTCGGCGTGATCACCTGGCCGCGCTCGACGAGGCCGGGGAGATTCGGCGCTGCGGTCGCGAGGGTCTTCACGACGCGATCGCCGAGCTGCTCGCGGCGCGAATTCCAGTCGCCCTCGCGCAGGGCATGCGGGGCGTACTGCACCAGCACCGACATCACGTGCTTGCCCGCCGGCGCCAGCGTCGGGTCGAGAAGCGTGGGAATGGTCGCCTCGAGATACGGGTGCTCGGACATCTGCCCGTACTTCGACGCGTCGAACGCACGCTCCAGGTCGTCGATCGAGGTCCCGAAGAGGATCCGGCCGCGCAGCGGCGAGCCGCCGTCCGCCGCCGCGCCGGAAGACGCCCCCTTGAACGCGGTGAACTCCGGCAGCCCGCCGAGCGCCAGGTTCACCTTGGCGGTGACGCCGCGCGCGCGGATGTTCTGCACCTTCTTGCGGAAGGCGGGGTCGAGATCGACGGGGGAGACGAGGTTCAGGAAGGTCCGCTTCGGATCGAGCCCCGACATGACGGAGACGGTCTCGATGCGATCGCCACGGGCGAAGCGCACCGCCTGCACGGCGCCGTTCTTCACCTCGATGCCGGTGACCTCGACGCCGGTGCGGATCGTCGCGCCCGCCGCCTTCGCCGCGGCGGCGATGGCCTGGGTCAGCGCGCCGAGTCCTCCCTGCGGCACCTTGACCGACGGGACGGCGCGCGGATCCTGGGCCGCCCGCAGGAAGTAGTTGGCCGCGGTGCCGGCCGACCAGGGGCCGGCCGCCTGGCCGAGGATGGCGCGCGACGCGAGCGCGGCACGGACGATCTCGCTCTCGAACCACTCCGCCGCGAGGTCGGCCACCGCCATCGGCATCCAGCGCAGCACCCGGTAGAGATCCTTCCGGCCGAGGTCGCGCACCTTCTTTCCGGTGCGCAGAAGGGGGAAGACTTCCTTCCAGGCCGGCTTGTCGATGTCGGGCGGGATGAGGTCGAGCAGTCCGCCCATGGCCGAGGCGATGCGCCCGACCGTCTCCTCGAACTTCGGCCAGCGCTCGGCGTCCTTCTTCGAGAAGGCGGCGATCGACTCGGCCGACTTGCCCGGGTCGCGGTGCAGCACGAGGCCGCGGCCGCTCCCGTCCTGGGCGGCCATCAGCACCGGCGACTCGAGCCAGGTCACGCCGTGACGATCGAGGGCCAGGTCGGCGAGCAGGTCGCCGCGCAGCGGCCCGCCGAGGTGCATGAGGCGCGGCGCCTTGAAGCCCGGGGCGATCTCCTCGGTGACCGCGATGCCGCCGACGGTCGGCCGGCGCTCGAGGAGCGTCGGACGCCTGCCGGCGCGGGCGAGATCGAAGGCGGCGACGAGCGAGTTGAGCCCGCCGCCGAGGATGACGACGTCCTGGCGGTCGCTCACGCGATCCCCCGCTTCCAGTCCTTCAGGACCTCGAGCGCCGAGAGCCGTCCCGGCGCTCCCATGATGCCGCCGCCCGGGTGGGTGGCGGAGCCGCACATATAAAGGTTGCGCACCGGGGTGCGGAAGCGCGCCCACCCGGCGACCGGCCGCAGGAAGAAGAGCTGCTCGAGCGACAGCTCGCCCTGGAAGATGTTGCCCTCCGAGAGACCCGTGATCCGCTCGATGTCGAGCGGCGTCATCACCTGGCGGTGCAGGATGAGCTTCTTGATGTTCGGGCAGCGCTCGGCGAGGGTGTCGACGACCGTGTCGCCGAACGCCTCGCGCTGGCGGTCCCAGTCCTGCGGGCCTTCCTTCAGGTTGTACGGGGCGTACTGCACGAAACAGGACATGACGTGCTTGCCCGGCGGGGCGACCGACGGATCGGTGAGGCTCGGGATGACGCAGTCCATGTAAGGCCGGCGCGAGAAGGCGCCGTACTTCGCCTCGTCGTACGCCTTCTCCATGTAGTCCAGCGACGGCGAGATCGAGATCGCGCCGCGCAGGTGCGCGCCGTTGCCGGGGAGGCAGGTGAAATCCGGCAGCCCGTCGAGCGCCAGGTTCACCTTGCCGGAGGAGCCGCGGTACTTGTAGTGCTTCACCTCCTCGAGGAACTCGTCCGACACGGCCCCCGGCTCGAGCAGCCGGATGAAGGTCATGCGCGGGTCGAGGCTCGAGGAGACGAGGTCGGCGTGGATTTCGTCCCCCGATTCGAGCGCGACGCCGACGGTCTTGCCGTGCTTGACGATGATGCGCGCGACCGGCGCCTCCCTGCGGATCTCGACGCCCAGGGCGGCGGCGCTCGATCCGATGGCGTTGCTGATGGCGCCGGTCCCGCCCTTGGCGAAGCCCCAGGCGCGGAAGGCGCCGTCGATCTCCCCCATGTAGTGGTGCAGCAGCACGTAGGCGGTGCCGGGGGAGCGGACGCCGAGGAAGGTGCCGATGATGCCGGAGGCCGACATCGTCCCCTTGAGCGCCGGCGTCTCGAACCACTGGTCGAGGAAATCGGCCGCGCTCATGGTCATCAGCTGGATCAGGTTGTAGCGATCCTCGTACGGCAGGTTCTTCAGACGCTTGCCGAGGAAGAGCAGGTTCAGCAGGTCCTTGATGTCCGGCTTGCCCGGGTCGGGCGGCAGCATGCTGAGGATCGGGCGCACGAAGCGGCAGAGCGCCTGCATGGCGCGGCCGAACTCCTCGTAGGTCTCGGCGTCGGTGCGCGAGTGGCGCGCGATCTCGCGGATGGACCGGCCGTGGTCGTCCATGCGCCACAGGTAGTCTCCCTCGAGCGGCGTGAAGGTGCCGTCGAGCGGCAGGATCTCCAGGCCGTGCTTCGGCAGCTCGAGGTCGCGGATGATTTCGGGTCGCAGCAGCGACACGACGTAGGAGAAGACCGAGAACTTGAAGCCGGGGAAGACTTCTTCGGTGACGGCGGCCCCGCCGAGGACGTGGCGGCGCTCGAGGACGACCACCTTCTTCCCCGCCTTCGCGAGGTAGGCGGCGTGGACGAGGCCGTTGTGCCCCCCGCCGATGACGATTGCGTCGTAGCGCTGCGCCATTGCTTCGGACTCCCGGAACCGCGCGCGGCGCCCCCTCCGGGCTCTCCGGAGGCTGGTGCGCATCGCGAAACGGCGTTGCGTATGGAGGCCGCATTCTAGGGACTCGCGCGGGCGGGCGCAACAGGGTTTTCATCCGGCGCGACGAAAACGCCCCGTGCGGCGTGCCGGGAGGGTCGAGGGGGTGGACCGGGAAGGCGGGCGCCCGGAACAGTGCGCTCGCCCCAGGCCGCCGTGCCCCGGCGATCGGCCTCCTCAGCGATCACTCATTGAGACCAATCAGGCCCCGATTTGATCCCCGGAGAATGATCGTCTAGAATGCGCGCCTTCCTGAAGACAGGGGGTTCGACGTGCCGATTGGAACGGCGGTTCACGACAGGACACTGGCGCTCTGCGAAAGCCTCAATTACCGCGAGTGGTCCGGCTATTTCGCGGTGAGCTCGTACGAGGTCCACTTCCACCACGAATACAACGCCATCCGCAATGCCGCCGCGCTCATCGACATCTCCCCGCTTTTCAAGTACCGGATCAGCGGCCCGGACGCGCGCCGCCTCGTCGATCGCGTCGTGACGCGCGACATGACGAAGGTCGCGGTCGGCCAGATGGTTTACACGCCCTGGTGCGACGAGCGCGGCAAGGTGGTGGACGACGGCACGGTGACGCGTCTCGACGAGGACGTCTACCGGATGACCGCGGCCGACCCGACGCTCCGGTGGATCCAGGACAATGCCGCCGGTCTCAATGCGAAGATCGAGGACGTCTCCAATGCGGTGGCCGCGCTGGCGCTGCAGGGGCCGACCTCGGCCGCCGTGCTCCGTGACGCGGCGCAGGCCGACGTCCGCAACCTCAAGTATTTCCGCATGACCCGCGGCACCATCGACGGCGTGCCGGTCGAGATCACCCGCAACGGCTACACCGGCGACCTCGGCTACGAGATCTGGCTGCCGTGGGACAAGGGGACCGCCGTGTGGGACGCGATCATGCGCGCGGGACGGTCGCACGGCATCCGCGCCGCCGGCATGCTGGCGCTCGACGTGGCGCGCATCGAGGCCGGTCTCCTGCTCATCGAGGTGGACTACGTGTCCTCGCGGCGCGCGACCATCGACGACCAGACCTCGACCCCCGACGAGCTGGGCTGGGATCGCCTCGTGCATCTCGACAAGGCGGAGCCTTTCGTCGGCCGTGCGGCGCTGGCCGCCGGGCGTGCGAAAGGGGGCGCGGTGCGCCGCATCGTCGGGCTCGACCTCGACTGGACCGACGTCGAGCGGCTGCACGATCGCTTTCACCTGACGCCGTCGATCCCCGCCGCCGCCTCGCGCGTGTCGGTCCCGGTCTACAAGGGAGATCGACAGGTGGGCAAGGCGACGTCCACCACCTGGTCGCCGACCCTCAAGAAGATGATCGCCCTCGCCACCGTCGAGTCATCGCTCGCGGCGCCGGGCACGCTCCTGCAGATGGAGATCACCGTCGAGGCGAACCGCCTGAAGGGCGGAGCCCGGGTGACGCCGTTGCCGTTCTTCAATCCGCCGCGCAAGACCGCGGTCCCCGCGGTCTGAGGCGGCTGTCGTTCACGCAGTGAGAAGCGGAGGTCGTGGAATGCCACGCAAATCCAGCGCCCGGCGCGCCCGGGCCATGCGGGATATCGATCAGGGACTACGGATGCTCAGCTCGGGACTGCGCCGCCTGGCGCGCGACGTCAGCACGATGCGCGTGGCCGGCAACGGCCGTGCCGTGCGGCGCCGTCCGGTGACGCGCGCGCTCAAGCTCCAGGGACGCTACATGGGGCTCATCCGCACGCTGCCGCTTCGCCTGAAGATGCAGGTGAAGGCGATCCGCGCGAAGCAGGGCGTCGAGCAGGCGATCCGGAAGGCGCGCGCGCTCAAGGACTAGACCGGCTGCGATCCCGGGGCCGGCGCGTCGTCCGGCCGGCCCCGGTTCCTCAGGACGATCCGGGACTCTTCCCGCCGGGGGCGTAGGAAAAATCGGCCGTCTTCGACTCGCCGTCGCCGACCGTGACGGTCTGCTTCGTCGTCCCCAGGCGCTCGTGCCAGGCCTCCACCTCGTAGGTCCCCGCCGGCAGGCCCTTGATCTCGTAGCGCCCGTCGGTTCCCGTCAGCGCCTGGAACGGCGTGTCGTTCACGAACACCCACGATCCCATCCACGGGTGGATATCGCACTTGACGCGGACCGGCTCCGGTTTCGCGAAGCTCTTCTCCGACGGCTTCCCGTTCGGCGGCACCGTCATGTTGAAGCCGGCGTTGGTCTTCGGCAGCGCGTGGACGTTGTGCGCGACGGTGTCGCCGTTGTGGAACGCGATCGTCTGCCCGGTCTGCGCGGTCACCGCGTGCGGCGTGAACGTGCAGCCGTGCTGATCGAGCGCCACCGGCTCGGCCGGGGGTGAGAAGGCGCGATCGCCCAGCCCTGACACGACCCGGACCCAGACGTTCTGCACCGACCCGTCCCCGCCGACCAGCAGGTCGTCGCTGAGCGCCTCACCCTCCGGGTGCTTGCAGCCGGGATCGGCGGTCATCGTGATGGGGCGGCGCGGCGGCAGCTTTCCCGCCGCGCTCACGCGGCCGGTGATCGAGGCCGTGCCGATCGCCTGTCCCACCGGGGTCGCGTTCGCCGCGGGCGCGGGAGCGGTCGCAGCCGGGGCGGCGGGGGAGGGCGCGCCGCCCGTCTTCGAGTCTCCACCACCCCCGCCGCCGCAGCCGGCGAGAACGAGGGCCGCCCCCAGACACGCCGCCGTCAGATGGATGCGCATGCTTCTAGAACTGCGCCGGCGCCGGCGTCGCCGACTGGGCGTAGAGGTACTTCGCCAGCGCGAAGCCGAGGCCGACGATGACGAGGGCCCAGACCCAGGCGAGCGGCGAGCCGTAGAGCGCCGGGTAGTGGTTGCTCACCATCATGAAGAGGAGCGGGATCGACATGAAAGTGTTGTGCCGCGAGCGCAGCCCGGCCACGGCGACGAGGGCCGCATCGGGCGCCTGGCCCAGCTTGATCGCGCTGATGATGCGGCGCTGGTTGGGCCAGATGCGCATCCAGACGTTGGCCGCCATGATCGTCCCGAGCGTCGCGCCGATCAGGATGTACGCGGCGCGCCCCGAGAAGCAGCGCTGCAGCAGGAACGAAAGCACCGCGATGAGCGCGATCGACACGACGTTCGCCGCCATGGCGTTCTTCCCCAGGGATTTCCACAGCAGGTCGTAGACCACGAAGGCCACGACGAAGATCGCGAGCGCGAGCGCCGACGCGGGGCCGGGCCCCATCGGCGCGTCCGGCTCCACGAGCGCGCCCCCCATGGCATACACGATCCCGAACAGGAGGACTCCGGTGATCCAGGTCCACGCCGCGCCCCAGCGGAAGAAATAGAGGGCGCGCGGCATCAGTTCCGGGATGACCTTCTTCTTCGAATCGGGGTCGTAGGTCTTGGCCACCTGCGCGTTGACGAAGTTGAAGAAGTAGAGATGACCGATCCAGGTCACTCCGGCGATCACGTGAATCCAGCGGAACAGGGCGTTCAGCCAATCCATCATCGAAGCGGAACCTCCTGACCCCGACGGAGGGGAAGGGATGCGAGCGCAAACCAGACGAAGCCCGGAAGCCTATCGGGCGGTCCTGTGACTGTCAACAAGGGCGGGGACCTGTCCCTCGAGCAGGCGCGGCAGCTCGCGCGCCGGGAAGCGCAGCCCGACGTAGAACGGACCGAACAGGGCATAGAGCGCGCTCGCCTCGTCGAAGCGCATGTCGTAGATCAGCTTCTTGAAGACCAGCGGGTCCTCGGCGAACAGGTCGACGCCCCATTCCCAGTCGTCGAGGCCGATCGAGCCTGAGACGATCTGCGTGACCTGGCCGGTGTATTCGCGGCCGATGAAGCCGTGCTCGCGCATCATCGCGGCCCGCTTCTCGAACGGCACCGTGTACCAGTTGGCCTGCTCGCCGCGCCGCTTGTCCATGGGATAGAAGCAGACGTACCGCCCGGGAGGGACCGGCGTGTAGAGCCGGCCCATCATCCGCTCGCGCTGCTTGAGCATCTCGGCGTCGAAGGCGAGGTCGAACTCGGGGGTGCCGCGTTTCAGGCCGCGCGAGGCCATCTCCTCGTGGATCTTCGCGGTCATGTCGTAAAGACCCAGCTCGACGATGGAGACGTACGACGTGGTCGGCTCGAGGTACGCGTGCAGCCCCGTCTGCGCGAGTTTCAGCTCCGCCGCCTGCAACCCTTCGAAGTCGCGGCGGAAGTGGATGAGCATCAGGTCGCCCTTGTGCCCGAGGAGGCTCACCAGGGCGCTGGGGCCGTCGGCGTCGGCCTCCATGACGCCGAGTGTGGTCTCGGCTTCGAGGGCGATCTCCGCCCGGCGACCCGCCGGGAGGGCGCGCCAGGGCTCCCACCGGATGCGGAACATCTGGTGGAGGAGCGACCAGCCTTCGAGGGTCTCGGGGACGTTCGGATGTCGCATGCCCGGCCAGTCTAATCAGTCCTCGCGTCGGGACGCAACGCCGGAACCTTTCCGCGTCTCCCTCCGACCAAGGAATGGGGAGCAGAAAGGTGGGTTGGATCATGGCATTCCGGGCAGCATGGCGGCGCATGGCGTGGGTCGGCACGGTCTTCTTCGTCTTTTTCCCGGCGGCCGGCCGGGCGGTTGCACAGGATGACCCGACGCTGTCCGTGGAGCCGAACCGCATCCTCTGGACGCAGGCGCCCGGGGCGACCGGGTACGACGTCCTGCGCGGCGATGTGAACCTTGTGCGCCAGTCGGGCGATGGCTTCACGGCGGCCGTCCAGGTGTGCCTCGCCGATGACTTCACGGACACGCAGCTCGGCTACCTGGGTGTCCCGAAGGTCGGGGAGGCCTTCTTCTTCCTGGTCCGCGCCGGCACGGGTGATGTCGCGGGCACTTACGATGACGGCGGCGCGGGACAGGTCGCCCCGCGTGACGCGGCGATCGACGCCGCGGCGCCGGCCTGCTTCTCCACGGTCACTTCGCGCGCTCCGATCGCCATCGGCGGCGACAACCAGTTCGATGCCGGGCACGGTGTGGTCGCAGGGAGCGGGACCTTCGCCGATCCCTACGTCATCTCGGGCTGGGACATCCAGTGCTCGCAGCCGACCGGGACCACCGGCATCGCGATCCGCCACACCACGGCCGCCTATCTCATCCGCAACGTCCGCGTGCGGCTGTGCGGCACTGGCATCCAGCTGGACCGGTCGGGTGACGGGACGGTGGAGCGCTGCCGCCTTTCCGGCGGCGGCCAGGGGATCCAGGTGTCCGACAGCACGCAGGTGCTCGTCGAGCGGAACGCGATCGACGGGGTGAGCGGCGCGGGGATTCTCGTCGACAGCGGCGGCACGGCCGTCGTGCGGCGGAACACCATCACGGGCTCCGGCCTCGGCATCGACCTCGACGGCGCGCTGTCGTGCGACGTGTACGACAACAACCTGGTCGGGAACACGCTCCAGGCCCGCGACCTCAACGGGTCGCCCAGCCGGTGGAACCGGCCCTATCCCCAGGTGTGGACGGATCCGGAGGGCGGCAACTACTGGTCCGGCCATGCCGGGCAGGACGCCTGTTCCGGCTCCGACCAGGGTTTCTGTCCGGGCGGAGGAGGCCCGGACGGCTTCAGCGATCAGCCGGTCACCTTCGATGCCTCGATCGACCAATACCCCCTGATGGCGCCCGCGAGCGACGAAGGCGACACGCTGCCTCCGACCGTGGCCATCGCGCCGCACGCGCCGAGCCCGTCCAGCACGGTGACCATCACCGGCCAGGCGCAGGACCTCGGGACGGGGGTGCAGACGCTTCGGGCCCGCGTCAACGGAGGCGCGTGGACGAGCGTCCCGTGCTGCAACCCGTGGTCGCTCTCCGCCACGCTCGTGCCGGGGGACAACGTCATCGAAGCGCAGGCGATCGATCGCGCGCAGAACGTGTCGTCTCTCGCGCGTTCCACCGTGACTTATTCCCCGCCTCCTCCCACCACCTGGCAGGCGGTCTTGCAGACGACCCGGATATCGTATTGGCCCGGCGCTCCGGTGTCCTTCATCGTGCGGGTGACGAACACGTCCTCGCAGACCGCCTCGCTGAACTTCCCGTCGTCCTGCGAGGCCCATTTCCAGGTTCTCGACGCGGGAGCGCATGTCCTCTACGATTCCCGGAATCACGTCGGTTGCCTGCCGGTCTTCACGCAGGAGAGCGTGCCGGCCGGAGGGTCGATCACCTGGTCCTTCGCCTGGCTGCAGAAGGATGACGGCGGGACGCAGGTCTCCTGGCCGGCCTCGTACACGATGCGCGGCCTGGTGGACAGCATGGAAACCGTGCCCCAGCCCACGGCGATGATCACCATCGAGCAGGGCGAACCGTACCCTCAGGTGGGTGCCGGCGAAGGGGACGTCACCATGCCTTGAGATCCTCCCCGCGCCGTCCGACTCCCGGCGGGCGTTCCGCTATACTCGACGCGGGGAAAAACCACACATGCTCAGCATCGAAAGCGATCCGGGGATGGTGTCGCGGGTGTACCGGGAGATGGAGGGACGGCTCGCGATCGTCCGCAAGCGCCTGGGGCGGCCGCTGAACCTGACGGAAAAGATCTTCTTCGGGCACCTCGCCGACCCGGACCACCAGGATCTCGACGCGGGCCGCTCGTACCTGATGCTCCGGCCGGATCGGGTCGCCATGCAGGACGCCACGGCGCAGATGGCAATCCTCCAGT
>DASYQE010000393.1:0-15698 GCA_036005805.1 Candidatus Polarisedimenticolia bacterium | reverse complement strand
GGCAGGCGTCGGCCAGGAGCCCCGCGGCGGCGAGGACGCGCAGCCATCGCGGCCAGGCGCCGAAGCGGGAGGCGAGGAACGCGACGCCGATCATCACCAGCGGCTGCTGCGCCGTGTGCGCCAGGCCGAGCGGCGCGCGGCCTCCCTGGACGCCGATGCCGACGACGATGGCGAAGGCGGCGAGCGCCGCCCAGAAGACCCATGAGTCGGGCCGCGATGAGGACTTGGCCCGCGGCGCCTCCCCTGACCGCGGCGCATCGGCTGACCGCCTCCTGGTCCGGACCGCTTCGAGGATCAGCAGCACGACGCCGAGCGACCCGAGCGCGAAGGGGAGATTCCCCTGGTACAGCAAAAACGCCTCGTCGCGCAGGCGGCCCCAGCCGAACGCCGGCGCCCCGGGATCGCGCGGCACGTCGCGCAGGAGCGGCGGGACCAAGGTGTCGCGCAGGTTGAGCGTCGCCTTCACGAGATTCGCTCCCGCGGTCGGCAGCGGCTTTCCCGACGACGCGAGCCCGGCCGCGAGGATGGTCCCGCCGCCGTAGACCGACCCCGCCCACGCCAGCCACGGCGCGAGCACGACCGTCCCGGCGAGGACGATGACCGCGAGCTCCCTCCACATCCGCGGTCGCGCCGGCAGGACGAAGAGAAGCTGGTGCAGCGCCAGGAACAGGATGTACGGCGCGGACGAATAGTGCGTGAGGATGGCGGCCGCGCCGCAGAGAAAGGCGAAGACGGTCCGCGTGGCGTCCCCGCGCCGCCATCCCTCGACGTAGAAGCCGACGGCTGCCAGCACGAACAACACCGCCGTCATCCGGGTCCACGAGTACGACACGTTCTCGAGGAACATCGGCTGGAACATCAGGACCAGAGCCACCGTCCGCGGCAGCCCCCGCGCTGCGGCGCTCCCGCCGCCGGCGCTCTCCGGCCGGCAGAACAGCCGGGCGACCAGCAGGATGGGCCAGTACGCGAGCAGACCTAGCAGCGCCGTCGTCAACTGGTAGCCGGCGAAGCGTGACGAGGTCACGGCCATGAGCTGCGCCGCGAAGGCGTTCATGAGCGGCGGCCGCGCCGGCAGCAGCGCCCCGGAGAACAGCTTGTCAAAGGGTTGCCAGCCGAGGAAGAACTTCGCCCGCTCGTAGTGGTCGAGCCAGTCGTAGACGATGTCGCCGCCGGAGTAGTTGCGCACCAGCGCCTGCAGCGACACGCCCCAGAGCGCGAGGAGGCTGAACCAGGCGAGCGCGCGGCGCGCCTCGCCGTCGCGGCGCAGGAGAAAGGCGACGGCCGGCGCGGCCGCGAGCGTCGACAGCGCGCACCCCGCCAGCAGAACCGCCCGCCCCGCCAACGGCACCCACGCGATGCCGAACCCGAACGAGATCAGGCCGACGAGGAGGATCGACAGGGCGAGCGCCGCCGTGGCGGTTTCGAGCGGCGTCCAGCCGGCGCGCCGGACGAGCAGGAAGCCGGGTCCGAAGACCGTCAGCGCGAAGACGATCGGGATGAGCGCGAGGGAGGCGGCTTCAGGCAAGGGGGGTCTTATAACTCCGGCGTGGCCGGCCGCACAAGCGGCTCAGAGGCGCTCGAGCGGCCAGACCTCGACCCGCACCGGTCCACCGTTGTGCAGGAGCGGCGCCCCGCCGGGCGTCGCGAACCCCGCCGCCTCGAACATCGTCGAGGTCCACTCGGACACCGTCGCCTCCCGCAGCGGCCAGGGGACGTGGTGGATGCGCGCGCGGAAGATCCGGCCGCGGTGCTCCGCGTAGAGACAGTAGCGCTCGACGAGGAAGAACTCGAGCGACCCGGGCGCGGCCTCCGGAAGCGCCGCCCCGGGCGCCCAGAGCGCGCGGAACTCCGCCGGCCGGGGCGGATGGCCGAGACGCCGCGAGCGATAGTCGATGGTCGCCCCGCGCTCCTCGAGCGTCATCTGCGCCTGGTGGTAGGGGAGATGGAAGAGCAGCCGCGCGCCCAGCACCGGCAGGAGGCGGGCGGCATCGAGCGAGAAGAACCAGACGCCCGGCACGCCGCGATGGTGCACGTAGGTGCGCACGTTCAGCTCGTGGAACCGGCTGATCCCGGGCAGCTCGGGCACGAAGCGCGGCCGCAGCCCCCACAGGGTGAACGGCGTCAGCGCCGCCCAGGCGCTCCCCTCGTGCAGGTCGAGGCTCAAGGCGGGCGGGATGAGCGGCCGCAGCACCGCCACCGGCACGGGCCAGTGCATGAAGAGGAGCTTCCCCCACGCCTGGTACATCAGGGGCGAGCCGCCCGGCCGCTCGCGCACCGCGAGCCGGGCGGACAGATCAGGAGGACGTTGTTCGTTCGCCATGCCGGATCGTCCGTTCATGGTAGCCCCCCCGGCGATAGAATCCGCCCGCGCCAAGACGCACACCGAGGAGTCATCGATGACGGCGAGTCGTGCAGGCATTTCCTGGATCGCGGCCGTGCCGCTGGTGCTGTCGCTCGCGAGCGGGCTCTCGACCGGGCAGACCGCTCCGCCGCCGCCGACCCCGCCCGCGGCTCCTGCCGCGCCGGCTCCTGCCGCGCCGGCTCCGGCCGCGCCGGCTCCGCCTCCGAATCCGGTCAATTTCATCCGCAACAAGATCGCCGCCGGGGATCTCCTGAGCGCCGAGTCGATCCTCGAGGTCATGCGCGCCGACAACGGCGAGGACGCGACCTGGCTCTCGGGACTCTCGTGGGTGGCCCGCGGCGCGCTGCTCCTCGGCGACGAAGCGAAGGCGAAGCGGTATGCGGGCGACGTGCGCTCCCACGTCACCGCCGCAAAGGCGTTGGGAGCGAAGCTCGAGGACGATCACGCCCTCGAGCTGGCCTGGGGCACGGCGATCGAAGTCGAGGCGCAGCTCCTCGAGCGCCGGTCCGGGTCACGCAAGGCGGCGGAGTTCCTGCGCGGCGAATTGGCGAAAACCCCCGGACCGGTTGCCCTGCGCTCGCGCCTCAACAAGCGCCTCAACATGATGACGCTCGCGGGAACCGCCGCCCCAGAGCTGGTCGTCGAGGACTTCGCGGGCGACGCGCGGCCGCCGGCGCTCGCGGCGCTCCAGGGGAAGCCGGTCGTCCTCTTCCTGTGGGCCGAGTGGTGCGGCGACTGCAAGGGGATGGCGCGCGCCCTGGCGCACGCCCGGAAGACACATTCCGGCGTCGCCTTCGTCGGGCTCACGCGCTACTACGACGCCGGGGACGAGCGCGCCGCCGAGAAGGCGCGCGTGGAGGACGTCTGGAAGACGGTCTACGCCGACGTCGGGGCGATGCCGATGGTCATCAGCACCGCCTCGATGGAGCGCTACGGCGGATCGAGCACCCCGACCTTCGTCTTCATCGATCGGACGGGAATCGTCCGCCGGTACACGCCCACCCGCCTCACCGAGGAGGCCCTCGACCAGGCCATCGCGACGATCGTCGGCTGACGTCGCCGCACGGACAAAGAAAAAGCCCCGGCCGGAGACCGGCCGGGGCTCGTGTTTCGACTGTCGGGCTGGTTACTTGCCCAGCTTGAAGGTGAAGCCGCCGGCGAACGTGGTGTTCGTCTGCGTCTCGTTGAACGTGTCCTGGTTGATCATCGACACGTCCAGGCGGAACGCCGCGCGCTTCGCCTTCCCGAAGAAGAAGCGGCTGCCCGCGGCGATCTGGTAGGCCGTGCCGCTGTCGCTCACGGAGTCCGTGCCGTCGTTGACCGACACGTCCGCCTGGCCCACGCCGACGAGCACGAAGGGGTTGATGTCCTTCTTCGGCATGAAGTTGAACACGCCGTTCACCATGATCATGTCGGTCGAAGCCTTCACGTCCAGGCCCGGCACGACCTCGGTCTTGGAGTCGGCGGTGGAGTACTGACCCTCGACCTGGAACAGGTCGGTCATGAAGTACCCGCCGCGCAGCGACAGGTTGTCCGACGAGTCGAGGTTGGTGTCCGAGTCGTAGCTCATCTGCCCGTAGTCGAACCCGACCTCGCCGTTGCCCTTGGCCACCGCGGCGTACGAAGGAGCCGTGACGGCGAGCAGGGCCAGAAACGCGACGCTGAGGATCTTCTTCATTCGGTTGTTCCTCCCCATGGTTGTGTGTTGGCGGCCTCATCCGCCATCACGCCGAAACGTAGGGCTGGCGGGCGCTTGCGGGCAAGCGAATGACGAACATGAGAAGGCCCGGATGACGGAAACGTATGACGCGACCGTGATCGGGCGGGCGGCCGCGTCCTTCTGTGGCATTCTCGATGAATGTCCGAAATGGGATCCCCCCGGATGCGGCGCCGGGTCGTCGTTGCGGCGGTGGTCGTGGCGCTCGTGGCGGGAGGCGCGCTGTTCGCACGGCCCCGCCTCGAGGAGGTCCTGCGCGCCCGCCTCGAAAAGGAGGCGGCCAGGCGGGGCGCCGAGGCCTCGATCGGGGAGGTGCGGCTGGGGCTGTGGCCGCCGCTGCGGCTGCACGACGTCGCGATCTCGAAGAGCGGCCTGCGTTTCGAGGCCAAGCAGGTGGACTGCTTCTGGCGCGGGCGGACCCGGTTGAACGTCTCCGAAGCCGTCCTGCATGGTCCGGCCGATCTCTCCCTGGCGTCGGAGTTGACCGCGTGGGATCTGCGCGGCGCCGGCGGATCCTGGAGCCTGGCGCTTGTCCTGCCGCGCCCAGGCCTTTTGGTCGAGCGCACCGTGGCGCCGGGTGAGAACGATCTCGCCGTCCGCCTCTCGGATCTCCCGGTCGATCGGGTCTTCGACGTGCGGCGCGGCGATCGGGCGTTGCTGGAAGGCGGGACCATCCGCGGCAGCGCGCGCCTCACCGACGCCGCCGGAGTCCTGGCGTTCGACGTCGAACTGGCCTCCTCCGCCGCGCGGCTACCGGCGCTGGCGGCGGAAGGGGACTCCGACCCCGGACTTGGGGCGCCGATGCAGGTCGAGCTGCGCGCCGCGGGGACCTGGCGGCGGCCGGAGAAGACGCTCGACGTTCCCGCGTTCAGCGCCGCGATCGCCGGGGCGGCCGTCTCCGGCTCGCTGGCCGTCCACGATCTCGGCGCCGACCCCGCGGTCGACCTGTCGCTGGAGGTGGAGCGCGCCGACTTCGCGACCCTTCTGCAATCGACCGGCGTCGGCGCCCCCGCCGCCCTCGAGGCCGACGGCAAGCCAACGACGGCGGCTGCGGACCTGGGGTCGGCGTCGCTGAGCGCGCACGCCCAGGGACGGCTCTCGGACCCGGCCTCGTTCGTGGTGACGCAGGACGTCCGCTTCACGCCGCCGGCGCGCGTGCCCGCCGTGATCGCGCGCCTGCGGGGAGATTTCGTGCACGAGGCGGTCGTGGAAAACGGCGACAGCCACGTCGTCGAGGTGGCCCGCGCCTCGCCGGACTACATCCCGCTCGACGACGTGCCGCCCCTCTTCGTGAGGACGCTGCTCCTGGCGGAAGACGCCGGCTTCTACGGCCACCCCGGGATCGACCTGCGCGAGCTGCCTGCGGCGATTCTCACCGACTGGGCGCGCGGCGGCGCGGTGCGGGGCGCCTCGACCATCACGCAGCAGCTCGCCAAGAACCTGTTCCTGACGCGCGACAAGCGGGTCGGCCGCAAGGTGCAGGAGGTGCCGCTGGCGTTCCTGCTCGAATCATCGCTCGGCAAGAAGCGCATCCTCGAGATCTACGTCAACGTCATCGAGTGGGGGCCCGGCCTGTTCGGGCTGCGCCCCGCCGCGCGCGCCTATTTCGGCCGGGAGCCGCGCGACCTGACGCCGGCGCAGATGGCGTTTCTCGTGTGTCTCATCCCGGCGCCGGTGAAGTACCAGTCCTCCTTCGCCCACGGCACGCCCGGACCGGGACTTCGCCAGCTCGTCGATGCGCTCCTGGCCAAGCTGCGCTCGGTGGATGCGCTGAGCGAGGACGACTATCGCGCCGCCCTCGGCGAGACGATCGTCGTGCGCGGCGCGGGCGCGGCTCCCGACCCGGCGGCCCCGGCTGCGGCACCCGCAGGGGCGGCTCCCGCGCCCGCGGCGCCCTCCGGTCCGACCGCTCCCTCCGACCCGGCCTCCGCGGCGCACGAGGGCGGCCGTTTCGAGGCACGTTCCGCAGGCTGAGCGCGACCGCTCCGGGAGAGCGGCCCTGGTCTATACTTTTCGCCTCATGCCCGACACCACCGCCGTCCGTTCACGCATCAAGACGCTCCTGGTCGAGTCGCTTCACCTGCAGGGGACCTCGCCGTCCGACATCGGCGACGAGTCGCCGCTGTTCGGGGACGGGCTCGGGCTCGACTCGGTGGACGCGCTCGAGCTGATGGTCGCCCTCGAGAAGGAGTACGGCATCCGCATCGAAGGGCACCAGGTCGGGAAGGAGACGTTCACCTCCATCAGCACCCTGGCCGCCTTCGTCCAGGAGCGACTCGCCTCCAAGCCGTCATGACCGGCTCCGGGGCCGCGCGTCCGGTCGCGCTCGTGACCGGCGGGAGTCGCGGCATCGGCCGCGCCACCGTCGCCCTGCTCGCGGCCGAGGGCTGGAACGTCGCCTTCACCTGGCGCGAGAACGAAGCGGAAGCGCGTTCTCTCGCCGAGGGGCTGGAGGGGCGCGCCGTGCCGTTCCAATTCGATCTGCGCGATCGGGAGACACCGGGGCGGCTGGCGCGCGAGGTCGACGAGAAAGTGGGACCGATCGCCGGGCTCGTGAACAACGCGGGGGTGCGGCGCGACGGCCTGCTCGCGGCGCTTCCCGACTCGGAATGGGAAGACTTGATCGATGCGAACCTCGGCGGCGTCTTCCGCTGCTGCCGCGCCGTCATTCCTTCGATGCTGTATCGCCGCCGGGGATCGATCGTCAACGTCTCCTCGATGACCGCCGTGCACGGGCTGGCGGGGCAGGCGGCGTACGGGGCGGCGAAGGCCGGCATCCTCGGCCTGACGCGCAGCCTGGCGCGCGAAGTCGGATCGCGCGGCCTGCGCGTGAACGCCGTCATCCCCGGCTTCGTGCCCACCGCGATGGTCGCCGACGTCCCGCCGGAAAAGGTCAAGGCGCTGCGTTCCGCCGAGGCGCTGCCGGCCGGCGTGACGCCCGAAGGCGTCGCGGAGGCGATCGTCTTCCTCCTGTCGGACAAATCCACCTCGATCACCGGCCAGACGATCGTCATCGACGCCGGCCTCCTGGCTTAATCCTCCGCTGAGCGGGAAGCTGAGCGGGATGCGGAGCGGGATGATGGGCGGGATGACGAGCGGCGCGGATCTCGATCGGCTGCTCTCTCCCGGGTTGCGGGCGATCTTCGACGACCGCTTCGTGCGCTCGTGCGAGTTGTTCGAGGAGTACATCCGGCGCCTGGCGATCCACGTGGTCCGCGCCACCGGATTGGATGAAGCGGCCCGCGAGCCCGGAACGGTCGGGGACCTCGCCGCGCGCGCCGGACTCGACCCGGGACGCAGCGCGGCGCCCGTGGCGTGGCTCCTGTCCACCCTCGCGGTCAGCGGGGTGGTGACGCGTGCCCGGGGCGCCGCCGCGGAAGCTCCGGACCACTTCGTCCTGGCTGCGCCGTTGCCGGAACGGGACGCGGCCGCCATCGCGGGCGAGCAGGAGGCCCACGATCCCGCCTGTCTGCCGTCGTACCGCCTGGCCGACCGGGTGGCGGCTCTCTACCCCGAGGTCCTGCGCGGCCGCATCAGCGGCGAGGACGCGCTCTTCGCGCCGGATCAGTTCAGCGCCTGGATCGACTACTTCTCCAACGACAACCCGCTCTACGCCGTGAGCAATCGCATCGGCGCCCTCGCCGCGGAGCGGGCCCTGCCGCGCGTGGGCGGCGCCGCCACGGTGCTCGAAATCGGCGGCGGGCTCGGCAGCGCGACCGCGGCGCTGTTCGACAGGCTCGCCGCGACGGGGCGCGCGGCCTCGATCGGGGCGTACCGGTTCACCGAGGTGGCCCCATCCTTCCTGCGCCGCGGCCAGAGAGGGCTCGCCGCGCGCCTGCCCGGGGCGCCGATCGCCTCGGCGCGGCTCGACATGGACCGGCCGTTCGCCGAGGCGGGCCTCGAGCCGGGGTCGATGTCGCTGGTGTACGGCGTCAACACGCTGCACGTCGCGCGCGACCTCGAGTTCACCTTCGCGGAGATCCGCCGCGTCCTCGCGCCGGGAGGCACGCTGGTGCTCTCGGAGTGCGTCCGGCCGTTCGCCGACCGGCCCATTTACGTCGAGTTCCTCTTCAACCTGCTGGAATCCTTCCGATCGCCGCGGCTCGTCGATCCCTGGCGTCCGCACGGCGGGTTCCTGTCGCCGGATCAATGGACCGCGGGGCTTCAGGCGTGCGGCTTCCGCGACACGGTGGTCGATCCGGACATCGCCCGGCTGCGCGACCGTGTCCCGGCCTGCGTCATCGCCTCGATCTCCGCCGCGCGCGGATGAACCGGCCGGCCGGTGTCACGCCGCTCGCGATTCCGGAGTCCGGGCCGCTGTTCGAAGGGCACTTCCCGGGGCGACCGATCCTTCCGGGCATCGTCCTGCTGCACCTGGCGTTGAGGGCAGATCCTTCCGGCGGAGCCGGCGGGCTCGCCGGGATCGACATGCTCCGTTTCCGCCGGCTGGTGCTGCCGGGGGAGCGGCTGGAGGTCCATTGGCGCGCCGGAGATGCGCCGGACCGCGCCGCGATCGCCGTCCGCCGCGGAGACGAGCGCGTCGCCGAGGCGGTGGTTCGCCTCCAACAGACGCCGATGAGCGCCACGCGGACTGCGCCTGCGTCGTCTTCGTCCCATCCCGCGGATGAGGAGTCCGTCGCGGCGGCGCCGGCGGCGCCGGACCACGCGGATGGCGTGGCTCCCGCAACGCTCCTGCCGCACGGACCGGCCGCCTGCTTCATCGAGTCGATGCGCTCGGAGTCCGGCGACGGCGTGGTCTGCGCGGCGCGCGTTCCGCAGGCGCATGCCCTGACGGTGGGCGGATCGGCGCCGGCCCTCGTGGCGATCGAGATGGCGGCACAGGCGGCCGGAGTGTTCGAGGCACGGCGGCGCGCGCGGGCCGGGAGCGCCGCAGCGACGGAAGCCGGACCGCGCCTCGGTTACCTCGTTGGGGCGCGCGATGTCCGCTTCGCGCGCGCGACGCTACCCGCGACGGCCGCGTGCACCGCCTCGATCCGCCTGGTCGGCGTCGCCGGGGCGCTGACGTCCTACGAGTTCGAGGTGCTCTGCGACGGCGGGACGCTGGCGGTCGGGCGGGTCAGCACGTGGCTCACGGCCACAACTTCCTGAAGCAGAACCACTGATCGGAGGCGCGGCGGATCGCCCGCTCGATCTCGGCGGCGACCTGCCTCACGGCCGAGGCGACGTCGGCGCGGCGGTCGGCCGTCCGCGGCACCGCGATGGGCGGACGGAAGACGACCCGGTAATGCCGGCGCCCCTCGCGGAAAACGAAGACCGGCAGCATCGGCACGGACGCGGCGCGCGCCAGCGCGGCGGGTCCCGGCGGCAGCGCGAAAGGCCGGCCGAAGAGCGTCGCGTCCACCGCCTCGGCGCCGGCGCGCGGCCGGTCTCCCTGGATGGCGACGATCTCCCCGCGCCGCAGCGCCGCATAGAGCGCCACGCCGAGCGACGGGTCGTCGGTCTGGAAGTGCTCCTGGAATCCCTCCTGCGAGAAGCGGGTGATCACGCCCTGCACGTACGCCTGCGTCACCGCTTCGGGCTCCGGCTCGCGCACCAGGTGCACCTGCCTTTGCTCGACCTGGGCCGGCATCATCGAGCCGACCTCGTAGTTCCCCACGTGCGCGGTCACCAGCACGATGCCGCGCCCGCCGCAGGTCAGATCGTTCCAGATCTCGATCCCCTCGGTTTCGATGCGGAACGGCCGGTCGGTCGTGAGCCGCTCGGTCCGCTCGTTCATGCACCAGCCGAACGACCAGATGGTCCGGAAGATGCGGCGCTGGCGCTCGACGAAACCGCAGGGTCCGAGGGCCGCCTCGAGATTGGCGGCGATGGCGGCGCCGATGCGCCGCAGGCACACATAAAAGAAGATGGCGAAGAAGGCGGCGACCGCCTCCAGGAGCGGCTCCGGCGTGACGCGGATCACGAAGCCGTGAAAGCGGTACCAGAAGATGCCGGTGACGTGGAAGGAGCGCAGCAGCCGCCACGACCAGCCGCGCTCGGGGGCGTGCGGTGAGGGGGCGCCCGCCGCGGCCGGGCCGGGCCGGGAGGAGGATCCGGAAAGGGCCGCCGGTTCGGACGAAATCGTACTCACGTCGGATCCGCGGCCGGTCAGCCGCCGCGGCGGGTGTCATTTTATGACTCATTGACACGCCCTCCCGGTCGCCTACCTTGGTGGAGGGGGGGACTACCCATGGAGACGCGCACCGGTCAGGACCATCGCATCGAACCGGAGTTCCTCGGACCGCTCGGGGATCGGCCTCTCGTGGAGCAGGCCGGCAAGTCTTCGCCCGACGACCTCTTCCCGGGGGCGTCCAAGTTCCTGAGCGCGCGCGTCCAGCGCAAGCGCCGCGAGCAGTGGAACGCCGTGCGCCCGATGGTGAAGCGGCTGCTGCAGGCCGACGAGCACGTCCTCCACGTCGTGTACGCCCAGCAGGTGCCGGGCTGGCTCGATCACGTCGGGCTCGGGCACTTCGTGTACGCCTACCACCAGGTGATGCTGGTCATCACCGACCAGCGCATCATCGAGGCGCTCCTGAACTTCCGCGCCAAAGGCCCGGGGACCCGCCTCCGCGTTTACGCCTGGCGGAATCTGCAAGGCCTCAAGCAGAGCTTCGGGAAGCTGACCGCCATCCCGGCCCAGGGGAAGAAGCAGGGCTGGCGGCTGCGGACCGGCGGCGATCGCAAGCTCATCAATCTCCTCTTGCCGCGCCTGCAGCCGAAGCTGGCCGTCGAAGGAGCCGCGCACGCGCAGGCGGCTCCGCAGTGGCACTGTCCGCGCTGCGGCGGCGCCGTCACGCCGGCGCCCGAGAGCTGCGCCGGCTGCAGGACGCGCTTCCGCTCCACCAGGACGGCCTCCCTGCTGTCGCTCGGGTTCCCGGGAGCCGGTCTCTTCTATCTCGGCCACCCCGGCCTCGGCACCCTGGCCGTGTTCGGCGAGTCCATGCTCTTCATCGTCGGCGTGGCCATGATGCTCGGCGCCAACGGCGGCGGGATGATCGGCGGCATGGTGATCATGTCGTTCCTCTTCGCCCTCGTGAAGCTGCAGGCGCTCAACGTCGTGCGCGTGCTCGGCAAGCGCTCCATCCCGGAGCAGGAAGGCCGCCGGGAGCGGGCGATGCGCTGGGGGATGGCCGGGTCCGCCGCCTCCCTCCTGCTGCTCGCGGGAGCGGTGCCGCTGGCGGCCTCCGCCCGCCCGCGGCTGGACCACGACCTCGAGGCCACGGCCGGAGGCGACTGGAAGGGGAGCCGCACCCGTTCCGAGTGGCGCGCCTACAAGCAGGACCCCGACGCCCGCGCGCAGTGGATCGACGGCCGCAGCGGCGCCATGGTCATGGTCTTCGGCTACCCGCGCGGCGTCCTGGACGAGACCTCCGAGTTCCGGCACGCCTGGGTCGAGTCGATGAAGAGCAACACGACCCGGACGATCCTCGACGACGAGCAGGTGCCGCCGCCCTATCACGGCTTCCGCCACGCCGGCGGCATCAAGGCGAAGAGCGGCGAGGAGCTGGCGCTGGTCTCCTACTTCGTCGACGACGCGGAGGCGCACGACCTGCACGAGGTGCGCATCGTCGTGCCGATCGACCAGGTCGAAGCGGGCGAGGAGCTGGTCGCCGACTTCCTGGCCCACGCCCGGCTCATCCCCGCGAGCGCGCCACAGCCCTGAAGAGCTCGCCGCGGCACGGAGCGCGTCGCGGGCGATCGGGCGTGAACCGATCGTCCGCGACGCGCTTGCGCCGCCTGGACGCGCCGCCCGGTCCTCCCGTTACGGAGGGGTCGGGCACGGCGACGTGTTGGGGTTCGCCGCCCCCAGGGAATCGTGGCCGATGGGGCTCTCGCCGCACGGGCCTTCGCCGCTGACGAGGTAGTAGAAGGCCTGGCCGATCGGCGGCACCGCGTCATCGGTCGTCAGCGTCGGCCCGTCCCCGAAGGCGTTGGCGCTCTCGAAGCAGGCCTGGTCATAGCGCGACGCGGCCGGCCGGCTCCCCAGCAGGTTCGCCGGGATGCTGCCGCGGTAGGTATTCCAGTGGGTCGCGTTGGGGCTCGGAGGCCAGACGAGCTGGAATGGCGACTGGAACGTCGCCGGGCTCGGCTCTCCGGTGGCGATCGGCTGGTTCTGGCAACCGGCGATCGGGTCGCACGAATCGGCCGTGCAGGCATTGCCGTCGTCGCACGAGATGGCGTTGTGAGTGCAGGTGCCGACCGCCGGGTCACAGGAGTCGAGGGTGCAGGCGTCCTGGTCGTCGCAGTTCACCGGGACGTGCACGCAGGTCCCGGCGCCTGTGCGGATGCGCGCCGTGCCGGTGGTGCTCCCCGAGCGGCCCGCGAGCGATCCCGACGGCGCCCCGATGTAGTCGATGCGGTAGGTCATGTCGAAGAAACTGTCGACCTGCCAGTTGCCGCCGGACTGGGTCAGCGTCGTGTGGCCGGGGCTCGGCAGTCCGAAGTCGGTCCCCGCCGTGATCCGCAGCAGGCTGAAGTCGGGGTCGTTGCCCAGCTGCCCCTGGAGCCGGAACAGGTCGGTGTCGAAAGACTGCACCGACGACCCGGGAACGCGCGGATCGAAGTCGGCCTGCGCCTCGATGGAGAGCGGGATGTTCCGCACGAACCCGCTCAGGGTTCCCGACCCGACCAGGTGCAGCGCCAGCGTGGCGCCGGCGCAGTCCTGCTCGCCCGAGGCGGGCGTCCCCTGCGAACAGTCGACCCCGGGGGTCGGCGACGGGAAGGAGCAGATTCCCGGCGTGGCCGCCGGGCAGGTGAAGGCGCCGGAGGCGGAGATCGAGAGGGCGGTCCCCGGCGGCAGCCCGTTGAGGATCATCAGGTCGTCGACGCTGCCGTAGGGACACGACGACGGCAGCAGGTCGGCCGTGCCGCCGTGATCCGGCACGACGCAGGTCTGCGGGTCGCACGAGTCCGCCGTGCAGGCGTTCTGATCGTCGCAGTTGCGCGGCACGTGGACGCACTGCCCCGAGGTGGCGACGCAGGCGTCGTCGGTGCACCCCTGGCCGTCGTCGCACTGCTTTTCGGCGTGCAGGCACGCGCCGGTCCCGGGATCGCAGGAGTCGGTGGTGCAAAGGCTGCCGTCGTCGCAGGTGCGCGGCGTCCCCTGGCAGGCGATGGAGCCGCCGGCGCTCTGGACGCAGTGGTCGTCCTGGGTGCACAGGTCGGCGTCGTCGCACGCCGCGTTCGGCGTCGGCGTGAAGATGCAGGCGCCGGTCGCGGCGGCGCAGGTGTCGGTGGTGCACGGGTTGCCGTCGTCGCACTGGATGGCGGCGTTCGAGCAGGCGCCGGTCAGGGGGTCGCAGGTGTCGGCGGTGCAGGGATTGCCGTCGTCGCAGGCGTCGATGCCGTGGCAGAACGGCGTCCCGCCGCCGGGCGGCTGGTCGCAGAAATCCCCGTGCGTGCAGGCGTTGCCGTCGTCGCACGTGCCGCCGCCGGCGATCGGCACCGACATGCAGCGGCCGAGGTCGATGTTGCAGAAATCACTGGTGCACGGATTCCCGTCGTCGCACTGCAGCGGCGCGCTCAGGCAGGCACCGGTCGCCGGATCGCAGGCGTCCTCCGTGCACGGGTTGAAGTCGTTGCAGACGACCGGCCGGCCGCAGACTCCGGAGCGGCAGGAGTTGCCGGTGGTGCAGGCGTTCTGGTCGTCGCACACCGTGCCGTCCGGCACCGCGGCGTGCTGGCACTGGCCCGCCGTGCTGCAGGTGTCGTTCGTGCACGGGTTGGCGTCGTTGCAGTCGGCGTTCGAGAAGCAGGTCTCGGCCGGCGCCATCGTCATCCCGACGCCGGTGTCGTTGAGGCAGACACGCCCCCCGATCGACATCACCAGGATGAGCCCCCCTGAGACCTTCTTGACGTCGTGCGGGTTGTTCGGTGACGGACACTGAATCGGATCGGGATTCGCGAAGGCCGCCTCGATGCTCGAAGCGAGGTTGTCGGCCGTCTGACCCGGTGACGTGGGGACGTTGACCGTGCAGTCGCCGAGGGGGGACGACTCAGTGATCGAAAGGCTGCCGCCGGCGGCGCCGGTCGGCCCGGCCTGGATCCCGAGACGCATCAGGCGCAGCTGGTTCTGCACCGGCACGCCGAGGGCGCCGAACTCGAAGCAGGGGCCCTGGGTCGGGCCAGGATTCGTCTGTACCGCCGGGACGAGCTGGCTGCCGGTCAAGGTCGGGGCGGACAGGACCAGGTTCCCCGGGTGCTGGAACAGGTCCTCCGCCTCGTTCTCGACCTGCGCCTCGTAAATCGAAGCGCTGACGCCCGCGAGCAGGCACCCAGGGTCGGCGTTCACCGCGTCGCGCGCGTGATCGAGGATCGCCGCCATCGTGTCGCTCGCGGCGTACGGCACGTTGACCGAGCACAGCCGCCGCGTCGAGCCGTCGTTCGACTGCAGGGTCGGCTGGAGGTTGAACGAGCCGCCGGACGGCGGCTTCGGATCGACCTCCGCCCGCTCGGCCCCCTCCGCCACGGACACCGGCCCGTCGGGAGAGCCCCCGTCGCGCGTGTCGGCGCCGGGGCCGGCGAACCCGCCCGACTGGCCGGTCAGGCTCAGCCAGGAGCTTGGCGGACCGGAGAGGATCGGGCACCCGGGCACCTGCGCGAAGGCGACCTGGTTGTCGCAGACCGCCACCACCGCCGACAGCGGGTTCCCGGAGACGTTGCACTTCGAGGCGTCGATGTTGCTGAGGCACTTCCCATGCAGGCAGCCGTAGAGGCCGGGATCATCGGCCCACTGCCCCGTCTTCCAAGTGGCGAGGACGCCGCTGCCGTCGGTCTCGATCGTCCCGCCGTTCGCGTCGATCGGCCCCGACGCGCACACCGACGAGTCCTGGCGCAGCAGCTTCACGGTGCAGAAGTGGTTCGGGTTGAACCCGGTGCCATACACGGTCAGGTCGTACACGAAGTTGTTCTGGCAGCCGCCGTACGCTTCGAGGCTCGGCCCGGTCAGGAGGTACGCGCCGCGGCCGTGCGTCGCCGCGACCACGCGCTGGCGGGTCGCGTCGATGGCGATCTGGTAGACGGGGGCGTTCGGCATCCCGGTCCCGAATTTTGACCACGTCCCGCCGGCATTGGTGCTCTTGTAGAGCCCCTTGTCGGTGCCGAGCCAGAGGCGCTGCGGCGCGCCCGGCTCGAGGGTGATCCAGTTGGCCGGCACGCCGCTCAGCTCGGAGATCGATCCGGTCGGGAACCAGGAGAGGGTGAACTGGGTGCGGCCGTAGACGTGGCCGCCGGAGAAGAACCCGGAGAGCGTGGCATAGGCGTTGTCCTTGTTGGTCGGGTTGACGGCGATCGAGGTCACCGGCGCCGGCGGCAGCCCGAAGTCGTTCTCGTACCAGCAGGAGGGAAGATCGCAGGCGCCGTCGGTGGCGAACACCCGGCCGCTGTAGTACCCGACGTAGATGCGGCTCGGGTCGGACGGTGCGACGGTGATGGCGGTGATGACGTCCTGTCCCCAGACGATCTCCGGCTCCGTGGCCGTGCTCAGCACCGGGCTGACCGGGCTCCAGTTGCCGCCGTCGTCGGTCGAGCGCCACAGGCGCTGCGTCCCGAAGTAGAGCGTGTTCCCCGCCGTCCCCGAGCCCGCGACCTGGATCATCGGTGGGTAGAAGGAACGGGGCT
>DASYQE010000392.1:0-16784 GCA_036005805.1 Candidatus Polarisedimenticolia bacterium | reverse complement strand
GCGTTCTCCTCGGAGTGCGTCACCTGGATGATGGTCGTGCCGGCCTCGTTGAGGCGGGTGAAGAGATCCATGATCTCCCGCCCCTGGTCGGAGTGGAGATTCCCGGTCGGCTCGTCGGCGAGCAGGAGCGCCGGCTTGGCGATGACGGCGCGCGCCACCCCGACCAGCTGCTGCTGGCCGCCGGAGAGCTGGCTCGGGTACAGGTCCTTCTTCCCCACGATGCCGAAGCGGTCGAGGATGTCGCACACCGCCGACTGCCGCTCCTTGCGGCCGAGGTTCCGGTACTGCAGCGGCACCTCGAGATTCTCGTAGACGGTGAGATCGTCGATGAGGTGGTACGACTGGAAGACGAAGCCGACGTGCTTGCGGTTCAGGTCGGCCCGCTCCTTCGGCTTGAGCGCGTGCACGGCGTGGTCGAGCAGGTAATACTCGCCCGTCCAGTCGTGGTCGAGCATCCCGAGGATGTGCAGGAGCGTGGACTTGCCCGCCCCCGACGGCCCCATGATCGACACGAACTCCCCCGGCTTGACGTCGAAGTCGATGCGGCGCAGGACATAGGTGCGGCCACCGCCGTGGGCATAGGACTTCTCGACATTGCGCAGACGAATCATTCGACCCTCAGCTCCCGCAGGGGGTCGACACGGGTCGCCCGCCAGGCGGGAGCAAGACAGGAAAGAAGTGCCGTGGCCGCCAGGACGAGCGCCGGACCGAGGTACAGGGCCGGCTCGAGCGGCCGCACGCCGAACAGCAGACTTCCGAGAAGAGGCGTCAGGGCCGCACCGGCGAGAAGGCCGAGGCCGGTCCCCGCGGCGAGCAGCCCCAGCGCTTCTCCGAGGACGAGGCGCGCGACCGCGCCGCGCTCCGCGCCGAGCGCCATGCGGATGCCGATCTCGCGGCGGCGCTGCCCGACCGTGTAGGTCATGAGGCCGTAGAGGCCGATCGCCGCGAGCAGGAGCGCCGCGGTCGCGAAGGTCGAGGTGACGATGGCGCGGAAGTGCGGTGCGGCGGCCGAGTCGCGCACCAGCTTCTGCATCGTCTCGACCCGCTCGAGGGCCAGCCCGGAGTCGAGGGCGGCCACTGCGCGGCGCACCGCCGGGGCGAGGGCCGCGGCATCGAGGGTCGCGTGCACCGCCACGCCGAAGTCGTTGCCGGGCGATTGCGCGAACGGCAGCGTGAAGGAAGCGGGCGCCTCAATCGCCGGTCCGAACTGCTTCACGTCGCCGATGACGCCGACGATCTCGAACCGGTCGTCACCGAGGACCAGGTGCTTGCCGATCGGATCGTCCCCGGGCAGGAAGCGGGCCGCGAACGCCTCGTTGACCACCGCGACCCTGGGCGCCTTCGCATCGTCGCGATCCTCGAGCAACCGGCCGCGCACCAGCCGAATGCCGAACGCCGCGAAGGATCGCGGCGTGGCCGACCGCGCCTCGGCGCAGGGCTGCGGTCCGGGGGCCGTGTGCGGGCGCTCGGCGAGGGAGAACCCGTCGCACGACGACGAGCCGGACATCGGCAGGATGTTCGACAGCCCCGCCGACTGCACGCCGGGCAGCGCCTCGAGGCGCGCGACGAGCCGCTCGGCGAAGCCGTTCTGGGCGGCGCCGTCCGGGTACCGGACGCGCGGCAGCTGCATCTCGAACGTCAGGACGTTCTCGGTGCGCAGTCCCGTCGGCACCCGCAGCAGGCGTCCGACGCTCGCCGCCATCAGTCCCGCGCCGATGAGCAGCATGAGCGACAGCGCCAGCTGCCCGACCACGAGCACCTGCCGCAGCCGCCGCCGCGAGGCGACGAAGGCACCGTGCCCCTCGCGCAGGATGCGGTCCAGCTCGACGCGGGCCTGCCGCGCCGCCGGGGCCATCCCGAAGACCAGGGCCGCGGCGGTCGAGACGGCGAGGGCGAACAGCAACGCCCGCGCGTCGATCCGCGCCCCCGCGACGCGCGGCAGGCTGTGGCCCGCCAGCGTCGCGAGCAGGTCGGTCCCCCACCACGCGAAGAGCATTCCGAAGACCCCGCCGCCCAGGGCGAGGAGCCCCGACTCGCAGAAGACCAGGGCCATCAGCCGCCCGCGCCCGGCGCCGATGGCGGCGCGGATGGCGGTCTCGCGGCGCCGCTCTTCCGTGCGCGCCAGCAGCAGGCCGGCGACGTTGAAGCAGGCGATGAGCAGGAGGAACAGGACCGCGCCGAAGACGGCGAGGACCGCCGGCCGCGACCCGGAGGACGCGGACTCGACCAGCGGCACGAGGCGGATGCGCTGCCCGGTCGCCGTGTCGGGGTACTGCGCCTGCAGCCGCGTCATCAGCGCGTCGAGGCGCCCTTCGGCCGCCTCGCGCCTCACCCCGGGCGCGAGCCGGGCGACGCCGCGCATCCAGTGGCCGCCGCGCGAATCGGGAGCGGCGGCGAGCGGACGCCACGCCATCGGCTCATCGAAATATCCCGGGAGCGGTCCGATGAAGGGCCGCGGCATGACGCCGACGACGGTGTAGTCGTTGCCGGCGAGCAGGACCTTGCGCCCGACGACACCTGGGTCCGCCTGGAAGCGCGCGCGCCACAGCGCGTCGCTCAGGATGAGCACCCGGTGCTTTCCGGCGACGTGCTCGTCTTCCGTGAAGTCGCGCCCGAGGGCGGGCGCGACCCGCAGAGTGCCGAAGAAGCCGGGGGTGACGATGCCGACGCGCGCCGGGATCGGCTCCCCCTCCCCGCCCAGGACCGTCCCCGAGACACTGTAGGCGGCGAGGCCCGAAATCCCCTCCCCCTGGGCGCGCAGGTCGGCGACATCGGGGGAGGACAGGTTCGACTCGGTCTCCTGGCTGAGCGATCCGTTGACGACGTCATACCCCTGCACCGCCACGAGCCGTTCGGAGTCGGGGTACGGCATCGGGCGCAGCAGGACCGCGTCGACGACGCTCCAGAGAGCGGTGGTCGCGCCGATGCCCAGGGCCAGCGTCAGCCCCGCGGACAAGGCGAACAGCGGCCGCTTGCGCAGGGAGCGGCCGGCCGATCGCAGATCGGAAAGGAGCCCGCCGATCATCCGCTCACTCCGGCTGGGGCGGGCACGAGGTCACGTGCGCCGGATCAGGCGTTCGGACGCTCGGCGACCTCGTCCACGACGCGGCCGTCGAACAGGTGCACCTGGCGATCGGCGTGGCGCGAGTAGCGCGGGTCGTGCGTGACCATGCAGAGGGTCGCGCCGTCGCGATGCAGCTCGCGCAAAAGCTCCATGACCGCTTCGCCGCTCTTCGAGTCGAGGTTCCCGGTGGGCTCGTCGGCCAGCAGGATGCTCGGCTTGCCGGCGACCGCGCGGGCCACGGCGACGCGCTGCTGCTGACCTCCCGAGAGCTGGCTCGGCAGGTGCTTGGCGCGGTGCGCCATGCCGACCCGCTCGAGGGCTTCCTGGGCGCGCTGCCGGCGCTCGGCCGACTTCATGCCGCGGTAGGTCAGCGGCAGCTCGACGTTCTCGATGACCGACAGGTCCCCGATGAGGTTGAACGACTGGAAGATGAAGCCGATCTCCCGGTTGCGGATGCGGGCGCGGTCGGCCATCGTCAGGTTCGCCACGGCGCGGTCATTGAGCGTGTAGGCGCCGCCGGTCGGCGTGTCGAGGAGTCCCAAAAGCGACAGCAGCGTCGACTTGCCGCACCCCGAGGGCCCGGCGATGGAGACGTACTCGCCGCGGCGGATCTCCAGGTGCACATTCGACAGCGCGTGCGTCTCGACCTCGTCGGTGTAGAAAACCTTGGTGACCCCCTCGAGCCGGATCAGGGGATCCTTGGCGGCCTGATTCATCGTTCGTCCCTCTCTCGTGGTGTGGGGCCCCACCAGCCCCGGAATATGGTTCTGCTTCCCTGGATCGATCTGTCCCTGGAGGCTCATCGTCCGTCGTCTCCTCAGTCGATGCGCAGCCGGTCGTGGGCGTCCCAGGCGGAGGTGTCGGACAGGATCACCTTGTCCCCCTCCTTCAGGCCTTCCACGATCTCGACCACGTTGACGCTGCTCTTGCCGAGCTTCACCTGCACCCGATTCGCCTCGCGACCCGAGGCATCGAGGACGAAGAGCCCGACGGTCGCCTGCTCCTGACCGAACGCCGGCCGTCCCACCTGAAGTACGTCGGCCAGCCGCTCCAGTTCCACCGTTCCATCAACACTGAGGTCCGGACGGGCCCCCTTGGGGAGGGGTCCGTCGAAGGTGACGTCCACCTTGACCGTGCCGTTCTCGACGGCCGGGTCGATGCGCGCCACGTGGCCGTTGACCACCCCGTTGCGGGTGTCCACCACGGCCGGCTGATCGATCTGGATGTCCTTGGCCTGGGTCTCCGGGATGCGCAGCTCGGCCTTGAGCTTGCCGGGGACCGTGACCTTCGCGAGGATGGCGCCAGTGGCGATCTGCTGGCCCACCTCGACCGGGAGCTGCTGCAGCACGCCGTCGATGCCGGCCTTCACCTTGAGCGCCTCGAGCTGGCGGCGCTTCAGGCCGGCCAATCCGCGCAGCTGCTCGAGCCGCGCTTCCTGGACCGCGAGCTGGGCCGTGACCGCCTCCTCGCTGATTTCCAGGCGGCGCTGCTCCAGCTCGAGCCTCGTCGTCTGCTCCTCGGCGCGCGACTGGGACATCTTCAGATTGATATCGGAGACCAGGCCGTCCTTGGAGAGGGTCTGGTCGGCGTCCGCCTGCAACCTCGCCTGGCGCTGGTTGGCGGTGGCCGTGGCGGCGACCGCCGCCTGGTCGAGCTTCTGGCTCTCGAGGCGCACCTTGAGATCGACCGTCTCCGCCTCGGCCGCCTTGAGCTGCCAGTTGGCGTCGAGGGAGTCCAGCTCGACTTGAGGATTCGAGAGCACCAGGATGACCGTGTCGGCCTTCACCGGCGTCCCGGGCCGCAGCACGATCTTCTCCACGCGGCCGGTGGTCTCCGCCGGGATCCAGCGGATCTCCTCGGGAACGAGGGTGCCCAAGCCCCGCACCTGGCGAAGCATCGGCCCACGTTTGACGGTGTCGATCCAGACGCTGCCGCGCTCGACGGTCGGAGCGGCCGGCTTGAGCTTCGACAGCCCGAGGGTGACGAGGAGGATGGCGAGGATCCCCACCCCTCCGTAGATGATGCGGAGTTTCTTTTTCTTTCCTGCCTGAGACGGGCGTGCGATGTCCATGGTCGGGCCCCCCCACTGCACGTCGCGTGCCGACCTGAGGCCGTCCTCCCGGGAGCCTTCAGACGGCCCGCCGACGCCCCGTATTAAAGAGGAAGGGGAGGAAAACCCCGGTTCGGGGCCTCCTCCCCTCGATTCCACCATGTCCGGATCCGGGATCGACCATCCCGCATCCGGTCGGCAACCGCGAGCTCAGCCGGCCTCAGACCCTCTTGTACTGGCCGTCCATGAACATCGCCCAGCTCTTGCCGTCCTGGGAGTTCTCGATGGTGAAGCGGTACTTCCCTTCGCCCTGCATCTCGTAGGTGTAGCGCCCCTGCCCCATCGGGGTCTGGTTCGTGAAAACGAGCCGGTTGCCGTCCAGGCGCCCCTTGGCGACGGGGATGCCGTTGCCGCCCATGGAGTCGAACCAGTGCATGGTGTAGGCCTTCTCGTTGCAGTCGAAGCCGAACACGCCGTGGCCCTTGAAGGCGACCTGGCCGTTGCGCGTCTCGACGTAGTCCATGATGACGTTGAACCCGTCGAGGTCGCTTCTGCACTCGACCTTGCTCGTGGCGGGCCCGCCCTGCGGGTCCCACGGCGACGGCAGGATCTTCTCCTCGCCGACCCACTTGCCGGTCAGGAAGTTCAGCTTGGCGTGCTCGGGCTGCGGCTTGGGCATCTCCATCATGATCTCTCCTTTGCTCTCGGATTTCGGGGTCGAAGATTGAACGATACAGGATTCCTTTCGCTTGGCGAATCGCCGGCGAACGGCTCCTCAGGCGCGGGCCGCGGACTCCGCCGGTCGCGCGCCGCGGCCGAACCGCCAGGTGGCGTAGCCGACGATGGCCCCGAGCAGCGCGCCCGGGATCATGATCTCCACGTAGTACTGGTGGCCGGGAGGCTGCATCGCGACGACACCCCACGACAGGAGCAGTCCGATGGCGAGCCCGAACAGGATCCCGAGCGGCAGCGAGTTGAGCTTCGTCGCGAAATAACCGGTCGCGAGCCCGGTGATGAGACCCTTGAACATCGACCCGATCATGATGCCGACGATCTGCGCCTTCACATCCGGATAGGGATAGAGGTACGCGCTCGCCCCGTCGATCAAGCCCAGAATCGCCCCCAGAAGCAGCCCCAGAACCGGCTTGGACATTTCCTTTCCTCCCGTGTCGCGGATTCTATTCAACGTTCCGTGCAGGTCCTTTGGCATGCCTGGGAAGTTTTTTTCTGTCCCGAATGACCGCTTGCGGGAAAGCCTGCCGGATCACGATCGTCACCGTCTTCCACGCAACCCGCCTTCCGGTGAAAGCGTTATCCCCCATGGTTTCCAGCGGAGTGGTGAATGCCGTCGTTTGTAAAGTTTGTAACGCAAGTCGCACCGGCCCTGCTGGTCCTGCTGGCGCTCCTCGGCTATCTCGCGGCGCTCGACTACAAGCGCGACGAGGTGCCGCCCGGGCTCAACAACGATGTCGCCGAGGAAGGGGTGCGCGGCATCCAGCTGTTCGAGGCGGGCAAACTCGAGGTCATCGACACGCACGGGTTGAGCCGGGCGGGGGTCCCGTTCGGGCACTCGATGGAGACGCTCTACCTGTACCTCGTCGGGTTCGCGTCGTGCTTCGTCGGCAGCAGCCCGATGGCGGTGCACGTCACCACCTGGTTCTTCGTGCTCGGCACGATCGTGCTCCTGTGCCTGGTCGTGCGGCGGGTCACACCGTCGGTGCCGGCCGCCGTGCCGCTGCTGCTCGCGATGTCGTCGGTGTGGCTCTTCCATTACGGTCGGTCGGGGCTGCGAGCCGTCACGGCTCCCCTGTTCCTGCTCGCCTTCGCCCTCGCGCTCGACAGCGTCGAGCGCCGGCCGGACGACCGGCTGCACGCGGTCCTCTGCGGCGCGGTCCTCGGGGCCAGCCTCTACGGCTACACGTCGGCCCGCATCCTCCCGCTGGCGTTCCTGCTCTACGCCGTCGTGACGCTCTTCAAGGGCGAGCCCGCAGTGCTGCGGCGGGAGCGGCTGCGTGCGTGGGGGCTGGTCGCGGCCGGGGCGCTCGTCGTGTCGATTCCGAACCTGGTCGCCTTGCTCCGCAACGGGAAGGAGTTCCTGGCACGCGGTGCGTACGTTCTGCCGGCGCATCTCGATGATGCGGCCTGGAACTTCGTCGGCTCGCTGCTGCTGCCGCTGCATTACCCGGATTACGCCAAGGCGGTGGCCGCGGATCATCACTTCGATGGCGTGAGCTTCGGGCTGACGGTCGCGGGGCTCAACCCGGTTCACCCCCTCGTCGGGATCGCCGTGCTGTGCGGCATCGTCTCCGCCTGGCGGCGGCGCAAAGAGACGCTGCCGCGGCTGCTCCTGTGTCTCTGGGGCGCGAGCCTCCTGGCGCTCGGCATCGCTGGGCCGAGCCTGACGCGTTATCTCATCGTGCTGCCAGTGTTCCTCGTCCTCGCGACGCTCGGAATCGCGCCGCTCGTCGCGCCGCCGTGGCTGCGCCGCGCCACCGTCGCGGCGCTGCTGCTCCTCACCGTCAGCGAGGGGCGGGCGTATTTCGAGCGGCTGTCGCGCGATCCGCGCGCGGCGGACGAATTCGCCGAGGCGGCGACCGACATCGGCCGCCGCGCCCGCGAGCTGGCCGACGAGGACCGGGCGGTGCTGGTGATCGTGGCGGGGAACGCCAACGTGGTGAACTTCCTGACGCACGACGACCGCTTCAGCGTCTGGATCAGCGAGTTCTGGCACCGCGCGCCCGATGCGCGCGAGATCCCGCTGCAGCGCGCCGAGCCCCAGGTGATCCTGGTCGAGCGCCAGCCCGGCTTCGCGGCGCTCGAGAGACTCTTCGCGACCTTCGCCCGCCGCGAGCGGCATCCCCTCTTCGACGAGTTCGTCGTCGACCCCGCCTGGGACTGGATGACCCAGTCGTTCAAGGAAAGCCCCGAGGCGGCAGGAGCGACCACCCGCTCGATCCTGTAGGAACCCGGGTCAGCGGCCGGTGAGCCAGAGGATCAGCAGTCGCATCAGGGTGTACGCCGCGATGAGCGCGGCGAGGGTCCGCGTGCGCGCGAACAGGCGGCCGGCCCGCTCGAAGATCGACTCCGGATAGGCTTCGACCGCGAGACCGTCGAGAAACCTCAGGACATCGGCGGACAGGTCCCCCACCGCCGGATACCGGTCGGCGGAATGCTTCGCCATCGCCTTGGCGGCGATCGCCTGCAGCTGTCGAGGGATGGAGGGATCGATCGACCTGAGCGAGGCCGGATCCGACTCGAGCACTTTCCTCAGGCTCTCTTCTCCCGTTCCGGGAGGGAAGGGCGGTCGTCGGCCGAGCAGGAAATAAAGGATGGCGCCGAGGGCGTAGACGTCGGTGCGCGAGTCGATCGCTGCGAGGTCGCCGCGGGCCTGCTCCGGCGCCATCCAGGCGGGGGTCCCGACGATGCTGCCGTCCGCGGTCCCCGGCCGGCGACCCACCGGCATCCCCACGGCAGGCGGGTCTAAGCGGCCCAAGACCTTCGTGACGCCCCAATCGAGAACCAGGGCCTCGCCGAACTCTCCCACCATGATGTTCTGCGGCTTCAGGTCGCGATGCACGACGCCGTGGGCGTGCGCGAAGGAGACGGCGTCGCACACTTTGATGAACAGCCGCAGCAAAGCCGGCCGGTCGGGCCCGGTCGCGATCCATTCGTCCAGCCGCGCGCCGCGCACGTACTTCATGACGTAGAAGACGCGGCCGTCGGGAAGCGTGCCGACATCGTGCACCGGTGCGAGGTTCGGATGCTCGAGACCGGCGAGGAGGCGCGCCTCCTCCACGAGCCGGGCCGCGAGATCGCCGGACGGATCGGGGTCGGAGAGCACCTTCAAAGCCGCCTCGCGCCGAAGCGCCGTGTCCTCGACCAGGTAGACGGTCGCCATCCCGCCGCTGCCGAGGCGGCGGATGAGCCGGTAGCGCGTGCCGGTCAGGTCGGGAAGATCCGCCACCGCGCGCAGGTGCGCGAGGCGTTCGTCATCCATGCGATGAGGGGTCCGCGGGCGCCGTGCCGAGGAGCAGGCGCGCCTCGAGGCGGAACTCCTCGTCGCTGCTCGTCACCTGCCGGAGCGTGTCCAGGAGGATGCGGCGGAACTCGCGGCGCGTCCAGGCGAGATGATTGGTCACGAGGCTCGGGGTCGTCCCGAACTCGCGCGCCAGGTCGTCGTACGTCACCTTCCCCTCCCCCGCGTCTTCGAGATCGTAGCGCCGGAAGAGCTCGAAGTGCTGTTCCTTTCCGGCGGACGCGCACGCGGCGCGCAGAGACTCGACAGCGAGCGCAAAGAGGCTCCGCACCCACTCGGCGTCGAACAGCTCTTCCGGAGAGCGGTCGCGGGCCGCGGCGCCGGCGACGGCGATCTCCGCCTCGGCCGACGCGAAGTCGCAGGTCTCGGTGGTCGCGCCGCCGCCGCGCTTCAGGCGCGTCGCCGCCTTGTCTTCGTTGGCGACGAAGCGATCGACGCAGGTGCGAAGGTACGTGCGAAAGCGCCCCTTCACGGGGTCGAACCCGGCGAAGAAGTCCTTTTCGAGCGCGCGGGTGAAGAACGCCTGCGTCAGGTCCTCGGCGTCCTCCGGCGGGCGGCCAAAGCGCAGGCGGACGAGCTTGTAGACCGGGCGCCAGTAGGCGGCGACGATGGCCTCGAGCGAGCGGGCGCGTTCCTCGGGCCGGTCGCTCGAGGCGCCGCGCACCACCGAGAAGTGGGTGGTCGGGAACCGATCGCCGCCGCCGGGCATGCCTGAAAGGGTCCTACGCCTTGCGGCGACCCCGCAGGTACAGCAGCCAGCCGCAGCCGAGCAGGAGCGCGCAGCCGCCGATCATCTTCGCCTCGAAGATCACCGCCTCGCGCCCGCTCATCGTCGGGACGAGCGCCAGCCCGATGGCCACCGCGGTCGTCAGGAACCCGAGGCCGCCGACGAGCCGAACGCCGGTCCGCCCTCCGGGAACGGGGATGACCCCTTCGGTCTGCGGCGGCACACCGCCGAGCTTGAGGAGCGCGGCGAAGAGGTACAGGTACGGAATGAAGTAGACGATGATGGTGAAATCCGCCAGGAAGAGATACGCCTGCTCGACGTCCACGCCGACGAAGCCGACGAGAATCAGGAGACTCGAGATGGCGGCGGTGACGAGCAGCGCCACGTGCGGCGTGCCGTAGCGCGGATGGAGGCGCCCGAACGCCGGCGGCAGGTAGCGGTCGATGCCGGCGACGAACGGCACGCGCGAGCAGCCGGCGAGCCAGGCGCTGCAGCCGCCCAAGCCCCCGAGCGCGATGAGCAGCGCCATGATCCCGGCGAGGAAGCCGAAGCCCATCTTGTCCTGCACCGCGCCGATCGCCGCACCGACGCCGTCGATGAGGCCGACGTCCTTCTGCGGCAGCGCCACGAGCAGCGCCGCGGTCCCGAGAACGTAGATGAGCGTGATGACGACCCCGGAGATGAAGATGGCGCGCGGCATGTTGCGGCGCGGATCCTTGATCTCCTCGGTCATCAGCGCACCCAGGTCGAGCCCCGAGAAGCCGAAGCACATGTTGGCGAAAAACGACGCGGTGCCGAAGCCGAGGACCGGCACCAGCGCCGATCCCGAGAACGGCGTCGCGGCGCCGTAGCGCACGAGCGCGAGCGTTCCGAGTCCGATGAGCACCGTCGCGGGCAGCCAGGTGCCGTAGGCGCCGAGATTGTTGAGCCAGCGCGCCCGCCTCAACCCGACGATGTTGAACCAGACGACGACCCAGAAGAGCAGGAACGACAGCGCCGCCATGAACGGCGGGCTCTTCTCGAGCCCGGCCGCGCGGGCGCCGAACATGAAGACGAGGTTGCCGACGGTGAAGATCAGCAGGTGCGGGAAATAGATCAGGTTGTTCGTCCACAGGCACCAGCCCGAGATGAAGCCGTGGGTCTCGCCGAAGGCGTGCTTGGTCCAGGCGTAGATGCCGCCTTCCTCCGGGTAACGCGTCGTCAGGTCGATGACCGCGAGCCCGGACGGCACGAAGAAGCAGATGAAGGCGAGGATCCACAGCGGCAGCGCCGCGTAGCCATAGCCGCCGGCCGACGTCAGCCACCAGCGCAGCCCGACGATGGCGACGATGTTGAGGAGGACGAGATCCCACAGCCCCAGCTCGCGTTTCAGGTGCGGCTGCGGCTCGCTCGCTCCCTCCGAAGAGACGGACATCGACCCGGGCGCGGCCCTACATCATCGCCGCGGGAGGCGCCGGTTCGTCGGCGCGGCCCGCGTTGGCCAGGGGCACCTTGACGAGCATCCAGGCCATGACGGCGAGGAGGATCAGCCCGGCGATATAAGACGGGTCGTCGAAGAAGTGCTTGATGGGCAGGTCAAAGGCCTGCATGGTCGAGGTGAAGAGTCCCATCAGCGCCTCCCCCGCGATCAATCCTGAGGCTGAGAGGATTCCGACATTCTCGATCCGGATGCGCTGCGCTTCGTTGAGCCCGCGGCGCTTGGCCTGCTCGTCCACGATCCAGCGGATGATGCCTCCGACGAAAATGGCGGAGGTCGTGGCGAGCGGCAGGTACATCCCGATGGCGACGAGCATCGGGCTCTTCACCTTCACCATGATCATGGCGATCCCGAGCATGATGCCGACCACGATGAGCGGCCAGGCCATCTCCTTGCCAACGATTCCCTTCGCGAGGGCGGCCATGAGGCCGGCCTGCGGCGACGACAGCTTCGGATCACCGAACCCGGTGCCCCCGCCCTTGATGTTCCCTTCATGCAGCATCAGGAGCGGGAAGTACATGACGAGGCTGGCGCAGATGACGGCGATCAGCTCGACGATCTGGATGGTGCGCGGCGTGCCGCCGAGGATGTAGCCGACCTTGAAGTCCTGGAGCAGCTCGCCGGCGACCGCCGAGGACACGCAGACGACCGCCGCCACGCCGAGTACGGCGGCGACCCCGCCGAGGCCGGTCGCCCCCATCGTCACCATGAGGAGGGCGGCGATGATGAGGGTCGAGAGGGTCAGCCCGGAAATCGGATTGTTCGACGAGCCGATGAGACCGACGAGATAGCCGGAGACCGTGGCGAAGAAGAACCCGACGACGAGCATGACGATCGCCGCCACAATCGCCCCTGCCACGAGCCCCGTCATTTTGATGTAGAGGGCGGTCATCAGGATGGCGACCAGTCCGATGAGCATGAAGACGACCTTCGACGACATGTAGCGGTCGGTCCTGCGCGCCGCCTGCGCGGAATCGGTGCCGCCGCGCACCTCGGCGAACGCCTTCATCAACCCGCCGAAGATGCTCTCGCGCCGCCTGTAGAGGGTGTACACGGTGCCGACGAGCATGCCGCCGACCGCCATGGGTCGCACGATGAACTTGTAAACCGCCGCGATCGTCCCGGCCCACGCCGCCGGATCGGTCCCGGTCGGCACGGTAACGCCGGCGGGGAGGAAAGCGCTCAGCTGGGGACCGAGCAGGTACGTAATCAGGGGAACCAGCAGCCCCCACGCGATCACGCCGCCGGAGAAGTTGAGCGCTGCCAGCTCCGGCCCGATGACATACCCGACGCCGATGAGGGCCGGCGAGATGCTCGGGAGGGCGAACTGGGTCGCCCCGCCCGTAGCGATGGCCGGCCCGGCGTCGCCCGCGCCGAGCTTGATCTTCGACGTGCCGATCTGCCCCATGAGGACCGGGACGTTCTTGTCCACCCCGAGGAGCTGCAAGGCGCCAACGAGGTACACCCCCGCGCCGGCGGCCATGGCGTAGAAGAGGTGTTTCGCCGCTTCGGCGCCGCGCTGCCCGGCCTTGTGGATCTCACCTGCGGCGACCGACTCGGGGAAGGGCAGCTCCCGGTCCTCGACGAGGACACGGCGCACCAGCGAGCAGAACAGCACGCCGAGCACGGCGCCCACGAGCATCAGCGCGGTCGATTTCCAGTAGGCGTCCTTCGGGCTGAACGAAGGCCACACGCCGGCGATGTAGAACGCCGGCAGGGTGAAGACCGCGCCGGCGGCGACCGACTCGCCGATCGATCCGGCGGTGCGGGCGATGTTCTCCTCGAGGATCGAGCCGCGCCGCACCCTCAGGATCGCCATGCTGATGACGGCGGCCGGATAGGTCGCGGCGATCGTCTGCCCGGCCTTGAGCCCGAGGTAGGCGTTCGCGGCGCCGAGGACGACGGTCATCACCAGGCCGATGAGGACGGCCCGGAGCGTGAACTCCTTCATCTCGAGCGTGGGGGGGACGAACGGCTGGTGCTCCGGCGGTGCGGAACCCGGAGCCTGAGGGTTGCTCATGCGCTAAGCCCTCCGTGAAAAGGCGCGACCGGACCACAGAGACGGCGCGGCAGGTCGGCGGACTCTACCCGTTGTCGCGCGGGACTGTCAACGGAACACGCCCCCCTTCAAGAGGATGCGTGGACCTGACGCCCCTATAATGGGCGCCCTTTGCGGCAGCACACGGAGTTCCTCGGCGGCGCGGCGGTGGCTCTGGTCGCCGGGGCGGCAGCTCTTTTCGCTGCCGGCTGCGGGGGCGGAGACGGAGGCCGGAGCGGCATGTCATCGAAGACCACGGACGCGAACGGGCCGATCCTCGAGCGGGTCGGCGAGTTCGCCATCGCGCCGCTCGAGGCGCGCGGGTTCGACGCGCTGCCGCAGCGCGACCGCATCCTCGCCTTCTACCTGTCGCGCGCCGCCCTGGCCGGACGGGACATCCACTACGACCAGCTGGGGCGCGATGGGCTCGAGATTCGCGACCTCCTCGAGGAGGTCCTGACCCATCCGCGCAACCTCGATCCGGACTTCCGCGAAGCGCTCCTGCGCTACCTCAAGCAGTTCTGGATCTCCTCCGGCAATCACAACGAGCGCACCCGTGCCAAGTTCGTGCCGGAGTTCTCCTACGAGGACCTGCGCCGCGGCATCGCCGCGGCGCAGAAAGAGGGAGCGGTCATCAAGCTTCCGGTGCGTGAGCCCCTCGAGCACAAGCTCGAACGCCTGCGGCCCGCCCTCTTCGACCCGTCGTTCGAGCCCCTCCTGACCTGCAAGACCGCCCCGGGCGGCGCCGACCTGCTCGCCTGCAGCAGCGTCAACTTCTACGACGGCGTCACCCTCGCGGATCTCTCGGGGTTCAAGGAGCAGCACCCGCTCAACAGCCGCCTCGTGAAGAAGGACGGTCGCCTCGAGGAGGAGGTCTGGCGCGCCGGCCGCGCTCCCGGCCCGGGAGGCCCGGCGATCCCGCCCGGCATGTATGCGTCGCAGCTGCGCACGGTGATGGGCTTCCTGACCAAGGCGAAGGTGTTCGCGTCCCCCGAGGAAGCGCAGGCGCTGTCGCTTCTGTCCGACTTCTTCGCCAGCGGCGAGGCGGCCGATTTCAAGCGCTACAACCTCGACTGGGTGAAGCTCAGCCCGGCCGTGGACACGGTGCAGGGCTTCATCGAGACCTATCACGATCCGCGCGGCCGCAAGGGCTCCTGGCAGGGGATGGTCTTCTTCGCCGACCCGGAGCGGACCCGGCTGCTGCAGGGGCTCGCCGCCGAGGCGCGGGGGTTCGAGGAGCGGGCGCCCTGGGACGCGCGCTTCAAGCGGCGCGAGTTCAACCCTCCGGTGGTCGCCGCGGTGGAGGTCCTCCTGGCGGTGGGCGACGGCGGCCCGTCCCCTCCGATTGGAGTCAACCTGCCGAACGATGACGACATCCAGGAGCACGTCGGCAACCGGTCGTTCCTGTACGCCAACGTCCTGGAGGCCGGCAACCGCGCCACGCTGCAGGCGCTGACCGACGAGTTCGCGCTGCCGGAGGATCGGCCTCTCCTGATGCAGCACACGGTCGAGGCGGAGATGCTCCTCACCGCCATGCACGAGGCGCTCGGGCACGCCGCCGGGCGCTCCCGCGAGGGGCTCCCGCAGGAGCCGTCGGTTTTGCTCGGCGAGAGCTACGCCGCGCTCGAGGAGGCGCGGGCGGAGCTGGTGGCGCTGCACGCCATCTTCGACCCGGTGCTGCTGGAGAGAAAGCTCATCTCGTCGCCTCTCGTCGCGGAGGCGGCCTACCGCGACTACCTGATCCACGACCTGAGCCTGCTGCGACGCGTGCGCACCGGAGACCGGCTCGAGGACGACCACATGCGCGCGACCCACCTCATCGTCGAGTGGCTGCGGGCGCACGGCGGCGGGGTCGCCGTCGAATCGCACGACGACCGGACCTATTTCAAGGTCGCCGACACCGCCGCCATGCGCAAGGGGGTGGCGACCCTCCTGGCGGAGGTGCAGCGGATCAAGGGCGAGGGGGACCGCGCCGCCGCCCGCGACCTCCTGGAGCGCTACGCGACCCGCATCGACCCGAAGCTGCGGGACGAGGTGGTGGCGCGGGCCGACCGGGCGAAGATCCCTTCCTGGCTGGCCTTCGTGATGCCGGAGATCGTGCCCACCCGGGACGCGTCGGGGGACGTGGTGGACGCGCACCTCGAAAAAGCGGGCGATTTCACCCTCCAGATGCTACGCTTCTCCGGCAAGCTGCCACGCGAATCAGAAGGGCCGCGCTAGCGCGTCGCGTCGTCGACGCGTCCCTCGACTCCAGACAACGACACGCGAGAACCCGGGTGGATCGCCGGGGCCGCCACCGCAAGGCGCGGCTTCGGCGCGTTGCCGCGTCCTGGGGACGACCATATATTGACAGCGCCCCCCGGAGGGGCGGAGGTGAGTGCATGAGCAGGGGATGGGGCCGGATCGTCCGCATCGCCCTCCCCTGCGGCGGGGCGCTGCTCCTGGCGGCTACCCTCATCCTGACCGGCTGCGCCATGGTGCACCGCTACGACATGACGCAGATCCACGCCAACGCCGCCGCCCGCACCGAGCGCAACCCGGTCATCTTCATCCACGGGTTCATCGGGTCGAAGCTGCGGAACGACCGGACGTCGGAGTCGGTGTGGGGTCGGTTCTCCAACGCCATCACCCGCTCGCAGACGGACAATCTCGACCTGCCGATCGGGTCGGCGGAGTTCTCGCAGAACCGCGACCACCTCGTCCCCTATTCGCTGTACGAGAGCGTCGCCGGGGTGAAGTTCTACGGCGCGATGCTGAGCGCTCTCCAGGACACCGGCGGTTACAAGATGGGGGACATCCGCGATCCGCGCCCCGGGGACACCGGCTTCGTCTACATCTACGACTGGCGGCGCGACAACGTCGAGTCGGCCCAGGGGCTGGCGGAAGCGATCCACGGCGTACGCACGCGCCTGAACGCCCCGCAGATGCGCTTCGACATCGTGGCGCACTCGATGGGCGGGCTGGTCGCCCTCTACTACCTGATGTACGGCGGGGTGGACGTGGTGTCGGACGGCCTCGAGCACGAGGTCACCTGGGCCGGAGCGCCCAATCTCGGCCGCGTGGTGCTCGTCGGCACGCCGCTCGAAGGGACCATGGCCTCGTTCCGCGTGCTCAACATCGGCTTCTCGCGCTCCATGTCGGTGGAGTCGATCTTCACCATGCCATCGATCTACCAGCTCCTCCCGCCGCCGGGCGCGCCGGTGCTGGTCGACCCCGACGGTCGGCCGCTCGACATCGATCTCTACGACGCGCGGGAGTGGGTGAAGCACCGCTGGTCGGTCTTCGACGGGCGGGGCGAGGCCGAGGAGCGGGCGGGGACGCCGGCGTGCGACCGGGTGCGCGAGGAGCGCGTCCGCTTCCTGCAGCGGGCGCTCGACCGGGCGCGTTATTTC
>DASYQE010000391.1:0-12631 GCA_036005805.1 Candidatus Polarisedimenticolia bacterium | reverse complement strand
CGAGACCACGAGCTGCGTCGGGACGTCGAACGGCGGCGCCTGCGACGGCACCGACTCGTGTGACGGGGCCGGCGCATGCAAGGACGGCTACCTGACGGCGACGACCATCTGCCGCGCGTCGGCGGGCCAGTGCGACGTGGCGGAGAGCTGCACCGGGACGTCGGGCGCCTGCCCGGCGGACGGGTTCCAGCCGAAGACGACGACCTGCACGGGGATCGCGAACACCGGGCCCTGTGACGGGACGGACTCCTGTGACGGAAACGGTCACTGCGAGGAAGGCTTCCAGGTCGGGACCATCTGCCGGTCGTCGGCGGGACAGTGCGACGTGGCGGAGAGCTGCACCGGGACGGAGAGCAACTGCCCGGTGGATGCCTTCCAGCCGGTGACGACCACCTGCTCGGGCTCCTCGAACGGCGGGGCCTGTGACGGGACGGACTCGTGTGACGGTTCGGGTCATTGCCAGGACGGCTACCAGCCGCCCACGACCGTCTGTCGCGCTTCGGCGGGACAGTGCGACGTGGCGGAGAGCTGCAACGGCTCGTCGGGCGCCTGCCCGGCGGACGGCTTCGCTCCGTCCACCACGTCCTGCACCGGCACTTCGAACGGCGGCGCCTGTGACGGGACCGACTCGTGCGACGGCGCGGGACACTGCAGCGACGGCTACAAGCCGGCGACCACCATCTGCCGCGCCGCGGCCGGTGAGTGCGATGCGGCCGAAAGCTGCACCGGCACGGCGGGCGCCTGCCCGGCGGACGGATCGCTCCCGAACGGGACGACCTGCTCGTCGGACGGCACCTCCTGCACCGACGACGTCTGCTCGGCGGGGGCGTGCGTGCACGTGCCGAACGGCACCTGCAATGCGCAGATCACGCCGACCCAGGTCACCTGCCAGCAGTTCGCGGCCGGTACGGCTCCGGACGAGCCGCCGGGTGGCTACACGGTGAAGGGCCTGACCGTCAACTCCGTCGCTCCGGGTGTGATCTTCTACTACTCGCACGCGACGGTCGGGGCGGGCGGTGTCATCACCGTCAACCAGAGCAATTCCGGCAGCTGCGGGACGGGGTGGAAGCCCATGCCGCCGCAGAACATCCAGCAGGTGAACTTGTACACGCCCGCCTGCGGCAACGTCACTTCGGGGGCCACGTTCAACTCGACGACGGGACAGATCGTGATCACGGCGCCGGGCGTTGCCGCCGGGACGCAGGTGATCATCGGCATCAAGTTCACACCCTCGGATCTGAAGGGCCAGGCCGTCACCAGGGTCTGCCACCCGACAGAGACGTACACGTTCACTGACTCGAGCGGCGGTTCGGACCAGTTCGTCATCGTTCCGAAGAACTGAGACGGACCATCGCCGACACCGGCGGGCCGGTCGCCTGACGCGGCCGGTCCGCCGGAGAGCGAAGTTGAGAGTTCATCGAGGGAGGCCGGGCCTGTGGCCCGGCCTCTTTTCGTTTCTGTAGGATGAAGACGGGATGAGTGCCTTGCGATCGAGACCGTCGATGTTTGCGGGCCTGGCGGCGTTGCTGCTGACACCGCTGCCTCCCGCCCGCTCCGCGGAGACGCCGCCTGAGCGCCCGGCCGTTTCGACGCACATCGAGATGCGCCTGGAGGTCGTCGCCGATCGCAACGGCGGACCGACCGAATCGTGCGAGGCCGCCCAGGTCGCGAGCGCGGTGTCGCCGGTGGCGTTCGCGTTCTGGAGCGCTCTTGCCGAGCCGGGCACGGCCGGCCGGTGCGCCGCCGGCGCGGCTCCGAAGAGTTTCGCCGCCGCGCCCGCGAGCGGAGAGCCGTTCCTGATCGAGGAGATCTCCGCCGATGTCGGCTGGGACGGAGGTGCCATGGATCCCGGTCCCTTCGGGGCGTTCCAGGTGTTCGTCACGCTGCGCACGCGGCAGGCCAGCGGCGCGTCGCAGCAGGGGCGATCCTACGGGCCGGTCGTGACGGATCACCGCTCCTTCCGACTCGAGCCCGGTGAGGAGTTCATCGCGCCGCTCACGCTCGACGCGCGCGGGCGCGAGACGCTCGGGGTCCACCAGGTCTTCGTGCGCGTGCGGGTCGATTGGGCGGGGCGTGAGGGGGCGAGCGCCTACGGCGCCGTCGCCGTGTCGAACGCCGCCCCGGGGTCCGCGGTGATCCTGGATGGAGGAGTCGCCGGCCTCGCCCGCAGCGACGGCAGCCTGCTCCTGCCGCAGGTGCGCGCCGGATGGCGGGTGGTGCGCCTTCGCACCTCTTCGGGGGGCACCATCACCCGCAGGATCCAGGTGGTCCCGGAGAGAAGGGTTCTGGTGCGACCCGACCCGGAGCCCGCGGCTTCGCAAGCGGCGCTACGGGCCACGCAGAAGAATGCCCAGGGCTTCCAGGAGTACCGGCGCGCGCGGGACGGCGCGACGATGGTCGAGATCCCGGAGGGGGAGTTCCTCATGGGGAACCTGAAGGTCGAAGGAACGCCGCAGCCACATCCGGTGTTCGTGTCGCGATTCCTGATGGACAAGCTGCCTCTGACCGTGGGACGGTATGAGCGCTTCGCGTCGGAGACGGGGCGGCGCCTCCCACCCGATCCGTGGTGGGGCCTGCACGACGGGAATCCGGTCGCGTACGTGAGGTGGGACGAGGCGAAGGCCTATTGCGAGTGGGCGGGGGGGCGTTTGCCGACGGAGGCCGAGCGGGAGAAGGCGGCGCGGGGAACCGACGGTCGCGATTTCGCCTGGGGAGCCGAACCGCCGAGCGAAGAGCGGGCCGTGTTCGGCCACTTCTGGGGGGCGCAGGGGAACGAGACGGCCGGCGTTCGGCCGACCGGCGCCTCTCCGTACGGGCTGCTCGATATGGGAGGGAGCATGTGGGAGTTCTGCGAGGACTGGTGGAGCCCCGCCTACGATCTGTCTGCGCCGCAGAAGGATCCACGTGGTCCGAACACCGGCCGCGCGCACGTGGTTCGCGGTTCGTCCTGGGACAGCCGCTGGATCACCCTCTATGCCTCGTCGCGGAACTTCGCCTACATCGGGTACCGGGAGGGGGATTTCGGGTTCCGCTGCGCTGCCAATCCACCCGCAGGGGCGGCAGCGTCCCCGGTGACCGGGGCGCCGGGAGAAACCCGATGAGCCTGCGTCGCATCGGTTTGCTGGCGGGTCTCGCGCTGGCGGCGCTGGGATCGCCGCCCGCGATGCAGGCCCGCGCGACGCAGGCGCGCCCCGCCGAGGCGTGGACGCGTCTCGAGCTCGTCGAGAACAGCGCGGAGGGGCCCGCGTACGATCGCTGCGCGGTCGAGACGACGGTGCGGAAGGAGTCGGGGGCCCGCTGGCGTCTCTTCTATGGTGAGGCGCGGGCCGACTCCGCCTCGGGATGGGCCGCCATCCGGTCGTCGAGCGGCTGCAGGCTCTCCACGCCGCAGCAGACGACGTCCGCGGCGGGCCTCACGGCGCCTGTGCCGGAGAACGGCGCCTCGTCGTGGGGCCTGAGCGGCTCCCCGTATCTCGTCGTGGACGTCGCCATCGCGAAGGCGAGCGTCGCCGGCTCCGAGCTGCTCCTGGACGCGACGATCGCCACCCGCAGGCTGACCGGCTTCGGGCCGGAAGGCGCGCCATCCTACGAGTCGGCCACCGAGACGAGGACAATCCGGGTGCAGGGGGACACGAGCGCGGTGATCCCCATCCTGATCGCGACGGCGAAAGAGACGGACGAGTTCCGGGTCCGCGAGCTGCTGCTGAAGTTCCACGCCCGCGTCCCCGGGTCCGCGCCGGCGGTCCAGTACGGGGAGATCGCGGTCACCGCCGACGTGCCGCGCGCCCGGATCTTCCTCGACGGCGGTCCGGTGGGGCGCACGTCGGCCGGGGGGCCCGTCGTCCTGAGCGCCGTGCGGACCGGCGATCGCGAGGTGATCGTGCAGGACGCGTCGGGACGCGAGGCACGCACCGTGACACGTGTCGGCAAGGGCAAGCGGAGCACGGTGGCGCTCGCCGTCCTGAAACCCTCCGGCCCCGCCGCCGATGGACTGCGGCCGCTCGGCACCAATCCGCAGGGAGGAGAGGAGTTCTGGCGCGAGCGGGACGGCGCCGTCGTCGTCCGCATCCCTGCCGGTGAATTCCAGATGGGCAGTCCGGACGGAGTCGGGGATGCGTCGGAGCGGCCGGCGCACGCCGTCCGCGTCCATGCCCTCCTGATGGACAAGACCGAGGTGACGTGGGGCCAGTACAAGCTGTTCCAGGCCGCGTCCGGAAAGTCGATTGCCAAGCCGCCGATCTGGGGAACGCCCGAGGCGATGCCGGTCTCGGGCATCGCCTGGGACGACGCCCGTGCCTACTGCGAATGGGTGGGGGGGCGTCTTCCGACCGAGGCCGAGTGGGAGCGCGAAGCGCGCGGAGACGCCGGCTGGACCTACCCCTGGGGCAACAGCTTCGAACCCTGGCGCTGCAATACGCGCGATGGCGGTCCGCACGCGCCGGGCGACGCGGGCGCCTGGCCGGACTGCGCCAGTGTGCGCGGCGTGCTCGATCTCGCCGGCAGTGTCGCCGAGTGGTGCTCGGACTTCTACAAGAGCGGCTACGACATCGGCGACGCTCCGGTCGAGAACCCTCCGGGTCCGGCGGCGGGAACGACCCGGTCGGTTCGCGGCGGCAACTGGATGAGCGCGTCCTACTCGGTGCGGAACGCTTCGCGCATCGGCGTCGAGCCGGCCTGGAACGGTCCGATGCAGGGCTTCCGCTGCGTCCAGGACGATCGCGTGACGCCGGCGCCATGATCCCGATCGTTCTTGCCTTGCTGGCGGGGGCGGGCACGCCTCCGGTGGAGGGTGTGCCCGCGGCGCGACGCGTCGAGATGCACCTGGGCCTCGAGGCCGAACGCCGTGACGGTGCGCCGGCCACGTGCGAGGCGATCCAGGTCGCCGGCGCTTCCGGCACGGTGTCGTTCGCCCTGTGGGGTGCCCTGACCGGCGAGAGCACACCCGTGCGGTGCGGAGCCGGGACCATGGGGGACGAATCAGCCTTCCTGATCGAGGAGGTGTCCGCCGACGCCGGGTGGGACGAGGGGACGATGGATCCCGGTCCCAGGGCCGCCTTCCAGGTCTTCCTCACGCTGCGGACGCGGCCGCGGATCCGAGCGGGAGCGGAGGGCGGCGCGCAAGACGGCCCGGCCGTCGTGGATCGCCGATCGATCCGTCTCGAGGCTGGCGAGGAGTTCGTGGCGCCGCTGTCGCTGGAGTCGGAAACGCGGGAGGCAGCGGGGATCCGCCAGGTGCTCCTGCGCGTCCGGATGGATTTCGCGGAGCCCGAGGGAGCCCGGTATGGCGCGCTTTCGGTGTCGGGCGCTCTGCCCGGCTCCGAGGTGATCCTGGACGGGGGCGTGGCGGGTCATGCCGGAACGGATGGACGGCTGCTTCTCCCGACGGTGCCCGTCGGGACGCGCGAGCTGCGGCTGCGCGCTGCCTCGGGTCCCGTGGCGCGGACGGTGGTCTTGACGAAGGGGGTGACGGTTCCGGTGACCCCGGATCCCTCCGACGGCGGCGCCGCGCTGCAGCCGGCGCTCGCGGCGACGGAGAAGAACACCGCGGGCTACCCGGAATTCCGGCGGGAGCGCGACGGCGCGACCATGGTGGAAATCCCGGAAGGCGACTTCCTCATGGGGAATCTCGAGACGGAGGGGAAGCCGCAGCCGCACACGGTGTTCGTGTCCACCTTCCTGATGGACAAGCTGCCGCTGACGGTGGGGCGCTACCGGACCTTCGCGACGGCGACGGGGCGTCCCCTGCCTCCCGATCCCTACTGGGGCGTGCACGATGACGATCCGGTGTCCTTCGTGCGGTGGGACGAGGCGAAGGCGTACTGCGAATGGGTCGGCGGCCGGCTGCCGACGGAGGCGGAGCGGGAGAAGGCGGCGCGGGGCACCGACGGCCGCCTGTTCCCCTGGGGCCCCGAGCCGCCGACGCCGGAACGCGCCGTGTTCCGCCGCAACTGGGGGCAACTGGGGAACGACACCGCCGGCATCCGGCCGACCGGCGTGAGCCCCTACGGGCTGCTCGACACCGGCGGCAACATGTGGGAGTTCTGCGAGGACTGGTACAGTCCCGACTACTTCGCGTCGAGCCCCAGGAACGATCCCCGTGGTCCGAAGACCGGCCGCGCCCGCATCGTCAAGGGAGGGTCGTGGGACAGCCGGCCGACGGTTTTGAGCGCTTCGAGCCGCAACTTCGCCTACACCGGCTACCGCGAAGGGGACTTCGGGTTCCGCTGCGCGGCGAATCCGCCTCGCTGAGCCGGGCGCGGGACAAGAGCATGACGCCGGACGGATCGAAGCGGACCTGGGGATTCGGCCTGACCGTGGCGATCCTCGTCCTGGCGCTCGTCTTCTTCGGCGCGATCAACGTCCTGAGGTGGACCGAGGCGCGCCGCCACGCGGCGGACACGACCGGCGACGCGGCGGCGAATCTCCCGGCCGACGCCGCTTCGCCGGACAACGAGCCGGCGTCGCCTGCCGGCGGCCCTGCGTCTCCCGCGGTCGGCGCTGCGCCGACGGCGGAGGGCTCCTCGCCGACCGGGTCCGGCCCCGCGGCGCAGGACCGCATGCAGACGCCGGAGGAATCGCCGCCGGCCGTGGGGCACGCCGCCCGTGATGGGGCGATCGTGGGGAACACGGATTCTCCGGGCGACATCGATCGGACGAGCCCCCCGCCGGGCTCGTCGCGAACGGCGTCCGCGCCGGCGCAGTCCTCCGGGAGCGCGGGCGGTTCACGGCCGGGAAGCCATTCCGCGGCAGCGCCGACGGGTCCTTCCGTTGCGCCGGCCGCCGCCACGCCCGGGCCGGCGCCGGCACCGGAGGAAGATGACGGGGACACCGCCGGCCCCGACACGACCTCGGACCGCACGCCGCCGGCGCTCACGCAGATCCGCTTCGATCCGCCGGTCGTCGAAGGCGGGAATCCGACCCGGATGACGATCCAGGCCACCGACAACCTGTCGGGGGTCAAATCCGTGCGCGGGGAAATCCAGAGCCCGAGCGGCCAGGCGGTCCTGTCGCTCTACCTGCAGGAGACGCAGGGGGGCGCCCCGTTCTCCTACGTCGTGAACATTCCGGCGGCGGCGGAGACCGGCATCTGGTTCGTGAAGTGGCTCTACCTCACCGACGTGGCCAACAACTCCGCCCTGATCCAGGTCGCGTCGGCGACGACGGCGCCGCCGGGCGGCACCTTCTCGGTCTCCTCGACGGAATCCGACTCGATCGCGCCGGAGGTTCTGGGCCTCTCCTTCGACAAGGACGTCATCGAAGACGAGGACCGGAACGTGGTGCGGGTGGAGGTGCGCGACGACCTGTCCGGAGTCGCCTCCGTCTCGGGCGCGTGCCGGAGCCCGTCCGGGGCGGCGCTCATCCCGTTCACCTGCGCGCTGAACGAGGATTCGGGGCTGTGGGAGGGAGCCATCCCGATCCCCGCGAGCGCCGACTGCGGTGTGTGGTCGGTGCAGCAGGTCAACGTCCAGGACAAGGCCGGGAATAGCGCGCACGTCACCTTCGACGCCCCCGGCCTCGGGCACGCCGGATTCAGGATCGCTCCACGTCCCGACTGCGACTCGTCCCCGCCGACGCTCGACGGCTTCTCGCTGTCGCAGACGATCGTGCCGGTGGACGCGGTGACCGAGATCCAGATCCGCGCCAGCGTCCACGACGTGGGGAGCGGCGCCGCCACGTTGACCGGATGGTTCGAAGGCCCGGTGTCGGAAGGGGGACAGGTGCCCAGGAACCATTTCACCTGCACGCCCGATCCGGATCACCCGGAGGCGCCCTGGACCGGCAGCCTGCTCGTCCCGCAGTTCGCTCCCAAGGGCCTCTGGAAGGTGCGCGTCGTGCGCCTCGAGGACAAGGCGCTCAACGCGCGCGAATACACGCCGGCCGACCCGGTGCTGGCGGGCGGCGTCTTCGAGGTCCGATGAGCCTGCTCCCGAAGTCCGTCAGCCGCATCCTGATCGCCGCCATCGTCGTCGAGTGCATGGTGCTCGGCACCATCCAGCTGCGGCGATGGCTCGATAAGGGCGAACCCGGTCATGCGACCGACGGGTCCGGCAGCGATGGGACCGCGACACAGGCTCCGGGCCGGACGACGTCGGCTCCGGCGACTTCCGCGCCAGGGACGGGCGGTCGGACGGCGTCAGGGCCCGGGTCCTCGATGCCGGGTGCGGCGGCTGCTGCGGAACCGTCCGCGGGAGTCGCCGGCAACGCGGCCGGGACGCCGGGGAGCGCACCCCTGGCGGCGGCTCCGCGCACGACACAGGAGGACAACCGGGCAGGCGGGGCGGCGCTTCCGGGCATGGCCGCCGCCGACCGCGCCTCCGCGGCAGGCGGGTCCGGGAACGCGAGCGCAGGGTCGGCGAGCGCGCCCGCAGAGATGTTCCGGCCGCCAGCGGCCGGGCAGGGCCTCGCGCCGGCCGGCGCCGCACCCGGCACCTCGCCGTCCCCGCTCTCCGGAGCGGCCGCGCCCGGTCCGGACGGGTTCGTCGTGGGATCCCAGCCGGTACACGTGCCGGGAACGCCGGCGCAGGGATCCCCGCCGGCCGGGGGGGACGGGCACACGACCGCCTCGCCGAAGCCTGCGGACGAGTCTCCCGGGGACGATCCGGACACCGACGACGATGACCCGGACGGAGACGATGCCACGGCGGACAACACGCCGCCGGTGCTCGACGGCCTGCGCTTCGACCCCGCGCAGGTCGAAGGGGGAAGTATCACGACGTTGACGGTCCAGGCGAGCGACGCCCGGTCGGGGATCAAGACGCTGTGGGGGGAGGTGCGCAGCCCCAACAGGTCGGCATCTTTGAGCTTCGGGTCCGCGAACCCCGGGCCTGGACCGGTCTACCTGTTCCCGATCGCCCTTCCGGCCTCGGCCCAGACAGGGACGTGGTACGTCGCCTGGATCTCGATGACCGACGGGGCCGGCAATACCAGGCTCATCCAGGCGGCTTCGGCCGCCGCCGCCCCTCCCGGGGGCACTTTCGCGGCGTTCTCCAGCCAGTCCGACTCGACCCCGCCGGAGGTCGTGCAGGTCTGGTTCGACAGGAGCGCCGTCTCCCCCGGCGAAAAGAACACCATCGCGGTGCAGACGCGGGACGATCTCTCCGGCGTCGCTTCGGTGACCGGCGCCTGCCAGAGCCCGTCGAAATCCGCCCTCATCTGGTTCAACGCCGTCCTGAGCGCCGATGGGACCGCGTGGGTGGGGGACATCACCCTTCCCGCGACCGCCGATTGCGGCGAATGGATCGTGCAGCAGCTCGCGGTCAAGGACGGCGCCGGGAACACGGCGCTCCTGCACTCCGACGCGCCGGTGCTGGCGCGGGCGGGGTTCGGAGTGTCCTCCGGCAGCGGCTGCGATTTCACGGCCCCGACGCTCGACGCCTTCGACCTGTCCCTTGCGGTCATCCCGAGCGGGACGGGGGGGCGAATCGGCGTCACCGCGAGGGTCTCCGACGAAGGAAGCGGAGCCGTCGGGATGACCGGGTGGTTCGAAGGGCCCCCCTCCCCAGGCGGCCAGGCCCCCAAGAACTACTTCAGCTGCTCCCCCGACCCCGGGAACCCGGGGGTCTGGACCGGCGCCCTGGACGTCCCCCCGGCCGCCGCCCGGGGCACCTGGAGGGTCGGGTCGATCCGCCTCGAGGACAAGGCCAGGAATGTCCGCAGCTACGGTTCTGCGGATCCGGTCGTCTCCGGCCGGGTTTTTCAAGTCCAGTGACGAAGAAAGTCATCTCACCGGGGGTGGATTGGATCCATATTCTGCGGTCACCAGTCGCCGCCCACCTTCGAGTCCAGGGGGAATCATGTCGCGATCCAAAGTGATGCTCTTGGTCTGGATGGCCGGCTCGGCCGCCGCCTTCGCCGTTCCCGCCCGTGCGCGCGATCTGGGCCTCGATCAGCGTGTCGCCGCGCAGGCGGACATCGAAGGCGTGTACTGGCGGCATCGCATCTGGCCGGACGGCAACGAGGGCCCGAAGCCGGCCCTGAGCGAAGTGGTGCCGGAATCCGCCCTGCGCGCCACGGTCGAGAACGCCCTGCTCGAGTCGAAAGCGCTCGAACGGATCTGGGGCCGTCCGATCAGCGACGCGGATCTCCGCGCCGAGATCGATCGGATGGCGGCGACCAGCCGCGCCCCCGGCGTCCTCGAGGAGATCTTCGCGGCGCTCGGGAACGACCCGGTCCTGGTGGCCGAGGCCCTGGCGCGTCCCATCCTGGCGGACCGGCTGATTCGCGAGGCGTATGCGCGCGACCCGCGTTTCCACGGTGACCTGAAGGCGTCCATCGAGCAGTTGCTGAAGCGCCGTCCGATGCTCGCCGAGCTGCGCCGCGAGGCGGACGACTCCGAGGCGATCTGGGTGCGCGGCGGGAAACATCCGGAGCGCGCCGCCACCGTGAGCGGCGCGCGGGTGATCCCGATGGACGACGCGGCCTGGCGTCGGGGGTTGTCGCGCTTCCAGGATCGGGAGGTCGGTGTTCCGGGCAGCCTGCAGGAGGACGACGAGCGGTTCTTCGTGCAGGCGATCGTCGAGAAGAGCGACGCCCGCGTGCGGGTGGTGACGGTGTCCTGGCCCAAGAAGCCGTTCGACCAGTGGTGGGCCGAGACGAGCGCAGCGCTTTCCTCCGAGGCGGGCGCCGGCGCGAGTGGCATGAGCCGCGCGTCGGTCGAGGCGCTGCCGCCGCTCGCCCCGGCGAGCTGCGTCGCCGACACCTGGGCGGGCGTGCAGACGACCGGCGCGCCTTCGACGCGCGAAGCCGCAAGCGCCGTCTGGACCGGCGCGGAGATGATCGTCTGGGGAGGCTACGACGCCTTCACGGATAGCGACACCAACACCGGCGGCCGCTACAACCCGGCGACCAACAGCTGGAGCGCCACGACCACGACCAACGCCCCCGAGCTGCGCGACAGCCACGTCGGCGTCTGGACCGGGACGAAGATGGTGTTGTGGGGCGGCTGCGACATCATCTTCAACCCGAAGAACACCGGCTCGCGCTACGACCCGGCGACGAACACCTGGGCCGCGACCACGACCACCAACGCCCCGGCCGGGCGCATTTACACCACGGCCGTGTGGTCGGGCTCCAAGATGATCGTCTGGGGCGGCTGGAACGGGACCAAGGACCTCGACACCGGCGCGTTCTACGATCCGGCGACCGACGTCTGGACCGCCACGGCCAAGCAGGGCAGCCCGACCGCCCGGGACACGCACAGCGTCGCCTGGGCGGGATCGCGGATGGTGATCTGGGGAGGGCAGGACGATCTCACCGTCGGCCAGAACACCGGCGCCCGCTTCGATCCGGCGGCCAACACCTGGACGGCGACGTCGCTCACCAACGCGCCCACCGGCCGCTGGATGCACAGCACCGTGTCCACCGGCAGCCTGATGATCGTCTGGGGGGGCTTCGACGGCGCGTCCGACCAGGGCACCGGGGGTCTCTACGATCCGGCGACGGACACCTGGACGGCCACTTCGACGACCAATGCGCCCCTCGCCCGCGAGTCGCATGTCGCGGTCTGGGCCGGCGAAGTATCGGACCTGATCCTCTGGGGCGGAGAGGACGACTCGGCCCACGTGCTGAACACGGGCGGCCGCTACAACCCGGCGACCGGCGTCTGGACCGCGACCTCGACCACCGGGACGCCGCTGTGGGGACTCCTCGGCGCCTCGATCTGGACCGGCACGGAGATGATCGTGTGGGGCGGGAGGAACCTCGCGACCATGACGGACATGAACACGGGCGGGCGCTACTGCGACGGCGCCTGCGCGTCACCACCGCCCGGCGGAGGCTCCTCCATTTCGCTGAGCCAGGGACCGGAGATGGTTTCCTGGTCCACCGTGGGGGGGGCCGATCGCTACGACCTGGTACGCGGCTCGCTCACCCTCCTGAACGCATCGGGAGGGAATTTCACCACCGCCGTCCAGGCCTGCCTGGCGAACGATCAGGTGGGGACCTCCTTCACCGATGCCACGCAGCCCCCCGCGGGGAGCGGCTTCTTCTACCTCGTGCGCGGCACGAGCTGCGGCGGCGCGGGCACCTACGACTCGGTCGGCGGCAACCAGGTCGGGAGCCGCGACGCGGAGATCGCCGCTTCGGCGAACGCCTGTCCCTGACATAATCCGGTCCCTGGAACGAGGAGGAGAGCCGATGCAGTCATCGTGGAGGATGTCCGGGCTCGTCGCCGCGGCGCTGGCGTTGTCGCTGGCGGCGCCGGTGCGGGCCGAGGAGAAATCGAACGACGACCTGGCCAGGGAGATCGAATCCCTGAAGACGATGATCCAGGGAATCCAGAAGGATCTCCAGGACGTGAAGGGGATGCTGGCACGACAGGCGCAGGCCGCCCCGTCTCCGGCCGGTGTCGGGACCGTGATCGATCTCGGCGGCGCCATGGCGAAGGGGGAGAAGACGGCGAAGCTGACCCTCGTCGAAGTCTCCGACTACCAGTGACCCTACTGCGCCAAGTACGTCCGTGAGACGTACCCGTCGATCGAACTCGAATACATCAAGACCGGCAAGGTCCGCAGCGTCTTCCTGAACATGCCCCTCGAGAGCATCCACAAGTTCGCCTTCAAGGCGGCGCAGGCGACCGAGTGCGCCTCGGCCGAGGGGAAGTACTGGGAGATGCACGATCGCCTCTTCGCCA
>DASYQE010000390.1:0-26666 GCA_036005805.1 Candidatus Polarisedimenticolia bacterium | reverse complement strand
ACGTCCGGCGGCCAGTGCCAGCCGCAGGCCGGCTCCGGCTCGGACGGGGTCGTCACCGTGAACGGCAGCTGGTCCGATTCTCGCGCGGCCGGCTGTCCCAATCCCTCCCGCGAGTGGGGACACCCGATCGTCATCGCGGTGACCGCCGCCGCCGACGAGGGCAGTCCCTCGCATCACGGGGTCGGCATCGTCGCCTCGGTCGGATACGACGTCGACGCCGGCGGCTATATGCTCGACTGGGCCCAGCCGTTCACCGAGGTGGGCGAGGTGACGCCCGTGGGCGCGCAGAATCTCCCGATCCCGGAGGTGAGCGGAGTGCGGGCGTCGGGGGACGGCGGCCTCGACGTCGATCTGCGCTGGAAGCCGTTCGTGACCCTCGACGACTGCACGCAGACGCTGCGCCCCACCTGCGTCGACTCGCCGGGGCGACGGCGGGCCGTCCTGACCGCGTACAAGCTCTTTTCCAACCGGAACTCGTGCGGCTCGCCTCCCCTGTCGAGCCTCATCACCTCCGGCCTCTGGACGCCCGTGGCCGACCTCAACAGCAACATGACGACGACGCACGTTCCCGATCCGGGTGGCGACTGCGTCACCTTCGCCGTCGGCCTGGTGCTCGAGGGGAACTATCTCACGCCGATCCTTTCGGGACACTCGCGACCGGTGAACCGCGCCATGGCCGAAGGCCAGGACAATCCCGGCTCGAAGCCCGGGGACAAGAAGTCCGATCCCGGCGTGCCGAAGGAGGGAGACGCGGGCGACGGTTCCGGTCCGCGCCAGGAAGGAGAGGGCCAGGGGACAGGAGAGCCCGGTGCGAACCCGGGAGGCTCGGGCGCGTCCGGCGCATCCGGCGGCGCCGCGGCCGAGGCGGAGAGCGCCGCCGAGAAAAAAGAACCATGCGTGGACGAGGACGACATCCCGGACGACAAGGACAACTGTCCCTGCGTCACCAACCCGAAACAGGAGGACGTCGACTTCGACGGTGTCGGGAACGCCTGCGACAAGTGCCCGGTCGTCCCCGACCCGAAGCAGAAGGACGCCGACAAGGACGGTCTCGGAGACGCGTGCGACAACTGCCCCGCCCTCGCGAACAAGAAGCAGGAGGACCGGGACGCCGACGGCGTCGGCGACGCCTGCGACAACTGCGCCGACCTCCCGAACCCGCTCCAGGAGGACGCCGACAAGAACGGCCGCGGCGACGCCTGCACCCAGGCCATCATCCAGGCGCGCCGCGTGCGGGGAGCCGACGGGCGTCGTCTCGAGTGGCGGACGACGCACGAGTTCGATCTCGTCGGCATCGACCTGTTCGCGCTGGACGAGAAAGGCAAGGAACGCCGCCTGCGCGAAAAGCCCGTTCCCTGCCGCGCCTGCAAGACCGGCGAAGCCGGGACCTACGCCATCGAACTCACGGCCCAGGAGGATCGCGGCACGCTGCTGCTGCGCCTGGTGCGGTCGGGAGGGCAGCCGGACGATCAGCCGGTGCGGGTCACCGAGCCCGTCCCCGAAACCCCCGCCCAGGCTCCGGCAGCAGCGACGAAACCGAAGCCCTCGTCCTGAGCCGGGCCGGCTATTTCCCTTTCCCGAAGAACCAGGACAGGCCCGCAGCGATGTCGAAGGAGAAAAAACCGTCGCGCGGGATGATGAACTTGTCGCCGTGGAAGTGCCAGATGCGGCCGTCCACGCGGAAGGCGAGAGACTTCGTGAACCGCACCCGCACACCGCCGCCCGCCTGGAACACGGTGCTGTCGTCCGAGGCCGCTCCGTTGTCGTACTTGATCTGGCCGATGCCGAACACCCCGAACGACGACACCTTCGAGTCGGGCTTCTTGCTCTTGAACGACCCGAGATAGCTCAACATGATCTTGTGCAGGTCGTAGGAGAGGTCGGTGTGCTTCTCCTGCGAGTCGGCGGAGACCGAGTCGAAGGTCAGCTCGATGGTGTGCGTCTTGGTGAGGTGGTAGGCGCCGCGTGCCCGGTAGCCGAGCGCGTCCTTGATGGTGGTGTCGTTGTCCATCGTGGTGCTGAGCAGGTCCGCACCGACCTCCCACTTTCCGGCGAACTCGTCGGCGCGGACGCTGGCGCTCGCACACAATGCGGTCAGGGCGATGATGACGAGGCCGCTCCCGCGGCGCCACGCACGCTGCATGTCGTTTCCTCCTCGAATCCCGGCGATCCCCGCGTCCGGGGGCCGTGGAGTATGGACTTTTCCGCGCCGGCGAATCAACCCGGGGCGACGCGCACGAAGAGGCCGCCGCCTCCCGGCGACTTGACACGGGCGGGCGGGACGGATACGAAGCGCGCTCGTGACCTCTGGCGGAGCGCACCGGCGGCGTTTCTCCGCGGGCCGGCGCCTTCCCCTGCTGCTCGCGGTGACGCTCGCTGTCCCGTCGGCGCGCGCCGCCACGCCGGCGTCCGGGCCGCCCTCCGTGCTGCTGCAGCGCGTCGCCACCATCCGCTTCATCGTCCCCGGCCCGTCCGGAGGAGAGACCGCCCCCGACGGCGCCGTCTTCAAGGGGGACACGCTGCGCCACTTCCTCGAGGCGGAGGTGGGCCGGCCTTGCGAGCCTTTGCGGCTGGCCGAGACCGTCGCCTCGCACTATCGCGCCCTCGGCTATGTCCCGTCGATCCGCGCCTGGTGTGACGAGGGCGTCGCCTCGCTCGACGTGCGCGAGAGCAGCCACCGGGTCGCCATCATCACCTTCGACGTCTCCGAACTCGACCCGCTCGGCGTCAAGCCCCAGCGGCTGACCGAAGAGAAGCCCTTCTATCCCGTTCCGCCGAGCGCGCCGCGCGCTGTCCTGCGCGGCCTGCTGCAGACGCGCCCGGGGGATCTCTACAACGTCGAGCGTTACCGTCTCGACCGCCTCGCCCTCGTTCGCCTCGGCTACGTCCTGCTCTTCATCCCCGCCGGCGCGCCGCCCGACGACGCCGTCGGCGAGGGCGCGTACCTGATCCAGAGCATCACGCCGCTTCAGGAGGAAGGCGGTCCGCACCAGCGCCGTGGCCCGCTCAACTACCTCGGCGGCACCGCCGGGTACGGTCCGCGGACCGGCGGCACCGCCGGACTCGTCTACCAGCGCCACGACGTGATCAGTGGACTGGACACGATCTCGGTGACCCCGACCTTCAGCACCGCGTGGGGCGGCGAGATCGGCTACTCGGCGCCGCTGGTCGCCGCGCACAAGGAGCCGAAGCGCATCTACGATCTCGGCGGCTCGCTGTTCTCGAGCTTCATCAACAACCGCGCCATCGATGGAGAGGAGCGGGACGAGCGGCGCACCGGGGGATCGATCGCGATCGGCGCCCGGCCGCTCGCCCTGCCCGCCCCGCACGACCTGCACCTCGAGGCCGAGGTCCGCCGCGAGTACGTGGACGTGGACGGCCTCGACGCGACCGATCTCACCCTCCTGCGCCTCAGCGCCATCCACGAATACCGCCACTTCTGGAGATCGCCGAGTCTCCTGCTGCGCACCATCCCCGCGCTGGAGCTGTCATTCGACGCCGGCAACGGCGTGCCGTACGTGCGTCCGGCGGTGCAGTTCACCGCGCACGGTCGCTTCCGCACGGGCTTCGAATACGAGCTGCGTCTCGGCGGCGGCGGGATCGATCGTCCGGTGCCGCAGTTCCAGCTCTTCACGCTCGGCGGCTCGACGACGGTGCGCGGCTTCAAGGAGGACACCTTCCTCGGACGCGGCATCGCCTATCTCCAGAGCGAGCTGTGGATCCCGTTCGTCCGCCCGCTCGAGGGGCGCCCCGTCGGCCCCGAGGAGGTCGCCGATCCGACGCGCGTGCCGTTCGAGTCGCGCCTCGCGCGGGCGATCAAGGGAGCGGTCTTCGTGGACGGCGGCGAGGTCTGGCAGAGCCCCGGGCTCGAGCAGGCGTCGATCTCCGGCGCCGGCGTCGGCCTGCGGCTGGTCGTCCCCGGCGAGCCGCTGGTGGTGCGCATCGACTACGCCTGGGGCTTCGGACCGCATGGCGGCAACGCCTATCCCTACATCGCCCTGGGCATCGGATTTTGACTATCATCCGCGGCGTGACCGCCGACCCCGGCGCCGGAGCCGATGCCCGGCAGGCCGCCCTCAGGGAGATGCTCACCCGCCTGCGCCAGGAAGCCGACGCGCGCTACCGGCAGCTCCTGGCGGCCCAGCTGTCCGGCGAGTCGGCCGGAGACAGCGAAGGGGTGCACGGCTGGAAGGCGAGCCGCGAGGGCGGCGCCGACGTGGCCCTGCTCGAGTCGCTCGATCAGACGGTGCGGCAGATCGACGCCGCGCTCAGCCGTCTGCATGCCGGCGCCTACGGCCGCTGCGATGTCTGCGCCGGCGCGATCTCGCTCGCGCGCCTGCGCGCCGTGCCGTTCGCGACGCGCTGCGTCCCCTGCCAGTCGGCGAAGGAAGACGGCGGCTCCGGCCGCCGCGCATGACCTCGTTCCCGGCCGACGCCTCGCGCACTCCGCGCCGCGCCGGGCTCCTCGCCGCGATCGGGCTCCTGTACGCCTCCGCCTGCGGCGGACCGTACGGCACCGAGGACTTCGTCGCCAAGGTCGGTCCGGGGCTCCTCATCACCCTCATCGTCGTCGGCGCGATCGTCTGGGGGCTGCCTCTTTCCTTCGCCACCGCCGAGCTCGCCGCCCGGCGGCCGATCGAAGGCGGCTACTACCGCTGGGTCCGGGAGTTCCTCGGCGAGACCTGGGGCTGCCACGCCGGGATCTGGAGCCTGATGTCGTCGATCCTCGACAACGCGCTCTACCCGGTGCTGTTCGCGCAGGCGCTGGAGTACGTCCTGCCCGGGATTGGTCCTCTGACGCGCTGGCTCGCGGCGGTGGGGTTCATCGCCTTCCTGACCTGGCTCAACATCCGCGGCATCCGCATCGTCGGGGCGGCCGCGGTCGGGCTCAATATCTTCCTGATCGCCCCGCTCATCTGGATGGTGCTGGCCGCCATCCCCCGCTGGCGCTTCAATCCCTTCGTGCCGTTCAGCGCCGGCGATGCCCCGCTCGACGGACTGTCGGCCGGACTGGCGCTGGCGGTGTGGTTCCACTCCGGCTACTCCGAGGTCTCGACCGCGGCGGAGGAGATCGAGCAGCCGCGGCGCACCATCCCGCTCGTGCTGCTCATCGTGACGCCGCTCGTCATCATCAGCTACGTGCTGCCGCTGATCGTCGGGCTCGCGGCCACAGGCTCCTGGCACGAGTGGGAGTCGGGACATTTCTCGACCATCGGCCGCATCCTCGGAGGGCCGGTCCTCGGCAACTGGGCGCTGCTCGCCAGCGTGGCGTCGTTCGTGGTCATCTTCATGGCGTACCTGCTCTGGTGGTCGCGGCTGGCGTGGGCCTTCGCCGCCGACGGCTTCCTCCCCGCCTGGCTGGTGCAGAAGCACCCGCGTCACGGCACGCCGCACCGCGTCCTCATCCTGTACGCGGTGCTCTATGCCATCCTCGCGGCGGTCCCGTTCGAGGAGCTGCTCATCGTCGATGTCTGGCTCTTCGGGGCCTACGATGCGCTCGTCGTCTGGTCGGTCCTGAAGGCGCGCCGCACCGCCGATGCGGATCCGCAGGGGTTCCGCCTGGCGGGCGGGACGCCCGTGGTCGTGATCAACGCGCTGGTGCTGACGGCGACGTGGGCGGTCCTGCTGGTGACGACCGCGCGCGAGGAGCCGAAGGCGGCCCTCGCGGGGGCGGCGCTGCTCGGGGTTGGAGCCATCGCGGCCCCGTTCCTCGCCCGTTACTCGAGCCGATCGAACCGCCCGAGGCCTGAGCCGTCGATCTGACCGCCTGCGGCGCTCAGGAAGCGCGGCGGTGAAGCGAACCGGCCCGCTTCAGCGGGGAGCCTGGTCCGGCGGGCCGTCGTCTCCTTCGGCCGGCTCGTGCGCGCGTCCCGCGAGCGACGCCGCGACCGCGCGCGGGATGAGGCGCAATCCTTCGACCATCATCTTGTTCGCGAGACCCGGCACGACGACTCTTCGGCCTTCGAGGGCGCCGCGGTAGCCGGCCTCCGCGACCTGCGCCGCCGGCACCTTGAGGGGGCTGCGCAGCAGCCGGCTCCCTTCGATTCCCGCCCGCGCCGCGAAGCCGGTGTCGATGGGCCCGGGACAGAGCGCGGTGACCGTGACGCCGCTGCAGGCCGTCTCCTCCGCCAGAGCCTCGCTGAAGGAGAGAACGAACGCCTTGGTGGCGTAGTACACGGCCATGCCGGGCCCTGGCAGATAAGCCGCGGTCGAAGCGACGTTGAGGATGCGACCCGCGCGGCGCGCCAGCATGTCCCGCAGAAAGAGGCCGGTCAGCTCCGTGAGCGCAACGACATTGAGCTGGACGAGACTCGCCACCGCGTCCGGGTCGCTCTTCGAGAAACGCCCCGACAGTCCCACGCCGGCATTGTTGACCAGCAGATCGACGTCGCCGATGTCGCGCGCCACCCGCGCGTGCAGGGCCGCGGCGGCGCCGGCGGCCGCCAGATCGACGGGCAGGAGCGTCAGCGCCGCGGTCGGGATCTCCGCCTGCACCCAGCGCGCGGCCCGCTGCAGCCGACCTTCGTCGCGCGCGACCATGACGATGCGCGCGCCGTCGCGCGCCAGCAGGCGGCCCAGCTCGAGGCCGATTCCGCTCGACGCCCCGGTCACCAGGGCCGTGCGCACCCGTCCGCCCGTCATGGAGCCGCGATGATACACGCCCGCGCGCACCCCGGCACTGGTGCGGAGAAGCCGGTCGGGACGCGGCTTACAGCGAATCGACCCCATGGACACGCCGGAGATCGATGGCAAGTCTCTTGCTGATTTCCTTCGCGGGTCGCGGCATTTTGCGGCGCACCCTCGGAGGAGTGTCGTGGACGAAGGACGACGGCTGCGGGCCGGTGCCGTTCCAGGACGGCAGGAGAGACACGAAATCCCGATTCCGCCGCCGCGGACCCGCCTGGAGCGCGAGCCGGAGCGGCGGCGGCCGCGGCCCGGCCAGACGACACGCCGCTACCGGATTTTCCGGACGCTCCTCATCGTGGCCGGCATCCTGGTGGTGCTCGGCTTCGTCCTCGATCGCGCCCTCGACCGTCCGCTGCATGGATTCGTCGTCAAGACCCTCAACGAGAACCTCGTGGGCTACCACGCCACGGTCCGCAGGGTCGACTTCCACCTGCTCGGGCTGGGCCTCGACCTCGTCGACGGCGACGTCTACCAGGATGCGCACCCGACGCCGGCGGTCATCCATGTCCCGCGCCTGCGCCTCAGCGTGCACTGGCGCGACCTGCTGGCGTTGCGCCTCGTCGGGGACGCCCTGTTCGAGGGCCCGACCATCCATGCGAACCTGACCCAGCTGGCGGAGGAGAACAAGGACCAGGTCGGCATCGCCGATCACGGCTGGCAGCAGGCGATCGAAGGCATCTACCCGCTCAAGCTGAACGAGCTGAGCGTCACGAACGGCAAGCTCGTCTACCAGGACGCCTCCGGCTTCCGCCCGCTGCACGCGACCGACGTCAACCTCACGGCGGACAACATCCGCAACGTCCGTTCCAAGGACCGGACCTATCCCTCCACCGTGCACATCGACGGGAAGATCTTCGACGTCGGCAAGGCGGTGATCGACGGCAACGCCGATTTCCTCGCCGAGCCGACCCCGGCCATCAAGGGGAAGATGAACGTCGAGCGCATCGACCTGAGTTACTTCGAGCCGGTCCTGAAGCCGTTCGGCGTCACGGTGAAGCGCGGCGAGCTGTCGGGATCCGGCGTCCTGGAAATGGGCCCGTCCATCAGCGCGGTGGATCTCGACTCCATCGTCCTCACCGACACCCAGATCGACTACGCGCAGGGAGCCCAGCCGACCCCGGTGGCGAAGGAGGCCGGCCACGAGGTCAACAAGGTCGCCCACGAATCGCTCAACAACCCGAAGCAGCTCTTCCGCGCCAAACAGGTGCTGCTCAAGAACGGGACCCTGGGCGTCATCAACGAAGCGGAAAATCCGCCGTACCGGCTCTATTTCACCGACACCAACTTCGAGATCCGGAACGTCTCCTCCCGCGCCGAGGACGGGCCGTGCGTCGCCACCCTCAAGGGCAAGTTCATGGGCAGCGGTGACGTGGACGGCAAGGCCACCTTCTATCCCGAAGGCAAGCAGGCGAACTTCGCGATGAAGCTCGCGGTCAAGGAGACCGAGCTGAAATCGCTCAACGACCTGCTGCGGGCGCACGGCAATTTCGACGTGACCGCCGGGAAGTTCTCGGTCTACTCGGAGGTCCGCGTGCGCGATGGAATGATCAACGGCTACGTCAAGCCGCTGTTCCACGACATCAACGTCTACGACAAAGAGCAGGACAAGGGCAAGAACGTCTTCCGCAAGATGTACGAGGGGATCGTCGGCGGCGTCGCCAAGATGCTCGAGAACAGGAAAAACAAGGAGGTCGCCACCGTCACGTCCCTCAACGGCCCGGTGGACGATCCGAAATCGAGCGCCATGCAGATCATCGCCAACCTCGTCAAGAACGCCTTCATCAAGTCGATTCTCCCCGGCTTCCAGGCCGGGGTCCGGGGCCTCGATCCCTACAAGTACCGCGACCTCGGCAAGGAGGACGCGAAGGATCGCAAGGACGAGGCGCAGGACAAAGAGAAGAAAAAAGAGAAGAAGGTCGAGAAGAAGCAGAAGAAGCAGGAGAAGAACGAGAAGGAAGGCCTGATCCCGAAGACCTCGCCTCCCGACTCCGGTGGCGCTTCACCCTCCTCCGGCCCCTAGGGACCGGCTCCCCTTTTCCCGCAGCAGAGCGTCCTGCACGGTTCGGGACAATCCTTCACGAATCTTTCAGGTTCGTGTCGCATATTTCTCTCACTTTGCGTTTCCGGTCATAGAGCCGCTCGCCGCTCGGGAGAAACGCCATGCGACGCTTCGCCGCCACCCTCTCCTGCCTCGTCCTGCTCGTTGCCACCGCCGCCGCCGAATCGGCGCGCCCGACGGGGCTGCACGCGGTCTCCGCTTCCGGCCGGATCCCGCTGCTCCTCGCACCCGGTGATGCCGCGTTCGGCGCGCCCCGTCGGCTGTCCCTGGACCTCCGACCCGGCCCGGGCGGGGCGGGGATCGCCTCCGGGGCCCGGCCGCGCGCCCTCGCGTCCGGAGATTTCGACGAAGACGGAACGATGGATCTTGCGATCGCCTTTTCCACCGGTGGACGCGGGCTCGTGGCCTTGGTCGTTGGAGACGCGGATGCGATCCAGCCCTTCGAACCGGAGGCCTTGAAACGACGGGCCAGGGATGGCCTGGATCCGCGTCAGGCCGCGCCGTTCGACGCGGCCGCCCGGACGTTCGATCTCCCGTCCTCCGCCGACTTCCTCGGCGCCGGCGACTTCGACAACGACGGGCACCTCGACCTGGTCGCCGCCGCGGAAGGGGGCCGGGCGCTCTTCCTGCTGCGGGGAAACGGCCGGGGCGGCTTCGGCGAGGCCGTGGATCGCGCCCTTCCCGGCCGGCTGAGCCGGATGCTCACCGGCGAAATCGATCTCCCCGATGCGCTGGCGGACATCGTCGTCGTCATCGAACGGGATCGCGGCCACGACATCGTCTCGTTCGAAGGCCCCGAGGGGGCCTGGAAGGCGCAGCCGGACACCCTGCGCCGAGGGGCTCCGGTCACGGCTCTCGCGCTGGGGGATTTCGACGGCGACGCCCGCAATGACCTGGTCGTGGGCACCTCGCGCGGGATCGAGATCGTCCACGGTCGCGATCGGGCGCTGTCGCTCGGGGTCGCGGCGCGCGCCGCCGTGCCGGCGCCCGTCGTGGAACGACAGCCGCTCGCATTCACCCCGGTTCGGGCGATCCTGGGGCGCTTCGGCCGGCCGGGAGGCCGGGCGGTGACACTCGCCGGAGACGATGGGATGCTCCGGACGGCGCAGCCCGGCACGATCCGCTCCCCCCGGACCTTCGCATCCAGCCGGGCCGGCTCCCTGCTGATGGTGGCACCGGTGGCCAAGGGAGGCGAAGACGCTCTCGTCACGCTCGACGACAGCATCGCGCCGGACCCGATCGCGGCCGTCCCGCTGCGGCTGGGCCCCTCGGCGGTCCCCTCCCTCGTCATCCTCGACGGCACCGCGCCGGCGCAGCTGACCATCCTTCCCCCCGCGGCCCCCACCGTCTACACGGTGACGACCATCGTGGACGGCGGGCCGGGCTCGCTGCGACAGGCGATCGCCGACGCGAACACCCACGCCGGGTCCGACAGCATCGCCTTCGCCATCACGCCCTCCTCCAACCTGACGATCGCTCCGGTCACGCCGCTGCCCGACATCACCGACCCGGTCACCCTCGACGGCACGACGCAGCCCGGCTATTCGGGGACGCCGATCGTCGAGCTCGACGGCAGCGGCCCGCTGCCTCCCGGAACCAGCGGCCTCGTCGTGCGCGCCGGCCCGAGCACCGTCCGCGGCCTCGTCATCCGCGGCTTCTCCGGCAGCGGCGTCATCCTCGACGGCTCCGGCCACTCCATCGTCGAGGGGAACTTCCTGGGTCTCGATCACACCGGGACGGTCGCGATTGGCAACCAGGACTCGGGGGTCGTCGTCCGCGACTCGCACCTGAACACCATCGGCGGCACGGCGCCGGCGGCGCGCAACGTCATCGCCGGCCATCTTCAGGCCGGCGTCGCCATCCGAGGACCGTCCACGTTCGAGACCGAGTACGCCTCGCAGGGCGCCGCGCTCGGCATCTGCGACCTGTGCACGGTGTCGATGCCCCTCACGATCCCCGACGAGCGGGTCCTCGACGACGTGAACGTGCGCGTGTCGATCACGCACACCTTCGACGCCGACCTTGTCCTGACCCTCGTCGCGCCGGACAGCACGCGCGTCGCCCTCTCACGACAGCACGGCGGCGGCGGCGACAACTACAACGGCACGCTGTTCGACGACGGGGCGGCCACGCCGATCTCCGCCGGGGTCGCCCCCTTCAGCGGTTCGTACGTCCCCGACGAGCCGCTGTCGATCCTCAACGGACGCAACCAGGCCGGCACCTGGAACCTCGAGGTCCAGGACACCGCGTCCGGCGACATCGGCTCGCTCCAGTCCTGGAGCATGACGACCGAAGGAGAAACGATCTTCGGCAACGTCGTCGCGGGGAACCTCATCGGCACCGACGTCACGGGGACCGTCGGCCTCGGCAACACCAAGGGGGTCGTCATCGATCAGTCGCCACAGAACACCGTCGGCGGCACCGCGGCCGGGGCCCGCAACATCATCGCCGGGGGGCGCGAGCAGGCCTCGGGGCACGGTGTCGAGATCAACGGCGGGTCGGCCCGCAACGCGGTCCGCAACACGGTGCAGGGGAACTACATCGGCACCGACATCACCGGCACGCTGCGCCTGATCAACCTCGGGGACGGGGTGATGGCCTCCAATGCCGACGGCACGCAGGTGGGAGGCACCGCGGCCGGAGCGGGCAACCTGATCTCCGCCAGCGGACAGAGCGGCGTGCACACCCAGGACTCGGCCTTCGTCCGCATCCAGGGGAACCTCATCGGCACCGACGTCACCGGGACGCAGCCGCTGAATCGCGCCGGCTTCACGGGGATTCTCCTGGATTACGGCACCTCGAACAGCATCGCGGGCGGCGGCGTGGCCGCGGCACGCAATGTCGTCTCGGGAAATGCGTACGGCATCATGACGCGCGGAAACCCTCCCCTCTCCTTCAACAACGACATCCTCGGGAACTACGTCGGGACCGATCCCTCGGGCACCCAGGCCGTGCCGAACAAGGCGCATGGCATCCTGGCCGACTCTCCCGTCGTGCGGGTGGGCGGGGCCGGTCCCGGGGAAGGGAATCTCGCCTCGGGCAACACCATGGACCCTCAGTCCTGCGGTATTGCGGTCTGGGGCTTCTGCGAATCGTGCACGGTCCAGGGAAACATCGTGGGTCTCGACCACACCGGCACCGTCCGCCTGGGGAACAGCCGGGGGATCCTCGTCGGCGGCGGCAGTTACGTCCTCTACGGCGGCGCCAACCCCGGGGAGGCGAACATCGTCTCCGGCAACGACACGCACGGCGTCTGGATCTACGAAGGACCCAACATCAAATCCGGTTCCGGCACGTCCGGCGACACACCGAAGAACCTGCCGGATCTCGCGACCACCACCTCGAGCCTGGTCACGGCCACGGCGACCCCGGACCTCCTCGTCAGTCTCACGGTGTCCCTGGATCTCGCCCACACGTTCGATTCCGATCTGATCCTCACCCTGATCGCTCCGAACGGCGCGCGCCTCCGGCTGGCCGACCGCCGCGGAGGTGCCGGGGACAACTTCTTCAGCACCACCTTCGATGATGGGGCTGCGACGCCCGTCGGGCTCGGTGCGCCCCCCTTCTCGGGGTCGTTCCAGCCCGAAGAGGCGCTCGCAGCGCTCTCCGGGATCTCCACGGCGGGGACGTGGATGCTCGAGATCGCCGACGTCGCCGCGGGCGATTCGGGGACTCTTTTCGGCTGGTCCATCGCATTCCAGTACGTGCACGCCGATGCCTCGGACTACCAGTCCCGCATCATCGGCAACATCATCGGGACGAACGCCGCCGGCGCGGGGGGCCTTGGCAACGGCGGCGATGGCGTGTTCGGTGAAATCTCCAACCTCCTGCAGATCGGAGCGCCGGGCGCGCCCAACGTCATCTCCGGAAACGGCGGCAATGGCCTCTCGATCACCGCCCTCTACGCCGCGAACGTGGTCCAGTCGAATCTGATCGGGCTGAAGGCGGACGGCGTGACGCCCCTGGGCAACGCCGGCGCCGGCATCGTCGTCAGCGGTCCGGTCGGACTGGTCGGGGGGCCGGGCGCGGCGTTCGGCAACCACATCGCCTGGAACGGCGGCGCCGGCGTGAACGTCGCCGGGTCGGCGAGCCTGCGCCAGACGACCGTGCGCGCCAACTCCATCCACGACAACGGCGGGCTCGGCATCGACCTCGCCCCCGGCGGCGTGACTCCGAACGACGCCGGGGACGGCGACACCGGCGCCAACATGCTGCAGAACTTCCCGATCGTGACGAGCGCGACGCCGAGCTTCATGAACAGCGTGCTGATCTCGGGGACGCTGAACAGCCGTCCGGCGTCCAAATACACGATCGACGTCTACGGCTCCCCCGCTCCCGACCCCTCCGGCTACGGTGAGGGACGCCTCTGGCTCGGCTCGGGCACGTTCACGACCGACGTTTCGGGGAACCTCGCGTGGACGGTCCTGACGCAAACCACGAACGTCGGCCTCGTTACCGCAACCGCCACCGATTTGGCCGGCAACACGTCGGAGTTCTCGGGAGAGCTGGCGAGCCCCCAGGAAGCCTCACCAGCGAAGACCATGACGGTCGCGCCGGGAGCCGGCGGCACGCTGACTTTCACCTACACGCCGGCGTGCGGCGCCACCGACCACGTTCTCTACTGGGGAACCGTCGGACCCGGCATGCTCGGACCCGCCGGCATGAACTGGACGAGCGCCGCCTGCGGCCTCGGCACCAGCGGCTCCGCCAACGTGCTCATCGGCAATCCCGCGGTCGGCCAGGCGTTCTACTTCGCCATCGTCGGCCAGAATGGGTCGGTCGAAGGCAGCTATGGTCAGAGCTCGAGCAACACGGAGGAGCCCGAGGCGACCTTCCCCGCGATTTGCGCGAAGCCGCAGTTTCTGGGCGGAGCGTGCTTCTGAAGAAGACTTCAGTACACGCAGCGCCGGCAGCAGGAGGTCTCCTGGATGCAGGCGCACACACCTTTGCCGCAGATCTTGTTGCAGTCCCTGTCCACGTTGCACTGCGTCGTGCAGCACCCCGGCGGCACTCTTTCCGCGTGATCTTCGCCCGGGACCATATCGGAGGCTACGCTGCACACGTCGGCCGGGCTGAAATCGGCGGAAGCGAGCGTGAACGACTCGACTGATGGAGCCGGCACCGGAGCGACCCCGCGGGCCGTCATCCCCCCCGAGGTCATGAGAAAGACGACAGCCAGCAGAACGAGGAGTGCATGCGTCTTCATGATCGTTCCTCCCTCTGAGTCGTGTTTCGGGCACGGACGTTGCCCGTCATTCTCACACACGGGATGAACGAGCGGCGCGACGCGGAGGGAAAATCTGGCGTCCCCAACGGGATTTGAACCCGTGTTCCCGCCTTGAAAGGGCGGTGTCCTGGGCCAGGCTAGACGATGGGGACCCGTGTCGCCGCGGAAGCTGGGGATCCTATCCCACTCCCGCGCTATTCGCCCGGGTCGGCGATGTCGTGGTCGAAGCGAATCCAGGGGCGGCGGCTGGCGTACTCGGCCACCAGCATCAGGCGGTGCCCGGCCTCGGTGCGGCCGCCGCGGTGCACCCCGGTCGTCTCGGCGAAGATCCCGGTTCCGGCCGGGCCGGTGGCGAGCACCCACTCCGAGGCGGGGACGAATGCCTGCATCTCCTCGGACGAGATCTCCGAGTAGGCCGGGATGCGCGCGACGACGCCGCGGCGCCGGCCGAAGAAGTTCGTCTGCTTGACGTAGGTGAAGGGGCCGTTCTGCTCCACCGTGTCGTGCAGGTAGATGAAGAACTTGAGCGCGATGAAGTCGTGCGTGTCGGCGTGGAAGTGCTTCTCGACGTTGTCCGGGCCCTCGAGGTGCGGCTGCGGCTGGTTGAAGAAGAGCGCCAGCCGCCTGAGGCGCGGGCGGAATCCCAGGTAGCCCCCGGCGATGCCGAGCATCCGGTCGGATCGCAGGAAGGTCAGGATGGGGTCGTCGCGCCGCAGATCGTTCCCGAGATTGTTCAGGTGCGTCTGCTCGGCCGGCTTCGGGGCATCGATGTCGATCCCGGCCGCGGCGCGCGCGTAGGAACGCGCCGTGCGCTCCATGTGGGCGATGAGATCGGGCGGGACGAAGCCGGGCAGGATGATGATCCCGTCCCGGCGGAGGGTCTCGACGATGCGCGAGTCCGGGCCCTCGGGAATCGCGGCGGCACGACGCGCCGCGTTCTTCATCCGCCAGTAGCCGTAACGGATGGGATCCGCCGCCTTGAACGCCGCTTCCCAGGCACCCGTGTTCCGGAACCACGACGGCAGCTTGTTGCCGAACCGGAAGGGATTCGACAGGTAGAGCGCGCGCTCGGTGAAGCGGCGCAACGCGGGCACGCGTCGCTTCGGCGTCAGAACGAAGTTGTCGGACATCTCTTCTGTTTTCCTGCAGAGGACCCATCGGACCGATCCGGTGAGCCGTGCTGGACTCGAACCAGCGACCCTGTGCTTAAAAGGCACATGCTCTACCGCCTGAGCTAACGGCCCGTCCGGTGAGCGAACTGTATCAGACTGCGAAGCGTTTCGACTCGGGGCGGCGCAGCCAGTCGTCGAGCGACTGCGCGTCGCGATCCTTGGGCGAGAGGATCGGATCGGCCAGGGGCCAGCGCAGGCCGATGCGCGCGTCGTTCCAGCGGATGCCCGACTCATTCTTCGGATCGTAGGTGCCGGTGCACTTGTACAGGACCTCGGTTCCTTCTTCGAGGGAGCAGAAGCCGCGCGCGAAGCCGGGCGGCGCCCATACCTGCGTGCGATCCTCGTCGGAGGCCTCGAGGCCGAACCAGCGGCCGAGCGTCGGCGAGTTCCACCGGATGTCCACGCCGACGAGATAGGCCCTGCCCCGCGTCACCCGCATCAGCTTCCCCATCGCGGGCTCCCACTGGAAATGCAGGCCGCGGATGACCCCTTTGCGGGAGCGCGACTGGTTCTCCTGCACGAACACGGGAGGGATGCCCATGTCCTCGAAGCGATCGGCGCGGAACGCCTCGATGAACAGCCCCCGCTCGTCGGCATAGGCGTCGGGCCGGATGACGACCACTCCGGGCAGCGGGCGATCCAGAATTTGAAAGGGCACGGTCGGTCTCCGGGCGGATGATACCGTGCCCCGGGGCGGCCGCGCCCACGGAGCGACGGTCGGCTGACGCTCCCGCGGCGCATCCTTATCTTTCTTGCGGCCCGTCTTGCACCCTCCCCCTGCCGTCCCTACCTTTTGCCTCCGCATGGACACCGGCTGGAGGCCTGTCCGATCGCGCCTGTTCACGCGGCTCGCCGTCGCGTTCGGCGGCGCCCTGCTCGTCGCTTTCGGCCTCGCCGCGGCCAACGCGGTCCTGCCGCTCAGGCACACGATCCGCCAGGAGGCGCTGGACGATCTGCAGGACTCCGCGGGCCTCCTTCTGGGGCGCGTGCACGGCTACCTCGGGGAGCGCTGCGCCGACCTGCGCATCATCGCCTCGTTTCTCGATGCGCCGCACACCCCCGGCGGCGCCGGCGCCGACGCGCGCCTCGCCCGCGCCCGGGAAGGAACCGACGCGCCGTGGATTCTCCTGGCGATCACCGACCGCGACGGCCGCCCCCTCGCCCAGAGCGCCCCTGGACCCCGCGCCGGGTCCCTGCTCACGGCGCCGTCGATGTCACCCGAAGGTCTCTGCTCCCTCACTCTGCGCCCGGACGGCAAGCCGATGGCGGTGTTCGACACGCCGATCACCGCGACCCCCGGACGACGCCTGGTCGGCCTGCTCGACTGGCAGGGGATCGAGAACATGGTGCGATCGTCGCGCGTCGAGCGGATCGGACCGGAATCCGGCGCCTTCCTCGTGCTGCGCGACGGCGGGAGCGGAGCGCTCCTCGCGGGGTCCTGGTCGAACCTGGCGGCGCTGCAGGGTGCCATCGAGGCCCCCGCGGAGAGCCACGCCCCCCGCGAGATCGTCCTCGACAACGGCCGTTCCTACCTCGTCGCCGGGGCGGGCCCGGCCGCCGCCTGGGAAGGTGCTCCACCGCTCCAGGTGATGGCGGTCCGCGATCCGTCGTTCGCTCTCGACCGCCCGGACCATCGCATGCGCGACCTGGCGGTCGCGGCGGTGATCGGCCTGGTCCTGGCGATCACGCTCGCCTACCTCGTCTCGGGGGACGTGGTCGAGCGGGTGAACCGGCTCGGGGAGGCGGCGCGCCGCCTGGCCGAAGGGGATCGCAGCGTGCACCGGTTCGCGGGGCTCGACGCCGAGCGCGAGGACGAGGTCGGCGCCCTGGCCCGCTCCTTCACCACGATGTCGGAGGCCATCAACAAGGAACGGACCTCGCTCGAGGAGTCGATCGCGCGCCGGACGGCGGAGCTGGAGCAGAAGAACGCGGCGCTCGACCACGCGCTGCGCGAGTCGCGCGCCGGCACGCGCGCCAAGTCCGAGTTCCTCGCCAACGTCAGCCACGAGATCCGCACGCCGCTCAACGGCATCATCGGCATGACGGCCCTGACCCTCGATGGCGACCTGCCGCCGGAGACCCGCGCGCATCTCACCCTGGTCAAGGGATCGGCCGACGCGCTGCTGGCGCTGGTGAACGACCTGCTGGATTTCTCGCGCATCGAGGCGGCGCAGATGCGCCTCGAGCCGATTCCCTTCTACCTGCGCCCCTGCGTCGAGGAGGTGGTCCGGACGCTGCGGCCCCGCGCGACGGAGAAGGGACTCCGGCTCGGCGTGCAGATCGCCGAGGGCATCCCCGACGACCTCGTCGGCGATCCCGGTCGCCTGCGCCAGGTGCTCGTGCATCTCATCGGCAACGGCGTGAAATTCACCGAGCGCGGCCACGTCGACCTCGACGTCGACCTGGTCCGCACCAGCGCCGGGGAGACGACCCTGCGCTTCGCCATCAAGGACACAGGGATCGGCATCCCGCGCGAGAAGCAGGCGGTGATCCTCGAGCCCTTCACGCAGGCGGACGGCTCGAGCACGCGCCGGCACGGCGGCGTGGGGCTCGGGCTGACCATCGCCTCGGAGCTGGTGGCCCTGATGCACGGGCGCATCCGGGTGACGAGCGAGCCGGGGCACGGCTCGACCTTCACCTTCGAAGCCACGTTCGGCCGGCAGCGCGCGGCCGCCCAGCCGTTCGCGGCCGGACCGGTGCCTCTCGAAGGGGTGCGCGTGCTCGCGGTGGACGACGACCCGGTGAACCGCCGCCTGCTCGAAGCGCGCCTGGCGTCGTGGGGGATGCGCCCGCAGTGCGCGGTGGATGCCGACGAGGCGATGGGACTCCTGCGGGCCGCCGTCGGATCGGGCGATCTCTTCCAGGTGGCTCTCATCGACCGCCGCATGCCCGGGCAGGACGGGTTCGCGCTCGCGGCGCGCATCCGCCAGGACACGCGCCTCGCCGGGATCCCGATCCTGCTGCTCAGCAGCGACGGCGAGCGCGGCGACGCGCTGCGCTGCCGGAGCATCGGCATCGGCGCCTACCTCATCAAGCCGGTCAAGGATGCGGACCTCAAGGACGCCGTGGCGGCGGTGCTGGGCACTCCGGGTGTCTCGCCGGATCGCCTGGTCACGCGCCATGCGCTGCACGAGGGGCGTCCCCGGCCGCCGGCGCTCGAACCGGAGACCGCCGCGAACCGTCCCGCCCTGGCTCTCGTCCCGCCGCCGCCGGCCCAGCGGGAGCCTTTGCCCGCCATCGATCCCGTCGATCTCCTCGGCCGCGTCGAAGGGGACCGCGTGCTGCTGTCGGAGCTGGTGCGGGCCTTCCTGCAAACGGCGCCGCTGCACCTGCAGGCGATCGACGCGGCCCTCGACCGCGGTGAAGGCACGGCGATCGTCCGGGCGGCCAACACGCTCCGCGGCTCGATCGGCACCTTCGGCGCCGCCCCCGCGGTGCAGGTGCTGGGCCGGCTCGAGGTGTTCGGCGGCCTGGGGGATCTGAAATCCGCGCGCACGGCTCGCGCCGAGCTCGCCATGGAAATGGGGCGCCTGGTGCGCGCTCTCACGCCGTTCGCGATGGACCCGGAGAAAGACGCATGCGCATCCTGATTGCCGAGGACGACCTGGTGTCGCGCAAGATGCTCGAGGCCACGTTGACCCGGTGGGGCTACGAGGTGCTGGTCACCTGCGACGGCCAGGCGGCCCTCCAGGCTCTCACCGGCCCCGACGCCCCGCGCGTCGCCATCCTCGACTGGATGATGCCGAGCCTCGACGGCGTGGACGTGTGCCGCCGCGTGCGTGAAGGAAGCGTGGCCCAGCCGCCGTACGTCATCCTGCTCACCGCCAAGGGGAACAAGGAGGACATCGTCTCGGGTCTCGAGGCCGGCGCGGACGACTACATCATCAAGCCCTTCGACCGCGAGGAGCTGCGCGCCCGCCTGCAGGCGGGCCTGCGCATCATCACCCTGCAGAACCAGCTGGCGGCGCGCGTGCGCGAGCTCGAGGAGGCCATCGCCCGCATCCGCACGCTGCAGGGACTGCTGCCCATCTGCTCGTACTGCAAGCGGGTGCGCAACGACGGCGACTACTGGCAGCAGGTGGAGTCGTACATCAGCGACCACTCCGACGCCCGCTTCAGCCACGGCATCTGCCCCGACTGCTACGAGAGCGTCGTCCGCCCGCAGCTCCAGACCCTCACCGGCGAGCGCAAGGCCGGCTGATCCGTCCGTCACTCGCCTGCGGCCCGCACGATGGCGCGCAGCAGGCGATCGATGTCCTCTTGGGTCGTCCGGTAGTTGAAGACGCCGATCCGCAGCCAGACCGCGCCGTCCAGGACGATCGCCGGAAACCACGCCTCGCCGCTGCTCTCGACGGCGTGCTGGATGCGCAGCTGGATGCGATCCAGGCGCCGCCTGGCCGCCGCGCCGCGCGCCCGCGGGACGGAGGCGCGAGCCCACGCCGGGAGGTAGCGCAGGACGACGGTGGAGAGATCGACGGGGGCGCCGCAGCTTTCGAAGCGCGGGTCGGCGAGGACGCGCTGTTCCAACAGGCGAGCCATGTCCCGGGTGTGGTCCACGAGGGCCCCCAGTCCATCGAGACCGATCGTCTGCAGCGTCAGATCGAGCTTCAGGGCGCGGAACGGCCGCGAACCTTCGAGCGAGTGCTGGTACAGGTCGAGACGGTCCGGCTCGCGCTCGAGATCCTTGCGCAGGTAGTCGGGCTCGATGGCGCACGAGGCCCGCAGCCGCTCCCGGTCGCGCGCCAGCAGGACCGCGAGGCTGAAAGGCTGGAACAGTCCTTTGTGCGGATCGATGGTGACCGTGTCGGCCCGGTCGAGGCCCTCGAGCAGGCGCCGGCTCTTGCGCGAGAAGAGCAGCGCGCCGCCGTAGGCCGCGTCAACGTGCAGGAAGGCTGCGTGGCGGCGCGCGCACGAGGCGATCGTCGCCAGGGGATCGAGCGTGCCGGTGCTGGTCGTCCCCGCAGTCGCCACGATCGCCATGGGCCGCAATCCGCGGCGGCGGTCGCGGCGCAGGGCCGCATCGAGGCGATCGGCATCGAGACGGCGATCCCGCCCGGTCGGGAGGGTCACCAGGGCGTCCGAACCGACCCCGAGGATGTCGAGCGCGCGGGCGATCGAGAAGTGCGCCTGGTCGGAGGCATAGACGCGCAGGCGCACCGTGGCGCCGCGGCTCACGCCGCGGCGGCGGGAGACGATGCCGAGGGCGCGATCGCGCGCCATCTTCAGCGCGAGCAGGTTCGCTCCACCTCCCCCCGACGTCACCGCTCCGAACGAGCCGGCCCCCCAGCCGATGAGCCGGGTGAACATTTTCAGGAGGCCCGCTTCCACTTCGGTGGCCGCCGGACCGGCCTTCCACGCGTCGGGAGACTGGTTCAGAAATGCCGCCGCCATGTCGGCGAGCGCGGCGATCGGCAGCGGCGCCGGGGTGAACAGGCCGAAGAGACGCGGGTGGGACATGCGCATCGAGTCCGTGAAGATGGTCTGGAGACGCGCCATGGCTCGCCCCTCCGAGCCGCCGCGGATCGGAGGGAGCGCCGCGAGGCGTCGGGCGACGCGCGACCGTCCCGATCCGCTCCAGGCGCGATCGGTCGCGCCGAGCGTGTGCGCCAGGGTCAGGTCGAGGATGCGGTGGCCGAGACGTCGCGCGCGGGCGATCTCCTCGCGGCCGCGCGGCACGCCGGCCCTACGCGCGGGCCGGGAGCCAGCGGGCGATGCGGCTCTTGGGCCGGAGAATCGTCGCCTCGCGCTGCGGCCCGACCGAGACGATGCCGGCTTCGCAGCCGACGGCGGCCTCGACCCGGCGCACGTACTCCTGCGCCTGCGCCGGCAGGTCCTCGAAGCGGGTGACGCCCGAGGTGTCCTTGCGCCAGCCGGGAACCATCTCGAAGATGGGCTTGCACGCCCGCAGCACCGCCGGATCGGCGGGGAGCTCCTCGAGGCGGCGCCCCTCGTGCTCGTAGGCGACGCAGATCGGGATCGGATCGAAGGCGTCGAGCACGTCGAAGAGCGTCAGCGCCACCGACTCGATCTGGTTGATCGAGACCGAGTAGCGCGCGACGACCGCGTCGAACCAGCCGGTGCGCCGCGGCCGCCCGGTCGTCGAGCCGAACTCGTGACCCCGCTCGCGGATGAGCCGGCCCGCATCGTTGTCCTGCTCGGTCGGGAACGGCCCCTCGCCGACCCGCGTGGCGTAGGCCTTCAGGATGCCGATGATCGCCTCGATGCGGATCGGGCTGATGCCGAGCCCCGTGCAGGCGCCGCCGGCGGTGGACGACGACGACGTCACGAACGGATACGAGCCGTGATCGAGATCGAGCATCGTCCCCTGGGCGCCTTCGCACAGCATGACGCGGCCGTCGTCGAGCATCCGGTTCAGGAGCGCCGACGTGTCGGTGACGAAAGGACGCAGGGCGCGCCCGTGCTCGAGGTAGCGCGCCGTGACCTCCCCGGGGTCGGCGTCGCACCCGGCCGGCAGCGGAGCCGGCGCCGCCCGGCGCAGGCAGTCGGCGACGCGGGCCACCTTGTCCCCGAGCGTGGCGGGATCGCCGAGGTCGGCCACCCGGACGCCGTAGCGCGCCGCCTTGGTCTCGTACGCCGGTCCCACCCCGAGGCGCGTCGTTCCGAGCCGTCCCGCCGCCGCCCCTTCCTCGCGCGCGATGTCGAGGCCGCGGTGGTACGGCAGGATGACGTGGGCCCGGTCGCTGAGGCGCAGGTTCTCCTCCACCTTGACCCCCGCCTCACGCAGCTTGGCGATCTCCTGGAGCAGCGAGGCCGGGTCGACGACGACGCCGTTGCCGATGACGCAGGTCACGTGCTCGTTGAGGATCCCGGAGGGGATGTGGTGCAGGGCGAGGTGGTGGCCGCCGGCGACGATGGTGTGGCCGGCGTTCGGTCCGCCGCCGTAGCGCGCGACGATGTCCACCCGCTCGGTGAGCAGGTCGACGATCTTCCCTTTTCCCTCGTCGCCCCACTGGGCGCCGACGACCACGAAGGCCGGCACGTGCGTCTCCTCTGGATCCGCGGCATCGTAGGAGGTCGGACCGGCCGGGCGCAAGGGGCGTTTTCGGCGCATGGTAGACTCCGGCGCGGGTACGGGCCCCCCTTCTCCTGACGAGGCGTGAACTCCTTGGACCGTGGCGCGATCGTTCTCGACGGCCGTCATCTGGCGCTCGAAGACCTCCGCCTCGTGTCGCGCGGCGGAGCGCGTGTCTCCCTGTCGGACGGCGCGCGGGCCGGCATCGAAGCGGCGCATGCGGTCGTCCGGCGCATCCTCGAAGGGGACGCCCAGGTGTACGGGGTCAACACCGGGTTCGGTCACCTCAAGGACATCCGCATCCCGCACGACCGGCTCGAGGCGCTGCAGCTCAATCTCATCCGCAGCCATGCCGCCGGGGTCGGAGCGCCCCTCGAGCCGGGGGCGACGCGGGCCCTGATGCTGCTGCGGGCTCACGTCCTGGCCCGCGGCCACTCCGGGGTGCGCCCGGCGGTCGTGACCTCGCTCCTCGATCATCTGAATGCCGATGTCCTGCCCGTCGTTCCGGAGCAGGGATCGGTCGGCGCGTCCGGGGACCTCGCTCCCCTGTCGCACCTGGCGCTGCTCCTCGTCGGCGAGGGCGAGGCCGTCCTCCGCGGCGAGAAGATGCCGGCCGCGGAAGCGCAGAAGAAGGTCGGCCTGACCGCGCTGAAACTCGGCCCCAAGGAGGGGCTGTCGCTGGTCAACGGCACGCAGCTGATCGTCGCCGTCGGGGGCCTGGCCCTGCTCGAGGCGCGCGACCTCGCCACCCTGGCGGACATCGCCGGCGCCACGTCCCTCGAAGCGCTCCTCGGCAGCCATCACGCCTTCGACGAAAGGCTGCACGCCTTGCGCCCGCACCGCGGCCAGATGGACAGCGCGGCGAATCTCCGCACCCTTCTGGCCGACAGCCCCATCGAGCGCTCGCACGAGCATTGCGGCCGGGTGCAGGACGCCTACTCGCTGCGCTGCATGCCGCAGGTCCACGGCGCGGCGCGCGAGGTCATCCGCTTCACCGAAGGGGTGCTCACCACCGAGATCGACTCGGTCACCGACAACCCGATCGTCTTCCCCGACGAGGGCGAGCTGCTGTCGGGCGGAAACTTCCACGGCGAGGCGCCGGCGCTGGCGCTCGACGCGCTGGCGATGGCGGCGGCCGAGATCGCCTCCATCTCCGAGCGGCGGATCGAGCGCCTCATGAACCCGGCCCACTCGGGGCTGCCGCCGTTCCTGACCCCCGAACCCGGTGTGAACTCGGGGCTGATGATGGCGCAGGTAACGGCGGCGGCGCTGGTGTCGGAGAACAAGGTCCTGGCGCACCCCGCCAGCGTCGATTCGATCCCCACCGAGGCGGGGCAGGAAGATCACGTCTCGATGGGACCGATCGCGGCGCGCAAGGCCCGCCAGGTCGTCCGGCACGCGCGGCAGGTGCTCGCCATCGAGATGCTCTGCGCCTGCCAGGCGCTGGACCTGCGCGCACCCCTGCAGCCGGGGCGCGGCGTCGCCGCGGCGCACGCCCTGGTGCGGCGGGCCGTCCCTGCCCTGAAAGAGGATCGCTTCCTCGCGCCCGACATCGCCGCCGTCGAGGCGCTTCTCACCGGCGGGGCGCTGCGGGCCCACGTCGAAGGGACCACCGGGAGGCTGGCGTGATCGCGGGTGCACCGCGCGGCCCGATCCGTGCGCCGCGCGGCACGACGCTTTCCTGCCGCGGCTGGATCCAGGAGGCCGCGCTGCGGATGCTGATGAACAACCTCGACCCCGAGGTGGCGGAGCGCCCCGGCGATCTCATCGTCTACGGCGGCACCGGCAAGGCGGCGCGCAACTGGGACTGCTACGACGCCATCGTCCGGACCCTGCGCACACTCGGGGACGACGAGACGCTCCTGGTGCAGTCGGGAAAGCCGGTCGGGATCTTCCGCACCCACCGCGACGCGCCGCGGGTGCTTCTGGCCAACGCGCTGCTCGTCCCGGCCTGGGCGACCTGGGAGCGCTTCCGCGAATACGACCGCAAGGGACTCACGATGTTCGGCCAGATGACCGCCGGCTCGTGGATCTACATCGGCAGCCAGGGCATCGTGCAGGGGACCTACGAGACCTTCGCCGAGGCGGGACGCCGTCACTTCGGCGGGTCGCTTCGGGGGCGGCTCGTCGTCACCGCCGGTCTCGGCGGCATGGGTGGAGCGCAACCACTCGCCGCCACGATGAACGACGCCGTGATGATCGCGGTCGAGGTCGATCCGGATCGCATCCGCCGCCGGCTGGAGACCCGCTACGTCGATCGCAGCGTCACGACCCTCGACGAGGCGATGACGCTGGCGCGCGAGGCGATGGCCCGGAAGCAGGGGCTGTCGATCGCCCTGCTCGGCAACGCCGCCGACGTCCTGCCGGCGATCGCGACGGGGCCGGTGGTTCCCGACCTCGTCACCGACCAGACGAGCGCCCACGACATGCTCAACGGCTACGTGCCGCACGGGCTGCCTTATGCCGAGGCGCTGCGCCTGCGGTCGAGCGACCCGGACGACTACCTGCGCCGCGCCTCCGTCTCGGTCGCCGCGCACGTGCGCGCGCTGCTCGACCTGAAGCGGAAAGGGGCCGTCGTCTTCGACTACGGCAACAACATCCGCGAGGAGGCGCGCCAGGCCGGGGTCGAGAACGCCTTCGACATTCCCGGTTTCGTGCCGGAGTACATCCGGCCGATGTTCTGCGAGGGGAAGGGGCCGTTCCGCTGGGCGGCCCTCTCGGGCGACCCGGAGGATATCCTCATCACGGATCGCGCCGTGCTCGAGCTCTTCCCCGAAGACGAGGCGCTGGCGCGCTGGATCCGCCTGGCCTCTGAGCGCATCGCGTTCCAGGGGCTGCCGGCGCGCATCTGCTGGCTCGGCTACGGCGAGCGGGCCCGCTTCGGGCTGAAGCTGAACGCCATGGTCGCGTCGGGCGAGCTGACGGCCCCGATCGTCATCGGCCGCGACCACCTCGACGCCGGATCGGTCGCCTCTCCCAACCGCGAGACCGAAGGAATGAAAGACGGCTCCGACGCCATCGCCGACTGGCCGATCCTCAACGCGCTGATCAACACGGCGGCGGGGGCGTCCTGGGTCTCCGTCCACCACGGTGGCGGCGTCGGCATCGGCTACTCGCTGCACGCCGGCATGGTGGTGGTGGCGGACGGCACGCAGGAGGCCGCCGCCCGCCTCGAGCGCGTGCTCACGACCGATCCCGGCACCGGCGTCATGCGCCACGTGGACGCCGGCTACGAGGAGGCGAAGGCATGCGCCCGGACCCGCGGCGTGCGCGTCCCGATGCTCGAAAAGCCCGGCCTCTGAAGGCGCGGCCGCCCACACCCGTCCGCCCGGCCACCCCCGGCGCCGGTCGTGTCGTCCTGCGCCGCGGCCGCGACCAGCGCGCCCGCGCCGGGCACCTGTGGATCTACGCCGGCGAGATCGAGCGCATCCTCGGGGATCCCGAGCCGGGATCGGCCGTGCAGGTGGTGGACACACGCGGCGAGTTCCTCGGCGGCGGCTACTACAACCCGGCGTCGAACATCGCCGTGCGCCTCGTGACCCGCGAACCGGACGAGGTCTACGGCCCCGGGCTGCTCCGGCGCCGCATCGAGGCGGCACTCGCCTATCGCTCGTCCCTCGGCCTCGGCGGAGACGTCCTGCGTCTGGTCTCGAGCGACGGCGATCACCTCCCCGGGCTGACCGTGGACCGCTACGGCGACCAGCTCGTGGTGCAGATCGGCACGCTCGGGATCGACCGGCTGCGTGGCTCCATCACGGAGATCCTCGTCGACCTCGTGGGGCCGCGCGGCATCTTCGAGCGCAGCGACCTGCCGGCCCGATCCCACGAAGGTCTCGGGCCCGTGACCGGCGTGCTGCACGGCGACGTGCCGGACAGCCTCGAGGTCGAGGTGGACGGCCTGCGCCAGGAAACCTCGATCCGATCCGGGCAGAAGACCGGCCTGTTCCTCGATCACCGGCCGAACCGGCTGGCGCTGCGGCCGCTCGCCCCGGGTCGCCGCGTGCTCGACGTCTTCTGCAACACCGGCGGTTTCGCGCTGTCGGCGCTGCTCGGCGGAGCGCGCGAGGCGGTGGGCATCGACAGCAGCGCCGAAGCGCTCGCCGCCGCGGCGCGCAACGCGGCGCGCAACGGCCTCGAGCAGCGCGTTCGCTTCGTCGAGGGGAACGCCTTCGATCGGCTCAAGGAGATGGACCGCAGGGGAGAGCGTTTCGATCTCATCGTCCTCGATCCCCCGGCCTTCACCAAGAGCCGCGACTCGGTGGATGCCGCGCGCCGCGGTTACAAGGAGATCAACCTGCGCGCCTTGCGCATGGCCGCGCAGGGCGGAGTGGTCGTGAGCGCGTCGTGCTCGTATCACATCGGCCCCGAGTCGTTCCTCGACATCCTCGTGGACGCGGCGGCGGACGCCCGGCGCGAGGTCACACTGCTGTCGTACGGGAGCCAGGGACCGGATCACCCCGTGAACCTGGCGATGCCGGAGACGCGCTA
>DASYQE010000389.1:0-10883 GCA_036005805.1 Candidatus Polarisedimenticolia bacterium | reverse complement strand
GTAGCAGAAGAAGACGATGCCCAGGACGTACAGCAGGCTGTGCAGCGGCGCCGCGTAATCGAGCTGCCGGTACACCTCGCCCCAGAAACCGCCTTTCGACTGCACCCCCGCCCACTGCATGAGCGTCAGCGGGAAGGCGATGAGGGACGAGGCGAAGATGACCGGGATGACGCCGCCGGTGTTGAGGCGCAGCGGCATGTGGGTCTGCATCCCACCGTACATGCGGCGGCCGACGACGCGCCGCGCGTACTGGACCGGCACCTTGCGCTGCGCCCGCTCGACGTAGACGATGGCCGCGACCACTCCCACCATCAGGACGAGCAGCAGGACCACGGCGAACACGTTCAGCGTCCCGGTCGTCACGTCCTGCCACAGGGTCGCGATGGCCTTCGGCAGGCCGGCCACGATGCCGACGTAGATGATGAGCGAGATGCCGTTGCCGATGCCGCGCTCGGAGATCTGCTCGCCGAGCCACATGATGAACGCGGTGCCGGTGGTCAGCGTCACGATGGTCATCACCCGGAAAAACCAGCCCGGATGCGGGACGATCGGGTGTCCGCCGCCGCCCGCGCGGTTCAGGTTCTCCACCCAGAAGGCGATCCCGAGCCCCTGGATGAGGGAGAGCAGCACCGTCCCGTAGCGGGTGTACTGCACGATCTTCTTGCGGCCGACCTCCCCCTCCTTCGACAGCTTCTCGAGGTAGGGCCAGACGACCGTCAGCAGCTGCAGGATGATCGACGCCGAGATGTACGGCATGATCCCGAGCGCGAAGATCGTCAGCCTGCGGAGGTTGCCGCCGGAGAACAGGTCGAGGAAGCCGAGCAGCCCACCCCCCTGCGTCCGGAACAGCGATTCCAGCGCCTCGAAGTTCACTCCGGGGACGGGGATGTGACCGCCGACGCGGTACACCGCCAGCATCAGGAAGGTGAACAGCACCCGCTTGCGCAGGTCGGGGATGCTGAAGATGTTCTTGACGGCTTCGATCATGAGCGGGCGGCGATCTCCTCGGCGGTGCCGCCGGCCGCGGTGATCTTCTCCCGCGCCGAACGGCTGAAACGGTGCGCCTTGATCACCAGCGCCTTCGCCAGGTCCCCGTCCCCGAGCACCTTCAGGCCGGCGCCCAGCTTCTTGATGATCCCCTCGGCGACCAGGCGCTCCGGCGTGATCTCGCCGTCGAGCCGGGCGAGGTCGCCGACGTTGATGACGGCGTACTGGCGGCGGAAGATGTTGGTGAAGCCACGCTTCGGGATGCGCCGGTGGAGGGGCATCTGCCCTCCCTCGAAGCCGAAGTACTGCGCGGTCGACCCGCTGCGCGACAACTGTCCCTTGTTGCCGCGGGTTGCCGTCTTGCCGTGGCCCGAACCGGGGCCGCGGCCGACGCGCTTGCGCTTGCGGCGCGATCCCGGCGCGGGCCGGAGGTGCTCGAGCGCGATCGTGCGTCCGTGCGGCGCCTGGGCGCGGTGCCCGCGAGCACCCTCGGCGTGTCCGCTCGCCGCGGCCTTGCGGGCGACCGGGCGGCGGCCCCCCTTCGCCTTGTGGCGCGGGGCGGCGCCTTTCGCGGCCCCCTTCCCGGCGGTCTTCCTGCGCTCGGCCATCTCAGCTCTCCACGATCCGGAGAAGGTGCGGAATGGCCTCGACCATGCCGCGCACCGCGGGGTTGTCGGGACGCACGACGCGCTGCCGGATCTTCCGGAAGCCGAGCGCCTTGAGCACCCGCTTGTGGGTGAAGTTGCAGCCGATGCCGCTGCCGTACTGCTCGATGGTGATGGTCTTCGAGGCGGCGGCGCGCTGGGCGCGGGCCGGCTTCTTCGCGGCCTTCGTCTTCGCCGTCTTCACCCGGGTCTCAGACATCGGCGGCCACCTCGCCCGTCGTCGCGCCCGCGCCCTTGCGGCGACGCCGCTCGGCGACCGGGTCCTTGAGCTTGAGCAGCCCGTCGAACGTCGCCTTGACGACGTTGTTCGGGTTGGTGGTTCCGAGCGACTTCGTCAGCACATCCTGGATCCCCGCGGACTCGACCACGGCCCGGACCGCGCCGCCGGCGATGACGCCCGTCCCCGGGGCGGCCGGCTTGAGCATCACTCGCCCGGCGCCGAAGATCCCCAGCACCTGGTGCGGGATGGTGTGGCCCTTGAGCGGGACCAGGATGAGATTGCGCTTGGCGCGCTCGACCCCCTTGGCGATCGCCTGGGGGACCTCCTTCGCCTTGCCCGCGCCGTAGCCCACGTGGCCGCGTCCGTCGCCGACGACCACCAGGGCGGAGAAGCGGAAGTTCTTTCCGCCCTTCACGACCTTGGTGACGCGGTTGATGTGGACCACCTGGTCCTTGAGATCGAGATCGTCCGCCTTGATCCGGTTCATCAATTCTCCTAGAACTTCAGTCCGGCGGCGCGCGCCGCGTCAGCCACCGCCTTGACGCGGCCGTGGTACAGGTAACCGCCCCGGTCGAACACCGCCTTCTCGCAGCCGAGCCCACGCAGCCGCTCGGCGATGAGCGTGCCCACCTTTTTCGCCGCCGCCACGTTGCCGGTTCCCTTGCTGCTCTTGCCCTGGCGCAGCTCGAGGGACGAGGCGTGGGCAAGGGTCTTCCCCGCGCCGTCGTCCACCGCCTGCACGTAGATGTGGCCGAGGCTGCGGTAGATGCAGAGGCGCGGCCGGTCCTTGCTGCCGGACAGGCGGGCGCGCACGCGCGCGTGGCGCTTCTCCCGCGAATGGATCCGATCGACTTCGTTGACCATGGCCTAGCCTCCCGCCGCCGCGCCGGTCTTGCCGGCCTTGCCCGCCTTCTTGCGGATGACCTCGGTGGCGTACTTGATGCCCTTCCCCTTGTACGGCTCGGGCGCGCGCAGCCCGCGGATCTCCGCGGAGACCTGGCCGACGAGCTGCCGGTCCGCGCCCTTGACGGTGAGCCGCGTCTGCTTGTCCACGGTGATGTCGATCCCCTCCGGAATCGGGTAGTCGACCGGGTGCGAGTAACCCAGCGCCATCTGCAGCACCCGCCCGTTGACCTGCGCCTTGTAGCCGATGCCGATGATCTCGAGGTCCTTGGCGAACCCCTCGTTGACGCCCTTGACGGCGTTCGCCACGAGGGCGCGCGTCAGGCCGTGCAGCGCCCGCTGCCGCCGGTCGTCGTCGCGCCGCGTCAGGGTGACCGTGGTGCCCTCGACCTTGCAGCCGATCCCCTCCGGCAGCCGGTGGACCAGCTTCGCCTTTCCCTTCTCGATCGTCACCGCCCCGCCCGCGGTCTTGACGCTGACCCCGGACGGAAGCGCGATCGGCATCCTCCCGATTCTGGACACGCTCGCTCCTTCTCCCTCACCAGACCGCGCAGACGACTTCGCCGCCGATGCCGGCCTTCTTCGCCCGCGAGCCGCTCATCATGCCGCGCGGCGTCGAGACGATGGCCAGGCCGATCCCGCCCATGATGCGCGGGATCTCGTCGTGCTTCTTGTAGACCCGCTTGCCGGGGCGGCTCACCCGCTCCAGCCCGGTGACGAACGAGCGCCCGTCGCCGTCGTAGCGCAGCTTGAGCCGGAGGAACTTGAAGCCCCCCTTCTCCACGGTGGCGAGGTCCGCCAGGTAGCCCTCTTCCTTGAGGATGCCGGCGAGCGACTCCTTGAGACGGGAGTGGGGCACGTCGGTCCGCGCGTGGCGCGCGCGCACCGCGTTGCGGATGCGGGTCAGCATGTCGGCAATCGGGTCGTTCATCCTTCGTCACCCTCGCGCCGGGCCGACTGGGCCCGGCCGGTTGTCACCAGCTCGACTTCGTTACTCCGGGGATGAGCCCCTGGAGCGACAGGTTGCGGAAGCAGATGCGGCACATCTGGAACCGGCGCATGTAGGAGCGCGGCCGGCCGCACCGCTTGCACCGGTTGCGGTGGCGGATCGCGAACTTCGGGGTTCTCCTCACCGCCGCCTTCCACGCCTTGGTCGCCATCGTCGTTCTCCCTCGTCCTTCCCCGTGCGTCAGGCCGCGCCGTCGCGGCGGAACGGCAGCCCGAGCGCGGCGAGCAGGTTGCGCGCCTCCTCGTCGGTCTTCGCCGTCGTCACGATGGTCACGTTCATGCCGCGCGCCTTGTCCACCTTGGCGTAGTTGATCTCCAGGAACACCAGCTGGTCCTTCAGGCCGATGGTGTAGTTGCCACGACCGTCGAACGACTTGGTCGGCAGACCGCGGAAGTCGCGCACGCGCGGCAGCGCGATCGACACCAGGCGGTCGAAGAACTCCCACATCCGGTCGCCCCGCAGCGTCACGGTGCAGCCGATCGGCATGCCCTTGCGGATCTTGAAGTTCGCGATCGACTTGCGGGAGCGGCGGATGACCGCCTTCTGCCCCGCGATCGCCCCGAGCTGGTCGGCGGCGGCGTCAAGCAGCTTGATGTTCTGGCTCGCCTCGCCCACGCCCATGTTGATGACGATCTTCCGGAGGCGCGGCACCGCCATGACGTTCGGGTAGCCGTGGCGCTCCTGGATCTGGCGCGCGATCGTGTCCTTGTAGGCGGTCTTCAGCCGCGGCACGGGGGCCGGAACCGCCGGGGGTGCGCTCGTCTGGGCCATCTCGCTCCGTTCTCCGTTCTCTCGACTTGCCTTACTTATCAAGCGACCCGCTGCAGCGGCGGCAGGTGCGCAGCTTGCGACCGTCCTCGAGCGTCTGGTGCCCGACCCGCGCCGGCTTCTTGCACTCGCCGCAGATCACCATGAGGTTGCTGGTGTGGATGGGCGTCTCGCGCTCGAGGATCCCGCCCTTGATGTTGCGCTGGGGGTTCGGCCGCGTGTGCTTCTTGTGGAAATTCACGCCCTCGACGATCGCCCGTCCCTCGGACGGGAAGACGCGCAGGACGCGGGCCGTCCGGCCCTTGTCCTTGCCGGCGAGGACCACCACCTGGTCGTTCCGGCGGACGTGCACGGCGCGGGGCGACGCCATCACAGCACCTCCGGGGCGAGCGACACGATCTTCATGAAGTTCTTCTCCCGCAGCTCGCGGGCCACCGGCCCGAAGATGCGCGTTCCGATCGGCTCTCCCGCGTCGTTGATCAGCACGGCGGCGTTGGTGTCGAAGCGGATGTAGGTGCCGTCGCGGCGCCGGTGCGTCTTGTTCATCCGCACGACCACGGCCTTCACCACCTGCCCCTTCTTCACCGTGCCGTCCGGAATCGCTTCCTTCACGTTGGCGGTGATGACGTCACCAATCCCCGCGTAGAAGTTGATCGACCGGCCGCGCGTGTGGATGCACGAGATCCTCTTGGCGCCGGAGTTGTCGGCGACCTCGAGGATGGTGCGCATCTGGATCATCTGGCTGCTCCTCTCTCGCTTTCTTCGGTGCGGGGGTCCGGCCTACCGGGCCCCGGCGCGCTCCACGATCGACTGCACGATCCACCGCTTGTGCCGCGACATCGGCCGGGTCTCCTTGATCGACACCCGGTCTCCCGCGCGGCACTCCCCCTTCTCGTCGTGCGCCATGAAACGGGACCGCCGGCGCAGGTACTTCTGGTAGAGCGGGTGCATCACCAGGCGCTCCACCTCGACCACCACGGTCTTCTGCATCTTCGCGCTCACCACGACGCCGACCTTCTGCTGCCGTCGGCGCGGTTCGCGCTCCTGCGTCTGTCCGGCCTGGGCCGCCTGATCCATCGCTTTCGTCTCCGCGCTCACGCGCCGGCCCCGCCGCCGTCCGCGCCTTCCTTCTCGCGCAGGATGGTCAGCACCCGGGCCAGTTCCTTGCGCGCCAGGGCGATCCGCTGCGGGTTCTCCGCCTGGCCGGTCGCCTTCTGGAAGCGCAGCTTGAAAATCTGCTCCCGCAGCGTGCCTTCCTGCTGCCGGAGCTCATCCACCGTCCGATCCCGGAGGACCCGGGCCTTCACCTGCGGCATGTCAGATCCCCCGCTCGCAGAACACCGTGCGGATGCCGATCTTGTGCGACGCGAGCCGCAGCGCCTCGCGCGCCTCGGGGAGGGTCACTCCTTCCATCTCGTACAGCACGCGCCCGGGCTTGATCACCGCCACCCAGCCCTCCGGCGGACCCTTCCCCTTGCCCATGCGGGTCTCGGCCGGCTTCTTGGTGATCGGCTTGTCCGGGAAGACGCGCGTCCAGACCTTGCCGCCGCGCTTGATGAAGCGGGTGATGGCCACGCGCGCCGCCTCGATCTGCTTGTCGGTCAGCCAGCCGGCCTCGGTCGCCTTCAGGCCGTAACGGCCGAAGGCGATGGTGCCGCCGCGCCAGGCCTTGCCGCGACGCCGCCCGCGCTGCTGCTTCCGGTATTTGACCTTCTTCGGCATCAACATCGGTCGATTTCCCTAACCCTTAAATCTGCGCCAGGCCGAGGCGATCCTGCGGCCGGGTCAGTCCCTTGAGCTCACCCTTGTAGATCCAGCACTTCACGCCGATCTGCCCGTAGGTCGTGCGGGCCTCGGCGAAGCCGAAGTCGATGTCCGCCCGCAGCGTGTGCAGCGGCAGCTGCCCGTCGAGGTACCACTCCGAGCGGGCGATTTCCGATCCGCCGAGGCGGCCCGAGCAGCGCAGCTTCACGCCCTTCGCGCCGAAGCGCACCGCCGACTCGATCGCCTTCTTCATGGCGCGGCGGAAGGCCACGCGCCGCTCGATCTGCAGCCCGACCGACTCCGCCACCAGCTGCGCCTCGAGCTCGGGTTTGTGGATCTCCATGATGTTGATGAAGATCTCGCGCCCGGTCCTCTTCTGCAGGTCGTCGCGCAGCTTGTCCACCTCCGCCCCCTTGCGGCCGATGATGATGCCGGGACGCGAGGTGTGGATGGTGATCTTGAGCTTGTTGGCGGCGCGCTCGATGTCCACGCGGGCCATGCCGGCGTGCGACAGGCGCTTCTTGAGCACGCCGCGCAGGTCGAGATCCTCGTGCAGCATGCTGGCGTAATTCTTCTCGGCGTACCACCGCGACTGCCAGGTGCGGTTGTACCCGAGCCGGAATCCGAACGGATGAACCTTCTGACCCACGAACGCTCCTCGGGGGGCGGTTAGCCGCCCCCTCCTCGCTTGCTGCCCGACCCGGGCATGCGGGCCTTACTCCTGTCCGGGCGGCTGCCGCCCGCCGATTCCTTCCCTGACGGCCGGGCGTGCGCCGCCTTCGACTTGCGCGGCGTGCGCGCCGGCGCCGCTGCGTGTTCCTTGCCGGCCGGGACCGCATCCTGTCCCTGCGCCTGCGCGGCGGGGCGCGCCGTGCGGGCCGCGCGGCCGTGGCCGGTCTCGCTCAGGCCCAGCGTCACGTGGCACATGCGCTTCTGCACCCGGAACGCCCGCCCCATCGGGGCCGGCCGGATGCGCTTCAGCGACGGGCCGCCGTCCACGAACGCGGTCGTCACGACCAGCCGGTCCACGTCCACCTCGGGCTTCCGGACGCGCGCGTTCGCCACCGCCGAGTCGAGCACCTTGAGAATCTCGCGCGCCACCGCCTTCGGCGTGAAGCGCAGCGTGCCCATCGCCTCCTCGACGTGGCGCCCGCGGATCATGTCGACGACCAGGCGCGCCTTCTGCGCCGAGGTGCCGAGGTACCGCAGCCGTGCGTGACCCACCAGTCCTGCTGGAAGCATCGTCTCTCTCCGCCTACTTCGGGGGAGCGACCACGGCCGCCGACGGTCCGGTCGGCATCGGTCCCGCCCCTGCCGGGGCCGCCGCGGCCGAGTCGGCGCGCGAGTGTCCGCGGAAGGTGCGCGTGGCGGCGAACTCGCCGAGCTTGTGCCCGACCATGTTCTCCGACACGTACACCGGGATGAACTTCTTGCCGTTGTGCACGGCGATCGTGTGCCCGACCATCTCGGGGACGATCGTGCTCCGCCGCGACCAGGTCTTCATGACCCGCTTCTCGTTGCGGCGGTTCATCTCCTCGATGCGGCGCTTCAGCACCGGATCGACGAACGCCCCCTTCTTGATGCTGCGTGCCATGGGCCCGTCTCCCTACTTCCGGCGGCGGACGATGTACTTGTCCGTCCGCTTGTTGTTGCGCGTCTTGCGCTCGCGCACGCCCCACGGCGTGCACGGATGGCGCCCGCCGGAGGTCTTGCCTTCGCCGCCTCCGAGCGGGTGGTCGATCGGGTTCATGGCGACGCCGCGCACCGTCGGCCGGATCCCGCGCCAGCGGCGGCGTCCCGCCTTGCCGATCGAGACGTTCTCGTGGTCGAGGTTGCCGACCTGGCCGATGGTCGCCTGGCAGGTCTCGAGCACCCGGCGGATCTCCCCGGAGGGCAGCTTCACCTGCGCCCAGCCCGCGTCGCGCGCCATGAGCTGGGCCACGCTGCCGGCGCTGCGCACCATCTGGCCGCCGCGCCCCGGCTTCAGCTCGACGTTGTGGATGCCCGTGCCCAGCGGGATCGCCTTGAGCGGCAGCACGTTGCCCGGCAGGATGTCCGCCTCGGCGGAGGCCACGACCGTCTGCCCGACGTGCAGCCCGAGCGGGGCCAGGATGTAGCGCTTGTCGCCGTCGGAGTAGTGCACGAGGGCGATGCGGGCCGAGCGGTTCGGGTCGTACTCGATGGTCGCGACCTTCCCCGGAATCCCCGCCTTGTCGCGGCGGAAGTCGATGGTGCGCAGCAGGCGGCGGTGTCCGCCTCCCTTGTGGCGCACCGCGATGCGGCCGATGTTGTTGCGCCCGCCCGTGCGACGCTTGCCGACGCTCAGGCTCTTGAGCGGCCGAACCTTGCTCAGATCGTCGAAGACGATCGTCGAGTAGTAGCGGCGCGACGGGGACGTCGGATTGCTGTTCTTGATGGCCATGGCGTTCCTACACGACCTCGAAGTATTCGATCGACTTCTCGCCCGGCTTGAGCGTCACGTACGCCTTCTTCCAGTCCGGGCGCTTCCCGGCGAAGCGCCCGACGCGCTTCACCTTGCCGTGCACGTTCTCGGTGCGCACCGACGCCACCTTCACCTTGAAGAGGGCCTCGACCGCCTTCCTGACCTCGACCTTGTTCGCGCCGCGCTCCACCTTGAAGGCGAGGACGTTGCCGCCCTCCTTCAGGATCTGGGTCTTCTCGGTGATCAGCGGGCCGATCAGCACGTCCTGGGGACGGTGGCTCATGGCTCCAGCACCTCCGCGAGACGCGCCGCGGCGGCCTCGGTCAGCACCACGGTCTCGTAACGCAGCAGGTCGAAGGCGTTGATCGCCGTGCTCCGCGACGAATGCAGGTGCGCGACGTTGCGCGCCGACAGCTCGAGACGCCGATCGACCGGCTCGTCCACGAGCAGGGCCGAGCCACCGACGCCCAGGCCGCGCACGGCGGCGACCAGGTCTTTCGCCTTCACGGCCTCGAGCGCGAGCGAGTCGACCACGACCAGCCTGCCGTCGCGCACCTTGGCGGACAGAATGGAGCGCAGCGCCCCCTGCCGCTTGCGCGGCGGCAGGGCCTGGGCATAGTCGCGCGGCTTGGGGCCATGCACCGTGCCGCCGCCCTTCCAGATCGGCGAGCGGATCGACGAGGCGCGGGCGCGACCGGTCTTCTTCTGCTTCCAGGGCTTCTTGCCGCCGCCGCTCACCTCCGAGCGCGTCTTGGTGGCGTGCGTGCCGGCCCGGCCCCCCGCCTGGTAGGCGACCACGGCCTCGTGCACGAGGTGGGTGTTGACCGGCGCCCCGTAGACGGCGTCGGGAAGGGTGATCTCCTTCTCCTTGCCGGCCTTCAGGCTCTTCACCGCGATGCGCATCGGTTCGCTCCCCTCACTTCTTCTTTGCGGCGGCCTTCGCGGCCTTCAGCGGATCGACCGACTTGGTCTTCTCCTGGACCTTGACGATGCGGATCGGGGCGCGCGCCTTGCGCACGGTCAGGAGCGCGTTGCCGGGACCCGGCACCGCGCCGCGCACGATGAGCAGGTTGTGCTCCTCGTCCACCCGGACGATCGACAGGTTCTTCACGGTCACCTGGTCTCCGCCCATCCGCCCGCCCATCCGCATGCCGCGGAAGGTGCGCGACGGATAGGCCGAGGAGCCGACCGAGCCGGGGGCGCGGTGGAACATCGAGCCGTGGCTCGCCGCGCCGCCGCGGAAGTGGTGCCGCTTCATGACGCCCTGGAACCCCTTCCCCTTCGAGACCCCGACGATGTCCACCTTGTCGGCGACCTTGAACTGGGTCACGAGCACCTTGCCGCCGACCTCCGGGGCGTCGCCGCCGGGGAGGACGCGGAACTCCTTCAGGGTGCGGACCGGCGCGACGTTCGCCTTGTCGAAATGCCCCTTCATCGCACGGCCGGTCTTCTTGACCTTCACCTGCTCGACGAGGCCGAGCTGCACGGCCTCGTAGCCGTCCCGGCCCTTCTCGCGGCGCTGCACGATCACGCACGGGCCGACGCGCAGCACGGTGCAGGGCACCACGCGGCCTTCGTCGTCGAAGACCTGGGTCATCGCAATCTTCCGGCCGATCAGTCCTTCGACCATGTCGTCCTCAGCGCCGTTCCTTCTCGAACGCCTTGATCTCGACCTCGACGCCCGCCGGCAGGTCGAGCTTCATCAGCGCGTCCACCGTCTGCGAGGTCGGGTCGAGGATGTCGAGGAGCCGCTTGTGGGTGCGCACCTCGAACTGCTCGCGCGACTTCTTGTCCACGTGCGGCGAGCGGTTGACGGTGTACTTGTTGATGCGGGTCGGGAGCGGGATCGGCCCGGCCACCCGGGCCCCCGTGCGCTTGGCCGTGGCGACGATCTCGGTCGTCGACTGGTCGAGGACCCGGTGATCGTACGCTTTCAGGCTGATGCGAATCTTCTCGTTGAGCATTTCTCTCCGACCCTTCCTTCGTTAAGCCTGGATCTCGGTGACGGTGCCGGCGCCGACGGTGCGGCCGCCTTCGCGGATGGCGAAGCGCAGCCCCTTGTCCATGGCGATCGGGGTGATCAGCTCCACCGCGAGGCTGACGTTGTCCCCCGGCATCACCATC
>DASYQE010000388.1:0-6892 GCA_036005805.1 Candidatus Polarisedimenticolia bacterium | reverse complement strand
GCCGGTCATAGACGAGAGGCACCAGGTGGTTCAGCGCCTCTTTGTCCCCGTCGCGCAGCGCGACGAGCCGCTCGGTGATCTCCCCCGGATTGTCCATGCGCGTGAGCCGACCTGAGATGGGCCAGAGCGTAGACCCTTTCCCCGAACCCATCAAGCCCAACGTGAACGCGAAAGTGTGGGGAACGTCGCCGGAAGCGAGTGAACGCAGTTCGTCCGCCGGTGACCGCGGCTTTCAGGCGCGCGCCCTGTTTCCTCCGGAAATCCCCGATTCCGGCCGGCATGAGTCTTGGTCTCCGGGCCGCGCATGCACTGGCCCGGGACGCCGGTTGAGCACCTGTCGGGGTTTCAACCCGCTTTCTGCCCCCGAAGAGGTTGTCCCGAGCACCTCCGCCTGACGCCGGGGTTCCGTTTCGAGCGGCATGGCTTCTACAGCACCCGCCGCCGCCGGCGCATCCCGAGGTTCCGCTGTCTCAGGTGCGGCTCTTCCTTCTCACGGCAGACATACGCCCTGTCGTATTACAGCAAGCGGCCGGAGTTGCTCATCCCGATTGCGGCGGGACTCGTCGGCGGCTCGGCGCACCGGCAGATCGCCAGAACACTCGGGTGCGCGCCGTCGACGGTCACCCGCAATGCGGCGCGCCTCGGCAGACACGCCATCCTCATGATGGCGCTGGCGCGCGGCGAGCTTAACGGCCTGGTGCACGAGGCGTTCGTGTTCGACCATTTCGAGACGTTCGAATTCACCCAGGACTACCAGTTCGGCGTCGGCACTCTCGTCGGCTCGAAGTCCTGGTTCGTGTATGACCTCGACCCGGCGCCGCACGGCCGCACCGGGCACATCAGCCCCGCGCAGCGCTGTCGCCTGGAGCTCCGGCCACGATGGCAGCGGTACGGCGGTTATGTCGGCTCGAGCCGGAGGGTCTTCGACCGCTTACGGGACGTGACGTTGCCGGGAACGACCATCACCATCATCGGAGACGGTCACAAGGCCTATGACCGTGCCGTGCGTGACCCGAAGTTCGACCGCAAGATCATCCTCGAGCGCCATCCGAACCCGGAGCGCGGTCCGAAGGGATCACCGCGCAGCGAAGCGGCCCGGGTCCGCGACGAGCGGATGTTCCCGGTGGACCTGCTGCACAGGATCCTGCGGCACTCGCTGGCGCACCAGCGGCGCGAGACGATCGCCTTCGGCCGGCGCCTGAACGCGGTCATGGAGCAGATGTTCCTGACCGCCGTGTGGCGCAACTTCGTCAAGAAGAGAAGCGAGCGGGTCTCCCAAAGCGGCACCCCCGCCATGCACCTCGGCCTGACCGGCGAGCGCTGGCCCTGGTCCCGGGTCTTCTCGCGGCGCCTGTTCCCCGCCCGCACAGCGACCCCTCCCCTCTGGGCGCACCTCTACCGGCGCCTCTGGACCTCTCCTCTCTACAAGAACAACTCCCGGCACCAGTTGAAGCTGGCCTTTTAGGCCGGTTCCGGCGCGGGTTCGAGCCGCTTCTTCCGGTCTGCCGGGAATCCACATTCTCGGGGGCACGCTGGACCCCTTGCGCCAGGAGCGGCCGGGCACCAGAATGACGGGGTGACCCTTTTTCGCGCCAGCTGTGCGCGCATGCCGAAGCGGGGTCTCCCCTCCTCTCCCATGGCCTGAGTCCGCCGACCCGCGGATCGCGGCGCGATCCGCCCGTGACGCGGCGACGGGCGTTCCGGCTCGCCGCGGGCCTGCTGCTGGCCGGGCTCCTGCTCTGGGTGGCGCAGTCGGAGATCGTCCTGGTCACCGCCGAGGAGAACGGCGAGATCATGACCACCTCCTACGTGCTCGAGGAGGAGGACTTCCGCCATCCGCGCCTGCAGCTCCTGAGGACGCGCGAGAAGCTGGACGAGGTGGTGGCCGGGACGCCACGTCAGTTCGAGGCGGCCCTGCGTCTCCGTTCCTGGGTCCGCAGCCAATGGGAGACGGGGGGCGATTTCTACTACCCTCCCTGGGACGCGGTGGAGGTCCTCGACCTCGCGCGCCAGCACGGCAACCGCGGCTTCTGCGCCCAGTACGCCATCGTCTTCCTGCAGGCGTGCCAGGCGATGGGGATCCACGCGCGCTACGTCGACCTCGCGGGCCACTTCGTCGTCGCCATCTGGTCGGACGATTTCGACCGCTGGGTCCTCATGGACCCGATGTACGACCTGCACTACGAAAAGGACCACGTGCCGATGCGCGGCCGCGGCCTGTACCGCGCCTTCTGGACGAAGGACGTGACCGGCATCGAGCAGGTCGACTCCAGGGGCCGGCGCCGGCCGATCGCGCTCGCCGACCTCGAGCACTACCGGCTGATGTCCATCGACACCTCCGCCAACCAGCTCACCGAGCCGGTCGAGGTCCGCATCAACGGGACCTGGAAGATGCTGACGCACGCCGACGACTACCGCACCTATCCGAAGGTGGGGCGCGACCAGCTCGTGGTCGAATCGGAGTTCCTGGCCTGGCGATCGGGCGAAGCGGGCGAGCGCAACTCGGAGCGCCCGGAGACGACCGAGGACGACGACTTCCGCTATGCCATGAACCAGACGATCCTCCTGCTGGCGAACTCGCGGGTCCGCAAGCAGATCCTGAAGGTCGCCCTCCTGCGCCAGAACAGCCCGACCTTCGCGCGCTTCCAGGTCCGCTCCGAGGCGAGCACCGACTGGGTGCCTTCCCCCGCCGACACGGTGAAGTGGATGCTGCACCCGGGGGAAAACCAGCTGCAGGCGCGCATCGAGACCCGCGACGGGTGGAAGGGACCGGCCAGCACCCTGAGGCTCTACTACAAGCCGGTCCTCTTCACCTTCCTCCCCGCCTTCCCCGGCCACGTCTACCGGGTCGTCGCCCACCCGTCGTCCTAGGAGCCACCGCGTCGCGATTCTCGACACCACTTCTGTCGGAGTTCCGCTCAAGGCGGCGGTGACGAAACCGGCATCGCGCGCGCAAGTCGCGTCGATCCCGGCGCTTCGGCGATCACCAGGGTGTCAGGAAAGCGGGCACCCCCCTTGCTTTTCTTCAGGGGCGTGGCGCCCCAACCTCTTGATCGTCGGTTCCGCAACGAGGCAGGCTTCAGCCTCGCCGAGATGCTGGTGGCCTCGGCGATCTTCGCCATCGTCGCGGCCGTCGCCTTCGTGTTCTTCAGCGGAGCGCAGCGCTCCTACAAGTCCGGCGAGAACTTCAGCGAGCAGCAGCAGTCGACGCGCGTGGCCTTCGATCGCATGCTCGGCGACCTGCGCCTGGCCGGCTTCAACACCAACCCGGACGGCGACGCCAGCCGCGTCGACGAGCAGGTGGAGGGGGCCTGGGACACCGCGGTGACCATCCGGGGCGACTTCGACTTCGAGAACCCGGTGCTGCGATCGACGCCCGAAATCGCGCTCGCCGGCGCGGTCTACAACGTCGTCTCGACCGGCAACGACGAGGTGGTCACGTACGTCCTGGCGAAGCCGGGCCCCGTCGGGCCGGCCTCCCTGACGCTGCGGCTCGACCCCGACCGCCCGCGCATCAAGACGGTGAAGACGATCACCCTCCCGTCGGTCGCGCTGGTGCAGGACGATCCTCCTTACACCCTCTATCGCGTCACGCTCAAGGACGTGACCGGCGCTTTCCCCTCTTCGCCTCAGGCCGCGAGCCAGTTCGTGTACGAGCCGATCGCCGAGAACATCCGCAGCATGACGTTCCGCTATTTCCCCGACGCGGGGCCCGCCATCGGTCCCGGCACGCCGGCCAACCCCGGCGACGACATCGGCGGCGACGACGCGGCGATCCTGACGCGCGCGCGCATCCGCCGCATCAGCGTCAGCGTGGTCGGGATGACGCCGGACGAGGACCCGGACTACGTCGATGCCGGCGACGCCTCGGCGACGACTCACTTCCGCAAGTTCGACCTGTCGAGCGACGTGAACCCCGAGAACCTCGGACGCGTCGGCGTGCGCGACGTGGACGTCACCCCGCCCCCCCCGCCGGCGAACCTGGAGCTGGTCCCCGGGCACTGCAAGGGAATGCTGGTGAAGTGGGACACGCCGTCGGCCGCCTCCGGCGTCACGGCCTACGACGTCAAGTTCTGGCCGAACGGCAATCCCTCCGCCTTCACCACCAGCGCCGTGACCTATCCCCACTCCGAGTTCGGCGTCGTCGACTACGACGGCCACGGCTTCGTCGCCGGGATGAACGTCGGGACGACCTACTGCTTCCAGGCGCGGGCCCGCGACCTGGTCGGCAACCAGAGCGGCTGGGCCCCCGGCACACCGGTGTGCGCCGCCGTCGCCGAGACCTCGACGCCGGGGACGCCGCAGAATCTCGCCGCCACAGGGTCCGGGAACCTCGCGGCGCTCGACAGCCAAGTGACCCTGACCTGGGACGAGACGAAGAACAACGCCAACGACGTCGCCAACGACCCGGATTTCGTCAACGCCCACACCGTGCTGCGCGACGGCGCCGGGTACAAGCTGTACCGTGACACCACCGCGACCTTCACGCCGGACGACGCGGTGAACCTCGTCGCCGGGGCGACGGCGCTGGGCAACGGCGTGCTGACCTGGACCGACACGCTCGTCGCCAACTGCCAGACCTACTACTACAAGCTCAAGGCGGTGGACACCTGCGACGTCGCGGGGACGGCGAGCCTCTCCGCGACCGGGCTGGCGCAGACCAACATCCCGCCGGCGACGCCGACGGGACTCTCCGGCAAGCGGACCTCGCCCGGAAGCGTGAACCTGTCCTGGAACGTGGTGACCACCAAGACCGACGGCTCGCGGGTGAACATCGACCTGTACCGCGTCTACCGCATGGCCATGCCGCGCGGCACCTCGCCGGCCTCGCTGTCCCCCGGCGCGTTTTCGCTGCGCGGCACGGCCTCGACTCCTTCGTACGCCGACACGCTCAGCACGCAGGACCAGAAGGCCGTCGAGGACGGCCAGTCGCTCTACTACCTCGTCACCGCCGCCGACCTGTGCGGCAACGAGAGCCCCAAACCGACGCCGGTCGAGGTCTCCTGCGACTTCAACGGCAGCCTCGTGGTCTCCCCCGGCGACGGGGATGCCAACGGCGGCGTGGTGCGGATCAGCCTGGGCGTCATCGGCTCGGACACCTACGCGCGGGCGCGGGTGCGCATCCAGAACCCGGCCGTCGCGGGCGTTGACGTCTACGACGAGACCTCGAACGCCTTCCCCTTCCGGTTCCGCGACTGGGACACGAGGATTTCGGGGCAGGGCAAGTACCAGATCTCCTGGGAGGTGGAGAATGCCGCGGGCTGCATCCAGACCCTCGCCACCACGTTCGAGGCGACCGCCAACCTCTCCTGCCAGATCACCCCGGACAATCCGGACCTCTCGCCGACGAGCGGCAAGCCGTCGGACCAGAACACCCGCCTGACCTGGGACGTCCAGAACAGCAGCGGCCGCGACCTGCAGATCACGGCGATCACCGCGTCCTGGACCTCGACCCTCGGCCCGCACCGCCTGGTGCAGATCGAATGGCCGACGGGAACCATCGTCAAGTCCTATGGCCTCCTGGGGGGCCTCCTCGATGCGCTCGGGAACCTGCTCGCCGACTTCACCTCGTTCCCGCTGATGCTCCTCAACGGCGTCGGGTCGGGCTGCAGCGGCTCGTCGTGCGTCCAGATGTCGCTCGTCTGGGACTCGAAGATGGTCACCTCGGCCGGCGCCGGGGAGACCATCACCATCGGCTACACCTTCAAGGACCCTTCAGGATCGACGGGGACCTGCTCGTTCAGCGTCAAGCCCGACCTCTCGCTGCATTAGAATGCGGCATCCATGTCACTGGTCGGCAGGACCATCGGGCACTACAAGATCGAAGGGAAGCTGGGCTCGGGCGGGATGGGGGACGTCTACCTCGCCCGCGACCTGAAGCTCGACCGGGAGGTGGCCCTCAAGGTGCTGCCCCCGGACATGGCGGCCAACCCGCAGCGCCTGCAGCGTTTCGAGCGCGAGGCGAAGACGGTTGCCACCCTCAACCACCCCAACATCGTCACCCTGTTCTCGGTCGAGGAGGCGGACGGGGTCCGCTTCCTGACCATGGAGCGCGTCATCGGCCAGGCGCTCGACGTGCGCATCACCCCCGGCGGGATGTCGTTCAAGGGGTTCATGGAGGTCGCCCGGCCCCTGGCCGACGCGCTCGCGGCGGCCCACGAGAAAGGGGTCGTCCATCGCGACCTCAAGCCGGCCAACGTCATGGTGTCGGACGACGGCCGGGTGAAGGTGCTCGACTTCGGCCTGGCCAAGCTCCAGGAGCCGGACCGCCCCGACAACCTCTCCGACATCAAGACCCAGGGGCTGACCCGCGAGGGGACCATCGTCGGCACGGTGCCCTACATGTCGCCGGAGCAGCTGCAGGGGCGGGCGGTGGATCACCGCTCGGACCTGTTCTCGCTCGGCGTCATCTATTACCAGATGCTGACCGGCCGCCGGCCGTTCCACGGCGGCACCTCGGCCGAGACCATCTCGTCGATCCTGCGCGACACGCCCCACTCGGTGAACGAGATCAACGTGTCGCTGCCGAACCATCTCGGGCGCATCGTCCGGCGCTGCCTCAACAAGGACCCGAACGAGCGCTACCAGACGGCGCGCGATCTCGCCATCGACCTGAAGGAGCTGAAGGAGGAGATCTCCGACTCCGAGCGCGTCAACGTCAACTCGATCGCCGTGCTGCCGTTCGCCAACATGAGCCCCGACCCCGAGCAGGAGTACTTCTGCGAGGGGATCGCCGAGGAGCTGATCAACGGGCTGGGGCGGATCAAGAACCTGCGCGTGGCGTCGCGCACCTCGGCCTTCCAGTTCAAGGGCAGCAAGCACGACATCCGCGAGATCGGCGAGCGCCTGAACGTCGAGAAGGTGGTCGAAGGCAGCGTGCGCAAGAGCGGCA
>DASYQE010000387.1:0-5761 GCA_036005805.1 Candidatus Polarisedimenticolia bacterium | reverse complement strand
TCTCCGCCGGGATGGAGATCGTCCTGCCGCTGCAGTGGGGGCTCGACCTCCTGACGGCGGGAATCCTGTTCCTGATCCTCGGCCGGCAGTGGCTGATCCTGCCGGGGCTGATCGCGGAGGCGATTCCCGGCCTGGCGTTCTTCCCGTCGTGGGTGCTGGTGGTCGGCTCGATCGCCGTCTGGGGCGCCGCGCCCGTCAAAGGGTCTGGACCACCGCCATGATGTTGCCTTCCGTGTCCTTGAACCAGGCCGCCTTGGCGCCGCCGGCGGTCATGATGCCTTTCTCGTCGGTGCCGGGCATGTCGTACTTCTCGAAGGTCACGCCGCGGGCCTTCAGGTCCGCGACTTCCTTTTCGATGTCCTCGACGTCCCAGAACGCCTGGCTGGCCCGGGACGTCCCCGCGTTCGGCGTCGGATACAGGAAGCACGCGGTGCCCCGGCCGAACTCGTACACCACACCGCCTGCGGTGACCTGCTTCACCTTGAAGCCCAGCGTCCCCTCGTAGAACCGGCGCGCCCGCGCCAGGTCCTTCGCCGGGATGTACGCATACATCGGAGCCTTTTCCAGCATCGGGTCCTCCTTCGCGCTCCGATCCTAGGCCGCCCCGTCGGCCCCGACGAACCCCTGCAGAGCGAGGGAATCCCTCACTCGATGTCGCGCACGCCGCGCTGCAGAGCGCCGAACGTCGCGACGAGGCTGACCGCCGCGCCGCCGATCGCGAACATCCACGCGGCGCTCCATTCCACCGCGACGCCGGCCACCGCCATCGAGACGGGCATCAGCCCGAACGACGACAGCATGAGGACGCTGCTGACGCGTCCCAGGACCGACCGGTCGACTCTCAACTGAAGCCACGCCTGGAGCTGCACGTTGATGAAGCCGCTGAGACCTCCCATGACGACCAGCACGGCGGCGACGGGCCAGAAGCCGGCCACCAGTCCCAGGCCGGCCATCGCCACGCCGAGGATCGCTCCCGTGCCCACGAGCAGGATCCCGCGGCGCCGCGACTTGTGGACGCCGGCCAGCAGCATGCCGATCAGGGTGCCGGTGGCCACGCAGGCGATCCACCCGCCGAACGCCGTCGGCGTGGAGAACCGGTTCTTGGCGACATAGGCCAGGCCGATGCTCAGCGGCCCCGAGAGGCAGAAGTTCATCGCGGCGGCCAGGAGCATGAGCGAGCGCAGCGGCACGTCCTTCATGACGTAGGCGAGCCCGGCGCGGATCGAGCTCCAGACGCTCGGCCTCCCCTGCGCCGGGGCCGGGGCCGGAGCCGGATCGGGGACGGACCACAGGGCCGCGATGACGAAGAGAAAGCTGAAGGCATCCAGGAAGAAGGCCCACGCCGCGCCGAGCGCCTTGGTGATCACGCCCGCGGGGGCCGGGCCGACGACGCCGGCCAGAAGCGCGCTGCTCTGCCAGACCGAGTTGGCCGCCGGGAGCTGCTGAGGCTCGACCAGCGAGCGCATCCAGGGTCCGGCGGCGGGCATCGCGAAGGCGTCCGCGACGCCGAACGCCGAGGCGAGCAGGTAGACGTGCCACAGCTCGAGCGCCTGCAGCCGGAGCAGGAGACCGATGGCCGCCACGAGCACGGCCCGCGCCGACGCCGTGGCCAGGAGCACCTTCCGGGGGGAGACGAAGTCGGTGACGGCGCCTCCCATCAGCATGAGCGCGGCGCGCGGGATCCCGGCGCACATCGCCACCGTCCCCATGGCCACCGCCGAGCCGGTGCGCTGCAGCACCACCCAGGGCAGCGCCACGACGTAGAACTGGTCGCCGAGCAGGGAGACCGTCGCGCCGATCCACCAGCGGACGAACGGGCGGTTGCGCAGGGGATGGACGGCGGCCGCCGGGCGGGCGGCCGGACCGGCACACGCGGGCGACGCTTCAGCGACGGCCATGGGCTCCTCCTCTTCAGGATGAGAATGTGAATTTACATTTACATTATCCGGCTGTCAAGGGGGATTCCGCGGGCGGGGACGGGCGGCGAATGCTGGTATAAGGAGCGGGTGCGCCGGAAAAAGCAGGACCTCGAACCTCGACAGGAGCGCAGCCGCGAATCGCTGCGCCGGCTCCTCAAGGCCGCCACCGAAGTCCTCGGCCAGCGCGGCGTCGAGGGCACGACCCTGCCGCGCATCGCGGAGCACGCCGGGCTCACGCCCGGGGCGGTGTACCGGCGCTTCCGGGACAAGGACGCGCTCCTCGAGGCGGCCATCATGGGGATTCTCGAGCGGCAGGAGGAGCGCCTCAAGGGCGGCCTGACGCCCGCCAGGGCCGCGACCATCCCGCTCGAGGTGTTCGCCGAGCAGATCGTGCGAGGCATGGTCGTGTCCTACCGGGCGAACGCTCCCCTGCTGCGCGCCCTGCGGCATTTCACGCTCGGCCGTGACACGGACTTCGTCAGGAAGGCCGCGCGGCTCGAGGTCCGGTCGTTCGAGCGCGTCGTGGATCTCATCCTGGCCGGCCGCCGGGACATCCGGCACCCGCAGCCGCGCCTCGCCGTGTCGCTCGGCCTGATGATGGTGGTCAGCACGCTGTGGGAGCTGGTGGTGCTGCCCACGCGGGCCGTGAACTGGAAGGGCCTGATGCCGAAGGACGACAAGGCGCTCACGCGCGAGCTGACGCGCGCGTTCCTCAGCTACCTCGAGGCGAAGAGCTGACCGCGGCATGACGTCGAAAACGCCGGGTGGGATCTCCAGGGGCGCCCTGTATCCCCTCGTTCTGCTCACCACGCTCAACCTGCTCGATTACGTCGACCGGTACATCATCGCTTCGGTCGGCTCGCTCATCCGGCACGACTTCACGATCTCCGACGCGCAGTTCGGGCTGTTCGGCACCCTGTTCTTCCTCGTCTACCTCGTCACCTCCCCCGTCTTCGGGTACCTGGGGGACCGCTATCCGCGCCGGGCCATTCTCGCGCTCGGCGCGATCCTCTGGAGCCTGGCCACGGTCGGAGCGGTGCTGGCGCCGACCTACCTGGTGCTGCTGCTGTCGCGCGGGCTCGTCGGCATCGGAGAGGCCTCGTTCGGAACCCTGTCGCCGCCGTTCCTCGCGGATTGCTTCCCGGTCTGGCAACGGGCGCGGGTGATGGCCATCTTCTACGTGACCATCCCGGCGGGCGCGGCGCTGGCCTACATCGTGGCGGGCAGTCTCGGCGAGACGCACGGCTGGCGCTTCTGCTTCATGCTCGTCGGGTTGCCCGGCCTGCTGCTCGCGCTGCCGATCTTCCGGCTGCGCGAGCCTGTGCGCGGCGGTATGGACACGGGGCCGGCGGCAGCGGCGGCCCCGCGGGCGGACGCGGCGCACCACTTCTCGTACCAGCAGAGGATCCGCCAGGTGGTCAGCGGCTACCTCGAGCTGATCCGCAGCCGCTCGTACCTGTTCACCAACCTGGGCTACGCGGCCCTGACGTTCGCGCTCGGAGGCATGGCCTTCTGGCTGCCGCGCTACCTGGAGACGATCAAGGGACTCCCCTTCGCCGAGTCCAATCACCTGACCGGACTGATGGTCGCGGTGCCGGGATTCCTGGGGACGCTCGCGGGGGGATTCGCCGGTGACCTGATGATGAAGTGGACGCGGCAGGCGTATCTCCTCCTGTCGGGGCTGGGGGTGATCGCCGGGATTCCCTTCGCGCTCGCCGCCATCCACTCGACCTCGAGGGCGGTTTACGTTCCCTGCTTCGCGGCCGCCATCTTCTTCCTGTTCCTGAACACCGGGCTCCTGAACGCGGTGATCGTCAGCGTCAGCCCGGCGCGCCTGCGGTCCACCGCGGTCGCGGCGAACATCGTCATCATCCACATCCTCGGGGACGCTCCGTCCCCTTACCTCATCGGCAAGGTCTCCGACGCCTCCTCGCTGCAGGGCGGGATCCTCCTCGCGGTGGGGGCGATGCTGGTCTCCGGAGTGCTGCTGCTCTGGGGCGCCCCGTCGCTCCCGGGCGATCTCGAGCGCGTCGCCGGCCCCTGGGGCGGGCACGGCCGCGACTGAGCGATCCGGCCGCAACCGCCTTGTCAGAGCTCCGTGGGTGTGGTTTGCTGCCCGCGGGAGGATCGAACATGCGCATGCGCAGAGGGTGGGTCCTGTCCGCGGCGGTGGTTTTGGCTGCGGCGTGGCTCGCAGCGGTTCCAGCGACGGCCGCGGCGGGCGCGCAGGTCAAGACCCGTGAGGTCGACTACCAGCAGGGGGACACGCCGCTGCACGGCATGCTCGCGTGGAACGACGCGGCGAAGGGGAAGCGTCCGGGGGTCCTGGTGGTGCACGAGTGGTGGGGGCTCAACGAAAACACCCGTAACCAGGCGAAGCGCCTGGCGCAATCCGGCTACGTCGCGTTCGCGCTCGACATGTACGGGAGCGGGAAGGTCGCCGACCCGACGCATCCCAAGGACGCCCAGGCGTTCATGACGGAAGCGGCCAAGGACCCGGCGCTGCTGCAGGCGCGCTTCAACGCCGCGCTCGACCTCCTCAAGAAGGATCCGCACGTCGACCCGGAGAAAATCGCCGCCATCGGCTACTGCTTTGGAGGCGGCGTCGTCCTGAACATGGCCCGCTCCGGCGCCGATCTCGACGCCGTCGTGACCTTCCACGGTGCGCTGAACCCGACGACCCCCGCCCCGAAAGGGACGATCAAGCCGCGCATCCTGGTGCTCACCGGCGCCGATGATCCGATGGTGACGGCCTCGGTTTTGGACTCCTTCAAGAAGGAGATGGACGCCGCCGGCGCGCATTACCAGGTCATCTCCTACCCGGGCGCGAAGCACGCCTTCACCAATCCCGACGCCGGAAAGGCGGGCATGGACGCCCTGGCGTACGACGCCGATGCCGACAAGAAGTCCTGGGCCGAGATGCTGAAGCTCTTCGCGAGCGTCTTCGGCTAGTAGCCGCCTCCGCCGCCGCTGCTCCCGCCGCCGCCATGACTGCTGACGGCCGCCCCGATGGCGATGGCGCCCAGCACCGAGCCGACGATGATCCAGGTCTTCTTTTTCGTCGACATGTGTCCTGAGGCGGGCGTCCCGGTTGTCTGCATCTGCGCCTTCAATGGCGGGGAGATCCCGAGAGCGGCCGGGGCTTGCAGGTCCCTGAGATTCAAACCCGGACCGCGTCCGGATTCCGCCCGGCATGGCATCGAAGCCGACACCATCAAGGCGAGGCAAAGACCCGAGAGAATCTTCTGTACGCTGCGCATGACTCGTCTCCTTTCTCCACGGCCCAATCGATCCATGGAGGTCCGTTTGCGTGGGGCACGTCAAAGCAGGGAGCGTGCCGGACCCTCACGCAGCCTGCCGGGAGCGCGCAAGCAGTTGACTTGACTTCACTTGACGGTCAGGCCTGCGGCGGAGCCGGGAGGCATCGACACCGGTCGTGCCATTGGCGCGGCCGAAATGCCCTCCGGTTGGCGGCATCCGGCACCCGGGGGCGTCCTACGCTAGGATGCCGGCCGGGGAGGGACTCACGATGCGCCACGCAACACCTGCCGGCCGGATCGCCATCGTCGCGCTCGCCATCGTCGCGCTCGCCGTTCCGAATGGTCTTGCCGCGCCGGCGAAACCCGCGGCTCCGCCGTCCGCGCCGGCCGGCGACGACTGGACCTATTACGCGGGCGCCGAGGTCGGCGTCGATCCGGGTGTCGTCTACCGGCAGGCGAGCGGGATCGACCTGATGGCGGACGTCTATACGCCGGGGGATGCGAAAGGCCCGACGCCGACCATCCTGACGATGCACGGCGGCGGCTGGGTGGCCGGCTCGCGGGATTTCGCGGTGATGAGCT
>DASYQE010000386.1:0-3481 GCA_036005805.1 Candidatus Polarisedimenticolia bacterium | reverse complement strand
GCTCGGCACCGATTTCGACGGCATCCAGGATCCGCCCGAGGGGCTCGACGACGTGTCGATGCTGCCGAAGCTCACCGAGGAGCTGCTGCGGCGCGGGCACTCCGACGCCGAGGTGAAGGGTGTGCTCGGCGAGAACTTCCTCCGGTTCTTCGCCAGGGTCGAGGAGACCGCGGCGCGCCTGCGCGGCGAGCCCCCTTCCACGGCGACCATCGATCCGGTCGCCGGCAACGCCGCCCCGAAAGGTCGCTGAGCACCCTCTGACCCGAAGCGCGCGGGCGCGGATCGCGTCCCGCGATCGGCGCAAGGCTCGGACCGCGCGCGTCATCACATCCCACTGACGATCGTCTTCGAATCGGGGCACCTTCCTGTCCACACGCCGGTGCGGGCGCGAAGTCGGAGGCCCCGCCATGAAGCGCAGCCCGCAGTTGAAACAACCCTTCATCGAGCTCCTGATCGCCGCACTCGTGTCCGTGCTGGCGAAAGGACAAGTCGCGGTCGTGCCGGCCGCACCGGTCGCGCCGCTCGCTCCCGTCGCGCCGGCCCCGCCGGCCTCGGTGGCCGCTCTGATGGCGTCGGCCATGCGGCCTGCCTCGGTCGCGCCGGCGGCTCTCTGGGATCTGATGGAGAGCGCCCAGTTCGTGGTGCTCGCCGACATCGAGGCGGTCACCGACTGCCTCCTCTGGATAGGGCTGACGCCGCCGCCGGTTTGCCGGGGCGAGACCGGTCACCTGGTGGCCGAGCTGCAGATCCGGGAGATCTGGAAGCTCGACGAGGCCTGGGTCCTGAGCAGCTCGAAATTCGTCGAGGTGAGCTTCGGCCAGGGATGCGCCCGATCGGAGCCGCCGCCCTGGGGATCAGGGGACCTGGTCGTGGCGTTCCTGCGCGGCGCGGGCCCGGTGAGCACCTGGTGGGACTGGAAACCCGTGGACACGGGACCGGGACTGCTCTTCCCGCAGGAGACGGACATCCAGGGGTACAGGACGGTCCTCGGCGAGGCGCTGAGGCTCCAATCCGGCTGGCCGTTCCCGCAGCCGGCGCCGGATCCGTGGCTGACGCTGGCCGGGGCCTGGCTGCGGCACGCCGGTCAGAGCGGACCCGGGAGTCAGGGGGCGCGCAACGACTGAACCGGGCTGTACTGGCCTTCTTCCGTGCGGACCCACCAGGCGCCGGTCTCGCGGCGCGTCTTGAAGTCGGAGAAGCGGTAGTCGTAAGCGATCGAGCGGATGTAGCGCGGCGGGTGATCCGGGAACGGGTTCTTCTCGAGCAGCGCCAGCACGTCGGGCGATCCCTGCAGCAGCCGGGCGAGGAACGCTGCGAACCACGGCTGCTGCCGGTAGGATGAGAGCGCCGCGAACCACATCTGCCAGTCGAGCCGCGGCTGGTGCGGCGCCACGAACCTCGGGCGGCCGTTCACGTCTCCCGGCTTCCACTTGAACTCGTAGGCTGACCAGGTCTGGCCGTCGTCGCTGCCCTCGACGATGATCTCCGCGCGCGTCGTCGTCATGACCGCGAACAGGCCGTAGGCGTTGACGATGCGCAGCGGCCGGATCGCGGCGAACGCCTTCTCGAAGGGCGGCGGCCACCACACGTTGAAGTCCCAGCGCTCGGTCATCGCCACGCACCCGAGGGTGACGAACAGCGTCAGCACCGGCACCGAGAGCCAGAGGGGCCAGGTGCGCGCCGGCACCGGCGGTGTGCCGAGCGCCGGGTCCGGTCCCCCCGCCCCCGGATCCAGCGAGGACACCAGGGTCGCCGCCGGTGAGGTCGGCACGGTCGGCGCCGGAAGACGGCGGCGCAGGAAAGCCGGCCACATCCCGTCGTCGAGCGACGCGATGCAGAGCGCCATCGTCAGGTAATTGAAGAAGGCATAGTTGCCGGTCGCCGCGATGAGGACCTGGAAACCGAGCAGGATGAGGGCGGCGGCGCGGCGCACCTGGCGCGGCCCGAACAGCCCGAACGGCACGATCAGCTCGACGCAGAACATCACGCCGCACTCGAAGGTGTGGTACCAGGCCGGCAGCTGGTGCACGAACCAGGCGGTCCAGGTGGGGAGCGGCTGCGTGAAGTAGTGCACGTCGAGCGCGCGCAGGTTCCACCAGGTCGGATCGCCGCTCGCGAGCTTCACCACCCCCGACGAGAACATCAGCCGGAAGAGCAGCCAGCGCACCAGCCACAGCGCCGTCGCCGGGGGCGCCGGGATGCACGGCACTCTCATCCGCAGCCGCATCGGCGCGACGAACAGCGCGATGAAGCCCGTCTCGGTCAGCAGGATGTCCCACTGGAAGTTCAGGAATGTGCGCGTCACCGACGACAGCGACAGGTAGAGCGCGAAGCAGGCGATGAGCCCCGGCAGCGGGAGGAAGCCGCAGGCGACCATCGCGCCGGCGAGGGCTCCCAGCCAGCAGCCCGCGACGAGCAGGCCGTCCGGCGCACCGGTCAGCCAGTAGAGCGACGGGACCGCGAAGAACCGCTCCGGCCCCATCTGCGTGCGCAAGGCTTCGAGGAGATTGGCGGCCGGGAGGATGCCGTTCGCTCCCGCCAGCCCGCGGATTTGCACCGCGAGCGACACGAACGCCATGACGTAGACGACGCCGAGGGCGCGCAGGAACAGCGAGCCGGCGATGGCGTAGGAGCTGCGCGCGCGCGGAATCGGTAGCCACGACATCGGCGCGCGACGATAGCATGCCGTTGCGCGGAGGGGCGACTGCGTGCAGGATCCCGGCTCGTGTCGTTCTCCCTCGCCACCGTCGCCGCCCTCCTCCTGAGCGGGCTCATCGGCATCTCCCTCGGGCTGCTCGGCGGGGGCGGGTCGATCCTCGCGCTGCCGGTGCTGGTGTTCGTGGGGCGGGTCGATCCCCGCCAGGCGGTGGCGATGTCGCTGGCGATCGTCGGCGCCACCAGCCTGACGGCGAGCCTGCTGCACCGGCGGAGCGGCCGCGTCGACACGCGCACCGGCGCGCTGTTCGGAGGGATCGGCCTGCCCGCGGCCTTCCTCGGCGCGCGGCTGACGCACCTGCTGGAGCCGCGGACCCTGCTGCTCTGCTTCGCGGTGCTGATGCTCGTCGTCGGCAGCGTCATGGTCCTGCGGGCCCTGCGCGAAAAGCACGCCGGCGAGCCGACGAGGCAGCGGCACCCGGTGGCGGTCGTCGCGGCGGGGGCCGGCGTCGGCTTCCTGACCGGCTTTCTCGGCATCGGGGGCGGCTTCCTGATCGTGCCGGCGCTGACGCTCTTCGCCGGGCTGGCGATGCCGGTCGCCGTCGGGACGTCCTTGCTCGTCATCGCCTTCAACTGCGCCGCGGGGTTCATCGGGCACCTCAACACCGCGAATGTGCCGATCGTGCCGACGATCCTGTTCACCCTGATGGCCATCGCCGGCGGGGTGCTCGGCGAGCGGATGGCGGGGAAGACTTCGCCGCGCCGCCTGCGGCGCGCCTTCGGCATCTTCGTCATCCTGCTCGGCGTCTACGTGCTGGTGCGCAAC
>DASYQE010000385.1:0-23813 GCA_036005805.1 Candidatus Polarisedimenticolia bacterium | reverse complement strand
CCGGGCCTTCCTTCGCCTCCTCGATGGCCCGCACCGTGTCCTCGACCGAGACGTGCCGGCCGCGCGCGTCGTTGAGGGTCGAGTCGTCGCACTCGGCGACGGTCGGGGCGACCACGTCGTCGCCGATGCCGATGTCCGGGTACTTCTTCAGCATGAAGGCGACGACGCCGTCCATCACACGGCCGATGTTCATGGTGTTGGTCAGGAGGATCGGCACCTCGAGCGCTCCCTGCGTGTTGATCCAGATGCTGCCGGTCATCTCGCCCGTGCCGTTGAGGACCCAGGTCGCCGCCGGCACCTTGTCGCGCCACAGGTCGCCGCCGTGCGGCAGGATCGCCGTCACGCCCGTGCGCACCGGCCCCTGGCCCGGAACGAGCTTGCCGTCGCCGCGCGCAAGCGTCACCTGTCCGACGCGCACCCCTTTCACGTCGGTGATGGCGTTGAGCGGTCCGGGCGGAAGCGTTCCGACGACGAAGCCGAGGTCGCGCGCGCGCTTCCGCGGCGCCTCCGGCTGCGGCGCGGCCGCGACCAGGGTCCCGGCGAATCCGCAGATCGTGAGAGCCGCAATCACCAGCGGACGGCGGGCCCCGGAGGACATCCCGCGCGGGACGTTCCTCGTCACGTCTTTCATGACACCTTCCCCGTCTTCCGCAGCCAGTCGACGAGGCGCCGGAGCCCCTCTTCGAGCGGCGTGATGCTGTAGCCGAGCTCGGCTGTGGCCCGGGCGCTGTCGTAGGCCCAGGCGCGGCGATAGATGCGGACCACCTCGTGCGTCAGGAGCCGCGGCGGCCGCCCGAGCAGCTGCGCCAGCGCATACTCGCTCCAGCCGGCGGCGGCGGCGAGGGCGAACGGAATCTTGAAGCGCGGCGCCGGCCGCCCGCTGGCCGACGCGAGCGCCGCATAGAACTCCGGGCCGGTGCGGTTGTCTCCGCCGAGGATGTAGCGTTGCGACGCCGGCGCCGTCTCGAGCACCTTCACGAATCCCGCCACGACGTCGTCGACGAAGGCGTACGACCAGGCCTCGAGCGCCATCCCGAAGGGCATCGTCCCTTTCAGGATTTCGATCACGTTTCGGGCGACGAGGTTGCCGTCGGTCATCCGGCCCGGTCCGTAGATGACGCCGGGGTACAGGATGAAGAGCGGATGTCCCTCGGAGACGAGCTTCCGGGCGACCGCGTCGGCCGCCATCTTGCTCCTCTCGTAGTCGTTGTGGGGATCGCGCTCGCGTCGCGCGTCGTCCTCCCGCAGCGGGCGGCCGTTCGAGGGACCGAGCGCGATGAACGACGAGGTGTAGACGACCTTGGCGACTTTCGCGTCCGAGGCTTCGCGCACCAGGCGCTCGGTGCCGCTGACGTTGACACGGTCGAACTCGCTGCGGTCGCGCGCCCACATCTTCACGAGCGCGGCGGCGTGCACCACCGCGTCCTGCCCCGCGAGGGCGGCGCGGTACGACTCGGGCCGCTCCACCGTGCCGACGATCGGGTCGACGCCCGGAGGCAGCGTGGCGGCCGCTTCGGGCGCCCGCACGAGAGCCGTGACCTGATGACGGCGGGCGTGCAGGGCGCGAAGCAGCTCGTGCCCGAGGAAACCGGTCCCCCCGGTGAGGAAAACGCGCATGCGGGGCGCGAGCCTACCACGGAGCGCCGGGACGGCCGTGGAGGAACGCGCGGGCCCCGCAAAGTTTGCGCTCGAAGTCGCGACCCAGTGCAGTTATTTCGCGACCAACGCCCCCCCCATGTCCGTAAGTGCCACGAACGCCAGCACTTCCGCACGGCACAGCCCTTGCTGAAGGAGCCGTCCCTGGAAACGGAACGCTCTATCGGAGGGCCGTCAAATGCGAGCGATGTGTCGGATCTCAACCCTGATGCTGGCGGTCGCGGCGTTCGCGCTCCTCGGAGCGCCTGCCTTCGCGTTCCACGACGGCGGCGTCGCCAACTGCACGGGCTGTCACAGCATGCATAGCTCCCTGAGCAGCGACAGCCTGCTGATCAAGACCGACAAGAGCTCCACCTGCCTGTCGTGTCACGAGAACGCCACCGGCGGCAGCTACCACATCAGCACCGCCGCTTCCGCGCTCGTGAACACCACCGATATCGTGAAGAACCGCACTCCGGGCGGCGACTTCGGCTGGCTGCGCCAGACCTTCACCGCCACCGCGTCCTTCGGGGCGGCGGTCAGCAACCCCGGCTACCAGCGCGGCCACAACATCATCGCGGCCGACTACGGCTACACCTACGTGGACGGCACCACCGCGCCTGGCGGCACCATGCCCGCCGGCCAGCTCTCCTGTGTCTCCTGCCACGACCCGCACGGCAAGGCGCGCCGGATCAATGACGGCAGCATCAAGTCCCCGACCATGGGGTCCACCTACGAGGTGACGGGCGGCTCCGGCTCCTACGGCGCCATCCCCGACGCGGGCGAGGCGGTCGGCGTGTACCGGCTGCTCGGCGGCACGTCGTACCAGGCCTTCGACGGCGGTCCCAATTTCCCGGGCAACCCGGCCGCGGTGGTGAACAGCAGCTACAACCGCACCGAGTCGGCGACCCAGACCCGCGTCGCCTATGGACACGGGACGACCAACGGCTACGCCTCCTGGGGCAAGTGGTGCGCGACCTGCCACCCGGACATGCACAAGGACACGGCGAGCAAGCTGGTGCACGCGGTCGATGACCCGCTGGGCGGCGAGGCGACCACATACAACGCCTACGTGAAGACCGGCGACCTGACGGGGAACGCCACCAACTCCTTCAACTCTCTCGTGCCGTTCGCCAAGAACACCACGGACCCGGCGGCCCTGGCGGCGCTGGCGAAGATCGATGACAGCGACCTGTCCGGCCCGGACGCGACCGACCACATCGCGTGCCTGAGCTGCCACCGCGCGCATGCCGGCGGCTGGCACTACAACCTGCGCTGGAACACCGACGCCGAGGTGCTGACCTTCGCGGACGCCACCGGGAATCCGATCTACCCGGGCGTGGACGCCGGTCTCGGCAACCAGGGGCAGTACAACCGCGGCTATACGATCGCCCAGATGGCGGCGGCGTACTACGACCGCCCGGCCACCAAGTTCGCTGCCGAGCAGCGCTCGCTCTGCAACAAGTGCCACGCCAAGGACTAGACGTGCCGGGCCCCCACGGGGGCTGAGAGTCGGGGGAAACGGGGGCTGGCTTCGGCCAGCCCCCGGTTGTGTTAGGTTTCCGCCTGCCGCCGTTCTCCCCAGGGGCCTGACGGGAGCGCACTTGAGACGGATCGCCATCCTCGTCGGTTGCCTGGCCGCCTTGCTCTCCCTGATCGTGTCCGGGGTCTTCCACGCCTCGGAGCGCAGCCGCCGCAGAACCACGGCGCAGGCCGCCCTCGCCGCCGACCAGGGCCTGCTGGTCGTCTACGCCCGGCCCCTCCCCGCGGAAGCCTCCCGGCTGTCGTTCCGCTTCGCCGCGATCGAGGCGGTGCGCGAAGACGGCGGGCCGGTGCCGCTCGCGGTCGCCTTCCCCGACGCCAGCGTGAAGAGCCTGACGCGCGAGCGCCGTCTCGCGTCGGCGGCGCTGCCGGCGGGACGCTACTCCGGGCTGGCCCTGCGCTTCTCCGACGTCACGCTTGCCGGGGAGCAGGGCCGCGCCCCGCTGCAGGCCTCCGAAGAACCGGTCGTCGTCGCGGCCCCGTTCACCCTGGAGAAGAGAAAAGCGATCGTCTTGCTGCTCGGGCTCGAGTACCGGGACGCTGTCGCCACCGGCTTCCGCTTCACGCCGTCGTTCACCGCGGCGCCGCCGCCGAAGCCCGCGGTGGGCCTGCTCGGTGCAGCCTCCGCCCGGGGCGCCGACTCGGTCGTCCTGTTCGACAAGAGCGCCGGGAATGTCGCCGCCGTGGTGCCGACCGGCCGCGGGCCTTCCGGCCTGGCGATCGACTCCGAGCGGCGGCGCCTCTACGTGGCCGAGCCGCCGGAGGACGCCGTCGAGACCATCGGCCTGCTGGAACAGAGTGTGCTTTCAAGAATCCCCCTGCGGGGAGGGGACGAGCCGGTCGAGCTGGCGCTCCTGCCGGACGGCCGCACCCTCCTCTCCGCGAACGGAGGATCGAGCACGGTGAGCGTCCTCGACGCGGTGTCGGCGGTGGAGACGGCTCGTATCGGCGTCGGCGAGCAGCCCCGCTCCATCACCGTCGACCGGAGCGGTCGCCGCGCCTATGTCTTCAACGAGGGCTCGAGCACCGTCAGCGTCCTCGACGTGGCGGCGCGGGCGGTCGTCGCCACCATCCCGACCGAGGCCGGGCCGTTCCGCGGCCAGCTCGACCGGTCCGGCCAGCGGCTGTTCGTGGCGCACCGGTCCTCCCCCTCGCTGACGCTCATCGACACCGGCACGCTCACCGTCACCAGCCGTCTCTACGTCGGCAACGGCGCGACCACCCTCAAGGTGGACACCGCGAGCGACCGTCTCTACGTCGCGAGGCACGGCGCTCGCGACGTGCAGGTGTTCGATCCGTCGTCGCTTCTGCCGGTGGACGCCGTCCCGGTGGACGGGGACGTGTCGTACATGGCCATCGACGGCGAGGGGAACAACCTCACCCTGGCGCTGCCCGGGCTCGCCGCGATCGACGTCGTCCGGATCGTCGGCAAGGCGGCGACCGCGCGCGTCGAGGTCGGAGGCGATCCCTACGCCGTCGCGCTCCTGGGGGAAAGGTGAGCGTTTGAGTGGGAGGGGGACCCGTGGGATCCCGGAACGGCCGGGGCGCGGCGCGCGTGGGAGTGGTGGCGTCGGCGGTGCTCGCGGGGCTGTTCGGTCCCGTGCGGGCGCAGCAGGTGAACGGCTACGTCGAGCTGGCCGCCGGCAAGGACCACACGGAGACCGAAATCGGGGTGCAGAAGGTGGAGCGGGATGAGGAGACCTTCATGCAGCGCTACAGCCTCGACCTGCTCTTCCGGCCCTACCCCAACCTGCAGGTGGTCGGCGGCGGCCTGTTCGAGCGGACCGACGCGATGACCCAGGAGGACGGCCTGGACGAGATCGACGGCATGCAGCGCCGCACCCGGCCCTACCTGACCGCGACGCTGCGCAACGCCATCTACAACGCCGCGTTCGGCTACTTCCGCACGCGCGACGACGTGAGCAGCGGGCCGCTGTCGCTCGGCAACATCCAGGAGTCGTGGAACGCGCTCTTCGGCTGGCGCCCGGACGGCTTCCCGCGCGTCACCGGCCGCTTCATCCGGACGAACACCTTCGACCCCGATCATGCCAACCTCGACACCACCAGCGACCTGGCCGATCTCGTGGGGGAGTACCAGCCGGTCGACGCCCTGCAGCTCTATTACCGGGGCGCGGTCGAGGCCTTCGACGATCATCTCCAGGACATCGAGGTCGATCGCACCACCCACTCGGGCCGCGTCACCTACGGCGACACCTTCTTCGAGCGGCGGCTCGAGGTGAACGGCGAGTACGACGTCAACCGTTTCACGACCGACGTGACCACCGCCGGCGCGGGATTGGTGACGACGACGCTCTTCCCGGTCACGGGGCTCCGGACCGATCCGAACCCGGTCCCGACGCCGACTCTGATCGTCGACACCACGCTCAGCGATCAGAACACGGCGGCGGCGACCGTCGTCGATCTCGGGCTGCCCCCGCTCCCGCCGACGCGGCCCATCGACATCGGCCTCGACCTCGACGTGCCCAAGGCGGTCAACGTCCTGACGGTCTGGATCGATCGCGACCTGTCGCTCGCGATCGCCGCGTCGTTCTCGTGGGACGTCTACACCAGCCCGGACAACCTGAACTGGACCTTCCGGCAGACCGTCTTCCCGGCGACGTTCGGCCCCCTCGACCGGCGCTTCGAAGTGGCCTTCACGACCCAGACGACACGCTTCATCAAGCTGGTGACGCAGCCGCTCGCGGCGAGCGTGCCGGGCGCGGCCGGCTTCCCCGACATCTTCGTGACCGAGATCGTCGCCTCGGTGCGCCAGTCGGCGAGCCAGATCGAGGGGACCACGGCGGTCACCAACCAGCTCCTGACCAGCAACCTGCGCGCCCGCCTGCTGCGCACCCCCGACCTGTATTACGAGTTCGCCTATTTCCTGCGCGAGTCGACGGCGGCCGAGTCCACCTGGACGCTCTCCAACGGGCTTTCGCTGCGCCACGCCTTCAACCCGATCACCTCGGTGGCCGGGCGCGTGGCCCGCGAAGACAGCCGCGAGACCGAGGGGGATCGGGTGACTTATCTCTACTCCGCGTCGCTGCGCGCGGTGCCGCTGACGACCCTGTCCACCTCGGTGCTCGCCTCCGGCCGCGATTCCACGCTCGAAGATCGATCCAGCCGCGCCAGTTCCCTCTACTGGTACACCTCGGCCGACCTGTATCGCGGCATCAACACGAGCCTCGGGCTCGGCCGGGCGTCGGTGACCGGAGAGGACGGCACGCAGAGCGACACGCGGCAGATCAACGCCCTCGCGACCCTGGTGCCGCACCCGACCACGACCCTGAACCTTCTCTACCAGGCGACCAACGGGAGCCAGAGCGGCGGCCTCCTCCCGGGCCGGCGGTCGCTGGACACCAGCGCCACCCAGGCCGGCGTCGCCTACCGGCCCTTCGCGACCCTCTATCTCTTCTATTCTTACCGGCTGGAGGACTCGGCCGGGGCGGCGCGGCGCCATCTCTGGAACGCGACGGCGAGCTGGGCCCCGTTTCCGGACGGGACCCTGCAGGTGCTCGTGAGCGCCGACGAGTCGTACCAGTCCGGGCTCGATGCCTTCACCCGCATCTGGTCCCCGCGGGTGCGCTGGAACATCACGCCCCGCTGGTACGCCGAGGTCGGCATGCAGCGGTCCCGGTTCACCTCGACGTCCGAGGAGACGAAATCCGATTCGGTCACCGCGACCACGCGGATCTGGTTCTAGGAGGCGGCACGACATGTCCAGGATGGCGCGACAGGAGCCGAGGCGATGAGAAGCCGGCGATCGAGGGGCGCGGCGCTCGCGATGCTGCTCGGCGCGATGGCCGCGGTCGTCCCCGGCTGCTCCTCGCACCGGCAGGGGAACGTGACCTTCCACGACCCGAACATGGATTTCAGCCTGATCCGCTCGGTCGCGGTGCTGCCGTTCTCCAACCTGACGGTCAGCCCGAAGGCGGAGGACCGCGTTCGCGAAGTCTTCATGACGATGCTGCAGGCGACCGGGGCCACCTACGTCATCCCGCCGGGAGAGGTGGCGCGCGGCATCTCGCGCAGCGCCCTGTCGAACCCGGTCACGCCGACGACCGAGGACATCGTGCGGCTGGCGAAAAACCTCGACGCCGACGTGGTGGTCACCGGCAGCGTGCTGGAGTACGGCGAGGTCCGCTCCGCCACCACCACCGCCAACGTCATCACGCTCAACGTCCAGATGATGGAAGGGCAGACGGGGAAGGTGATCTGGACCGGCGCCTCAACCAAGGGGGGCATCGACGCGAGCAAGCGGCTCTTCGGCGGCGGCGGGGAGCCGATGAACGACGTCACCGCCGACGCGGTGAACGACCTCCTTCACAGGCTCTTCGAATGAGCGTGCTCTTCGCGGCGGCCCTGGCGGTGGTGTCGGCGGCCGCGGCGATGCAGGACCCGGCGGTGCCGCCGGCGCCGCCCGAGGTGATCGCGGTGCTGCCGGCGGAGAACCTGAGCGGCGCCGAAGCGCCGATGGACGCGATCCAGGCCGCGCTGCGCGTCGCGCTCCAGGACCGCGGCCTCGAGCTGCTGCCGGAGGAGAACCTCGCCGGGTTCATGAACCGGCAGCGGCTGCGCTACGTCGGCGGCCTCGCCACCGAGATGGGCCGGGCGCTGCGCGCCGAGACCGGGGCGATGGCGGTGCTCGTCAGCTCGGTGGATCTCTTCGAGCAGGACGACCCGCCGCGGTTCGCCCTCACCGCCCGCCTGGTGACGACCGGAGAGGAGCCGCGCATCGCCTGGATGGACAGCGCCGCCGCGACCGGGGATGAAAAGCCCGGCTTCCTCGGCCTCGGCCACATCGCCGACGTCGGCATCCTCGAAGGACGGGTGGTGGAAACCCTGGCCGATTCGCTGGCCGCCTCGCTGTCGACGGCTCCCCCCGCCGCGATCGAAACAGAAGATGTCCCGCGCCGCTATCGTCCCCGCAGTCTCTATCGCGCCCCCGCCGACACGCCGCAGGCCGCACCGGAGACCACCGCGGCCGACGCCGCCGCAGCGGAGACCCCCGTCACCGCGCCGCCTCCCGCCGGTGAGCCGGCGCCCCGACGCGTCGCGGTCCTTCCCTTCGCAAACGACAGCACGGCGAAGAATGCCGGCGACCTCGTCACGCTCGAGATGGTCCGGCAGGCGCGGCTCGTGCCGGGGGTCGAGGTGATCGAGCCGGGCGTCGTGCGCGAGGCGCTCCTGCGCGCGCACCTGATCCAGGAGGAGGGCCTGTCGCTGCCGCAGGCGGACCTGGTGCGGCTGCTGCTCGAGGCCGACCTGGTGCTCTTCGGCGACGTCAGCCTTTACGTCGAGGCGTGGGCGGGGGAGCCCGAGCCGGAGGTCGATTTCTCGGCGCGCGTCCTCTCGACCCGGACGCGGCAGGCGGTCTGCGCCGCCCTCAGCCACGCCCGGGGTGACGACGGAGCCTGGTTCTTCGGGCTGCGGCGGGTGCCGACGGCCCGTCTGCTCACGGCGCGGCTGGCGCGCGGATTCGTCGCCGGATGCCTGGACCCGGCGCAGGAGGAGAGGCCATGAAGATCCGCGCGGCGATCGCCGCCGGGCTCGCGGCGGCGCTTTCGGCGGGAGCCGGGCTGCCGACCGTGAAGGGGCAGCCAGCGGTCGCGACGGTCAATGACGAGCCGGTCACGCTCTCCGAGATGATGGAGCGGCTCGGTTCGCTCCACCAGGACGCCGTCGATCCGGCGGCGGCGCCGGCGCACCCCGACCCCATGCTGGTGCTGCAGCGCATCATCGACGCGCGCCTGGTCGTGCAGGAGGCGAAGTCGATCGGCCTCGACCGGCAGCCGGAGGTGATCGACCGCCTGGCCGCCGCCCGCCTGGCGCTCCTCAAGAGCGGCGTGGCGCGCAACGCCGTGAAGGGGATCACCGCCGCCGACCCGGCCGACGTCGAGAAGGCCTACCGCGACCGCGTGCGCGAGCAGAACCTGGCGCTCGTCGTGTTCCGCGACGAGGAAGCGGCCAGGTCCTTCGTGACCACGATCGCCGGGGGGGCCGACTTCGACGCGCAGGGGAAGCGGGCGCAGGCCGAGCGGAAGGCGAGCCGGGTCGAGCCGGCGCAGTTCGTGCGCGCCGCCGATCTCCAGGAGGAGGTCCGGGAGGCCACCGCCGGCCTGGGCCCCGGTGCCGTCAGCGCCCCCTTCCGGCTGGCGGACGGATTCGCCGTGGTCAAGTGCTTCGGCGTCCGCTATCCCGACGATCCCGCGGCCCGATCGGGCGCGGCGGAGGCAGCGCTGCGCGCGAAGAAGGAGCAGCGCATCCAGCAGTACACCGACGATCTGCGCAAGCGCGACACGCACCTGCACCGGGACGTTCTCGGCGGCCTCGACTACCACGCGAAGAGCCCCGGCTTCGACGCGCTGCGCAAGGATCTCCGCGTCGTGGCGGACATCCAGGGGGGCAAGCCGGTGACGGTGAAGGACCTGACCGAGCGGATCGAGCAGACCTTCTACCACGGCGTCCAGCAGGCGATCGATCGCCAGCGCATCAACCCGGAGATCCCGACGATCCTCGACCGCCTGATGATGGAGCGGGTCCTCGAGGTCGAGGCGAAGCGGCTCGGCGTCGAGCGGCAGGACACGTTCCTGTCCGGGATGAAAGAGCAGACCGACAGCATCCTGTTCGACGCCTTCGTCAAGAAGGTCGTCGACCCCTCGGTGACGCTGAGCGAGCCGGAGCTGCTCACCTACTACAACGAACACAAGGGGGATTTTTCCACCCCGGAGATGCTGCGGCTCGAGAGCGTGTCGTTCGCGCGGCGCGACGACGCCCGCGCGGCGCTCGACCGGCTGCGGCAGGGAGCCGATCCCCGCTGGCTGAAGGCGAACGCCGCGGGGCAGGTGAAGGACGCGGCCGACGGGCGGCTGCCGGCCGACGGCAGCCTGGTCGCGACCGCGTCCCTTCCCGAGCCGCTGCAGAAGGCGATCGCGGGCGCCGGCGAAGGCGAAGCGCGCCTGGCGGGGGACGAGCCGGGGCCTTACGACGTCCTGGTCGTCCGGCAGAAGATCCCGTCCGCGCCGCGGGCCTACGGGGAGGTGCGCGAGCAGGTGGCCTCGAAGGTCTTCGGCGCGCGGCGCAAGGCGTCGCTCGACGACTGGGTCGCCAAGCTGCGCGCCCGTTCGACCATCGTGATCCATGCCCGCCCGGATGAGCTGAAGGGGCTGCTCGGCCTGGGCGCGCCGGCGGGCCGGTGAGCGGTCGGACCCTTCCGGTGGTCTTCGGCGTCCTCCTGGGGCTCGTCTGCGCGTCGGAGGCGCGCGCCGAAGCGAAGAAGTTCCAGAAGAAGGAATGCCTGGACTGTCACACCGAGTTCGCCGGCAAGGTCTCGTCCCTGCCGCACCAGCATCCCGGCCTGAAGCCGCCGCAGTGCGAGTCGTGTCACCTGAAGCACGGGCTCGTTCCCAAGCTGCTCCTCAAGAAGGACGGCAACGCCCTCTGCCTCGACTGCCACAAGCGCGAAGCGCTCGGCCTGGACAAGAAGGTCGTTCACAGCGCCCTCAAGACCGGCACCTGCATCTCCTGCCATGACCCGCACGGCACGAAGGCGCCGCACCTGCTCAAGGGGGAGGGGCTGGACGCCTGCGCCCAGTGCCACGATCGCAAGCCGTTCGAGCGCAAGGTGGTGCACGAGGTGCTCCGCCGTGACGGCTGCGGCGCCTGCCACCTGTCGCACGCGTCCGACCAGCCGAATCTCCTGGTGAAGCCGGCGGCGACCCTCTGCCTGTCGTGCCATCCGCCCAACCGGCCGGAGTTCGGCAAGGCGCACGGCGGCTATCCGGTGGAGAAGGCCGACTGCACCCGCTGTCACGACCCGCACTCCTCCGACGCGAAGGGGCTGCTGCGGTCCAGCGTCCACCCGCCGATGGGAGAGGGGTCGTGCGATGCGTGCCACCAGCCGGCCAACTCGGCCAAGCCCTTCGCCGTCACGGCCGAGGGGGCGGACCTGTGCGGCGTCTGCCACGACACGGCCGACCTCAAGCACGGCGGGACGGAGGAGCACGCCCCGTTCGCCGCCGGGATGTGCCTGTCGTGCCACGACCCGCACGCCTCGTCGCAGCCGAAGCTCCTGGCGCGCGCCGGCAACGCCCTGTGCCTCGACTGCCACGAGGAGCGCCGCAAGCAGCCGTCGCACCCGCACGGCGCCCTCGCGTCCCAGCGGGGCTGTCTCTCCTGCCACCAGCCGCACGCCTCGAAGGCGAAGAAGCTGCTGGTCGCCGAGGGGTCCGACCTCTGCTTCACCTGCCATGCGCAGACGAAGAACGTCCCGAACGGCAAAGTCCGCCATCCGCCGTTCGACCAGGGGAAGTGCACCGCCTGCCACGACCCGCACGGGTCGGAGACGCCGGCGATCCTGCGCGACCGGCCGGACAAGGTCTGCTTCACCTGCCACACCGACGCGGCGACGCGCTTCCAGAAGTCCACCATCCACCGGCCGGTCATGGTGGGGAACTGCATCGCCTGCCACCGCCCGCACGGCGGGCCCGAGAAGAACCTGCTCGCGGGCGACACCAAGACCGTCTGCGGTTCGTGTCACGGCGACCTCATGAAGCCCGAGACGGGGACGACGCTCCATCCGCCCTTCCAGGAGTCCGACTGTCTCACCTGCCACGATCCGCACGCCTCGGACGTTGCGTCGCTCCTGACCGACCGCCAGGACAAGGTCTGCCTCACCTGCCACTCCGATCTGGAGGAGGGCGCCGCGAAGGCGGTCAGCCGCCACGCCCCGTTCAGCGCGGGACGCTGCACGTCCTGTCACGAGCCGCACAAATCGAAGCTCGCCAAACTGCTGCAGGCGCCGAGCCCCGACCTGTGCCTGTCGTGCCACAAGGCGATCGCCGACCGGATGAAGACCGAGACGGTGCACCCGCCGGCGGCGCGCGACTGCGTGCGCTGCCACGCCCCCCATTTCTCGGCGGAGAAGACCCTGTTGCAGAAGCCGGCGCAGAAGCTGTGCGACGACTGCCACGACCTGAAGGCGCCCGCGTTCACCACGGCGCACCTCGGGATCGACCCGGCGGCGATGCACTGCGTGGCCTGCCATGCGCCCCATTCCTCGACCGATCCGAAGCTGTTCCACGGGCAGCAGCACCCGCCCTTCGCCGCGCGCGACTGCGACGACTGCCACGTCGTGGAGAAGAAGTGAGATGAGAGCCCTCGTCCGTCTCCTCGCCGTCGCCGCGCTCGCCGCGGCCGCGGCGCGCGTGTCCGCGGCGCCGGCGACGGCCCCCGCTCCGCCGGCACCGGCGCCCCGCCCGAAAGCCGCCGCTCCGGCGCGGCCCGCCGCGGCCGCCCCCTCGGCCGCGAACCCCTACCACCTGAAAGCCGGGGCGCAGGGGAAGGTCTGCCTGAACTGCCACTCCGACATCGGCGACCTGCTGGCCCAGCCGTTCGTCCACGCCCCGGTGAAGGCGGGGAACTGCGTGCAGTGCCACAGCCCGCACGCCTCGTCGCACGGCAAGCTGCTCGCCGCCGCGCCGGGGGCGATCTGCGCCACCTGCCACGCGCCGATGGCGGCCGCGGCGGTCGCGAAGGCGCGCAGCGTTCACCCGCCGGTCCGGGCCGGCGAGTGCATCAAGTGCCACGACCCGCACGCCGCGAAGAACAAGGGTCAGCTGCGCCTGGCGGGGAGCGAGCTGTGCGCTTCGTGCCACGGCGACATGCTGAAAAGAATCGCCGCGCTCAAGTTCAAGCACCCGCCGGTTGCCGCGAGCTGCGAGGCCTGCCACGACCCGCACGCCTCCGACGCCAATCCGCATCTCTTGAAGAAGGCGGTGCCGGGGATCTGCACGCAGTGCCACAAGGTCGATCAGCCCGCCTTCGCGAAGCAGCACATGAACTACCCGGTCGGGAAGGCCGACTGCACCTCGTGCCACGACCCGCACGGCTCCGATCGGGCCGGCCTCCTGTGGATGACGGTGCACCCGCCGGTCGCGAACCGCATGTGCAACCAGTGCCACCTGGATGCCGCCACCCCCGGCGCTCTCACGACGCGCAAGAGCGGCGCCGAGCTGTGCCGCTCGTGCCACAGCGAGATGGTCAACACCACGCTCGGGAAGAACCGTGTCCACTGGCCGGCGGTCGACAAGGTCGGCTGCCTGAACTGCCACAACCCGCACGCCTCTCCGCAGCCGGCGCTGCTCAAGGCGAAGACGAAAGACCTGTGCGCCTCGTGTCACACCGCCACAGTCGACGAGCTGGACCGGTCGGCGGTCAAGCACCCGCCGGCGGAGGAGGGGCAGTGCACCGCCTGCCACGACCCGCACGCGTCGAACGCCGTCTTCCTGCTCACCTCCGACAAGGTGATGGACGTGTGCGGCACCTGCCACGACTACGCGCACCATTCGAACCATCCGATCGGGGAGAAGAAGATCGACCCGCGCAACCGCAACCTGACGCTCGACTGCATCAGCTGTCATCGTCCGCACGGATCGCCGTACAAGACCTTCGCCCACTTCAACACCGACTCGGACCTGTGCGTGCAGTGCCACCAGGGGATGGGGAAATGAGGGGCGCCAGGCGTTTCGTCGCGCTCCTGGCCGGGGTGGCTGTCGCGGGCTCCGTCGCCACCGGCCCGGCGCTCCTGGTCCGGGCGGCCGAGCCGGTGGGGCTGCGCGCGCTGCCCGCCCTCTACGAAGACGGCAAAGGGACGGGGCTGAGAACGCCCGAGAGCGTCGCCTTCGACGGCGCGAAGCGTCTGGCGGTGGCGGACACCGGCAACGGGCGCGTCGTGCTCTACGACGTGGCGGGGGAGAAGATCACGCCGGGCGCGGAGATCCGCCTCCCCGAGATCCCGTCGCCGCTCCAGGCGCGCTTCGCTCCGGACGGCGGGCTGCTCGTGCTCGACGGCCGGCTCAAGAAGATCGCCCGCCTGACGGCGGCGGGTCAGTTCAAGAGCTACCTCGTCGTCCAGGAGGAGGGGGCCCGGACCCCGCTCGTGCCGCGCAGCTTCCGGGTGGGGGCGGACGGCGCCGTCTTCATCCTGGACGTGGCGCAGGGACGCGTCGTCGTCCTCGGCCCCGACGACCGCATCCGCCGGCAGATGGCCGTTCCGAAGGATGCGCGCGGTCTCTCCGACCTGGCGCTCGACGCCCGGGGCGTCGTCTACGCGCTCGAAAGCGTCGGGCGGCGGGTCCTCGTCGCCCGTCCGGACGACGCGGCGTTCGCCGTCTTCGCCGCGATCGAGGCCGACGTCGCGTTCCCGACCGCCCTCTCGGTCGACGAGTTCGGCCGCCTCGCGGTGGCCGACGAGTCCGGCGGAGGCATCGTCTTCCTCGGGCCGGACGGCTCCTTCCGCGGCCGCCAGTCGTCCATGGGCTGGAAGGAGGGGCTGCTGCGCTCGCCGTCGGGCCTCGCTGCCGGGCCGCCGGGCCTCCTCTTCGTCGCCGATCGGGGCAACAACCGCATCGCGGTGTTCTCGGTGTCGAAATGAGCCCGCTGCGTCCGGCGGCCGGGATCGCGGTGGTCGCGGCGATCCTCCTGTCGTGTCCGACTCCCGCGCGCGCGCTTCCGGCCGGGGTGTCGTACCTCTACCGGCTGTCGAGCTTCGCGGGCACGGTGCCGTACAGCGACGCCCGGCTGCACGCCGACGAGGCGCACGGCGAGATCCTCGCCATCGCCGGCAACACCGTGCGGGTCTTCAACGGGGCCGGCATGGAGATCTACAGGTTCGACTCCGACCCTTCGTCCGGGCAGATGGTCGACGTGGCGGTGGTCCAGGGGAGCGACCTTGTCCTGCTCGTCTATCCGCAGGCGCCGGCGGTCGGGACCCCGACCTGGTCGCTCGTGCGGGTCGATTTCCGGGGGGTGCCCCAGGGCCGCATCACCCTGACCGGGCTCCCCGCCGGGACGGGGGACATGCGCCCCGACAGCCTGTTCTTCCGGGACGGCCGGCTGCTCCTCGTCGATCGCGCGCAGTGGCGCGCCGTCGCGCTGGACCTCGACGGTGCCGTGCAGAAGAGCTGGGACCTGCAGGCGCTCGCCGGCCTGCCGGAGAAGGAGCGCGGTCGCAACGACATGGGGGGAGCGAACCTCGACGCGAAGGGGGCGCTCCTGTTCACCGTGCCGACGATCGCCAAGGCATTCGTCCTGCCGCTCGACGGCAAGCCCCGGGTCTTCGGGCGTGGCGGCTCGGCCCCCGGATCGTTCGGCATCCCCGCCGGCATCGCCGCCGACGGGCAGGGGCGCCTCTTCGTCGCTGACAAGGCGCGCGGCGTCGTGATGCTGTTCAATCCGCAGCTCGAGTTCGTGACCGAGTTCGGGACCGACGACGGGCCTTCGGGCCTGTCCCGTCCCTCCGATCTCCTCTACTTCGACGGCAAGCTCTACGTCACCCAGTCGCGCGATCGCGGCGTGTCGGTCTTCCGGGTCGCCGCCGGCGGCGTGTAGGCGCACCAGGCATCGCTCTCCAGGGGGTCGCCGGTCAGCGCGTAGGCGCGGGCCCGCGACCCGCCGCAGATGCCGTTGAATTCGCAGACGCCGCAGACCCCCTTGAAGTTCGCCGGGCGGCGGAGGGAACGGAACAGGTCGGAATCGCGGTAGACCGAGGCCAGCGTGGCGCTGCGCACGTTGCCGGCGGCGATCGGCAGGAAGCCGCTCGGCATGATGTCCCCCGTGTGCGAGACGAACAGGAACCCGTTCCCCGCGTTCACGCCCTGCGGGGCGAGGCCGATGCTGTGGCCCGGGCCCTCGGTCCGCATCAGGAGCTTCGGCAGCCGGCGTCCGGGGTGCACCGGGGCGCCGCCCGCCTGGGCCTCGCGCTGGGCGGCGTAACGGCGGTAGTGCGGCGCCTCGGTGATCTTGACCAGGAAGTCGACCTCCTTCTGTGTGCGGTACAGCACCTCGAAGATCGCCTCGCACTCGTCGGCGGTCAGGCCGCCGAGGTCGGCCCCGCGCCCCATCGGCACGAGAAAGAAGACCTCCCAGAAGACCACGTCGAGCGTCCGGACGAGGTCCACCATCTGCCGGAGGTAGGGGAGCGAGCGGCCGGACAGGGTCGTGTTGATCTGCAGCGGCAGGTCGCGCGCGTGCGCCCAGTCGATCGCCTGCATGGTCTTCGCGAAGGCGCCGGGCACCCCGCGGAAGGCGTCGTGCATCTCGGCCGTCGGGAAATCGAGGCTCAGCGCCATCTGGCTCAGCCCCGCCTGCTTCAGGCGATCGACGGTCTGCTCGGTGAGCAACGGCGTGGCGGCCGGGATCGTGGCCATGCGCAGACCGCGGCCCGCCCCGTGCTCGACCAGGTGGAAGAGATCGCGGCGCTTGAGCGGATCGCCGCCGCTCAGGATCAGGATCGGCGTGCCGAGGTCGCGCACCTGCTCGATGACCGCTTCCCCCTCGGCCGTGGTCAGCTCGCCGGGATGCGCCTCCGGCTGGGCCGAGGCGCGACAATGCCGGCAGGCGAGGTCGCAGGCCTGGGTCGTTTCCCAGATGACCAGGAACGGCGTGCGGTCGTAGTCGATGGCGATGGGCGTTCCCCGCGCGAACCCGGGAAGTGTACCGCGTCCGCCGCCGATGAGGTGATAATCGGCAGCCATGAAGACACCTCAGGTGAAGAAGGCCGCCCGCCTGGCGGAACGCTTCCGCGTGGAGGACGGGGATTCCTTCCGTCTCGACGACGTCGACCCGGCCGACACCCTCGGATACCGCAAGGAGCAGGTCGCGGGACTGCTGCAGCGGGGCATCGAACGCCTGTCCGAGCTCCAGGAGAAGCTCTACGCGCAGGACCGCTGGGCGCTCCTGTGCATCTTCCAGGCGATGGACGCGGCCGGCAAGGACAGCACCATCGAGCACGTCATGTCCGGCGTCAACCCGCAAGGGGTCGACGTCCGGTCGTTCAAGGCGCCCTCCTCCGAGGAGCTGGATCACGATTTCCTGTGGCGCACGTCGCGCTGCCTGCCGGAGCGCGGGCGCATCGGCATCTTCAACCGTTCGTACTACGAGGAGGTGCTGGTCGTCCGGGTCCACCCGGAGATCCTCGACGCGCAGCACCTGCCCGACGCGGTGCGCTCGAAGAGCCTCTTCGACGACCGCTTCGAGGACATCCGCGCCTTCGAGCGCTACCTCGGGCGCAACGGCGTCGGGGTGGCCAAGTTCTACCTGCACGTCTCGAAGAAGGAGCAGCGGAGCCGGTTCCTGGCGCGCCTCGAGCGCCCGGAGAAGAACTGGAAATTTTCCGCCGCCGACCTGAAGGAGCGTGGCTACTGGAAGGACTACATGCGCGCCTACGAGGACGCGATCCGGCGCACCGCGACGAAACGGGCGCCGTGGTACGTCATTCCGGCGGACCACAAATGGTTCACGCGGCTGGTGGTGGCGGCGGCGCTCATCGCGACCCTCGAAGAGCTGGACCTGCACTTCCCCAAGGTGGACAAGGCGAAGCGCCGCGAGCTCAGGACCGTGCGCGAGAAGATCGAACAGGAGCGCGACTGAGCCCGCCCTGCTGAACCCCGACCACGTATAATCCGCCGCCTTGCCGGGCGCCTCACCCGGGGAACGGCGCCCAGGAACGGGGGACGTGATGCGGACGGCGATGCGGAGTTTCTTCCAGGCCCTGATGCGCGACCCGGTGAGCCTGACCGGGGCCGCCATCACCACCGCGAGCGCCCTGGTCTTCGGCACGCTCCTGTGCCTCGACCTGCTCGGCATGCCCGGGACGCCCTACCTCGGGATCCTCGCCTACTGCGTCGTGCCGGGGATTTTCCTGTTCGGGCTGGCGCTGATTCCCGTCGGCGTCTGGCGGGAGCGCCGTCGCGCCCGGCGCCGGGCGGCACAAGGGCTCGAAGTCCCCGGCTTCCCCGTCATCGACATGAACCAGGACCGGACGCGGCGGATGGTCTTCGTCTTCCTGGCGCTGACGCTCCTCAACATCGTCATCCTGGCGACCGCGACGTACAAGGGCGTCGAGGTCATGGACAGCACGCCGTTCTGCGGCCGCACCTGCCACACCGTCATGCAGCCGGAGTTCACCGCGCACGGCCGCTCGCCGCACTCGCGCGTCGCCTGCGTCGCCTGTCACATCGGCCCCGGCGGCTCGTGGTTCGTCAAATCGAAGCTGTCGGGGTCGTGGCAGCTGGTCTCCGTCGCGTTCAACCTGTACCCGAAGCCCATCCCGACGCCGGTCCACAACCTGCGCCCGGCGCGCGAGACCTGCGAGCAGTGCCACTGGCCGACCAAGTTCGTCGGCGATCGCCTGCGGGTCATCACGCACCACGCCGACGACGAGAAGAGCACGCCGCTGAAGACCGTCCTCCTGATGCGCATCGGCGGGATGCAGGGGCGCACCTCGCAGGGCATCCACTGGCACGTCGACCCCGGCGTCCGCATCCGCTATCGCAGCGACGCGAAGCGCGAGACCATCACGGAGGTGGAGAAGACCCTGCCCGACGGCACCGTCACCCGCTTCGCCGCCGGCGCCGCCGTGCCTGCCGCATCGCATGATGGCGCCGGGGAAGGGGAGTGGCGCGTCATGGACTGCGTCGACTGCCACAACCGCCCGACCCACATCTACCGGGCGCCGGAGGACGAGGTGGACACCGCGATGAACGAGGGGCGTCTCGATGCCGGCCTGCCATTCGCGCGCCGCGAGGCCATCAAGGCGCTGAAGGGGACGTACGACTCCCACGAGGCGGCCGACGCCGGCATCGCCGCCGCCTTCGCGGCGTTCTACCAGAAGGAGTACCCCGAGGTGGCCGCCGCGAAGCGCGAGGAAATCGACAAGGCCGGCCGGCTGCTCGGTGATCTCTACGGCTTCAACGTCTTCCCGAAGATGAACGTGCAGTGGGGGACGTACCCGAACCACCTCGGGCACACCACGTCGAACGGCTGCTTCCGCTGCCACGACGGCGAGCACAAGGACGCCAGCGGCAAGGCCATCTCCAACGACTGCGACACCTGCCACACCATGCTGGCGATGGACGAGGAGAACCCGAAGATCCTCGAGGACCTGAAGCCCTAGGAGACTTTGGACCCGGGCGCGGGACCGGCGGCGGCCGACCCCTTCTGCTCCTCGGCTTCGGCCCGCGCTGCCGTTTCGGCGGCGCGCTGCCTCTCCGCCTCGGCCGTCTGGATGGCCTCGAGCTCGAGCGGGTGCTCGGCCTCCATCTCCTCTTCCGTGAGAGACCCGGTGAGCCAGGCGGTGTTCATCGGGTAGATCTCCGGGTTGAAGACGACGAAGTAGACGTGCCACACCAGGATGGCGAGGGTCGCGAGCCAGGCCTCGTAGAAGTGGACGAGACGTGCCACGTCCCAGCCGAGCTTGCTGATGAGGCGGATGGCCGGCTCCTCGAACCAGAGAATGGTCCCCGTGCAGGCCATGACGATCGTCCCCCAGACGAGGGCCCAGTACTCGGCCTTCTCGATGTAGCTGAAGCGGCCGAAGAGGGGCCGCCGGCGCAGCAGCCCCAGGTTGTAGCCGATGTTGCGCAGCGCGCCGGTCGCATCGGAGGGGCGCGGGAAGAGATCGCGCACCAGCCGCCGGCCGCGGGGCGAGAAGGCCAGGTAGCCGACGTGGTACAGGGACGCGATCACCATGACGACCCCGGCGGCGCGGTGCAGCCGGCTGCGGTAGTCGAAGAGGTGATCGCTCATGCGCCGCAGCGCCTGCACCCAGAACGCATCGGGGTAGTGCAGCATGAACCCGGTCACCACCAGCAGGAAGAAGCTGGTCAGGAGCGCCAGGTGCTGCACGCGCTCGTTGAACGACATGCGCAGGTAGAGCCCGGTGCCGTGGTGCCGGGGCGGCGCCGCGCCGAGCCCGCGGCGGGCGCGGATGAGGTCCCGGCTCTTGCGCAGGAAATCGGCCAGGTTGTGCAGCGCCATGCCGCCGATCACGGCGACGATGAGGACGGCGTAGAGGGCCGCGACCCAGTAGAGGATGGGGTCCTCCTCCTTCGCGCTGGCCGCCACGTGGATTTTCCCGGCGGCGAAGCGCACGTCCGATCCCGGGTGGCACTGGCCGCAGGTCGCTGCGAGGTTGGCCGGGTTGGTGCTGCTCTTCGGGTCCCCCGGACGGCGCACCTCGTGGAAGCCGTGGCAGGAGGCGCAGTTGGCCACCGCCACGTCCCCTCCCTGGATGGCGAGGCCGTGATAGCTGCTGGAGAAGGTGCGGAAGCGGTCCGAGCGGATGCCGTACTTCGCCGCGAGACGGACCGAGCTGTGGCACGGCGAGCAGACCTGCGCCGAGACATTGGCCGGCGCGACCGGGGACCGCGGGTCCTTCGGGTCGAGGATGTCGTGCTCGCCGTGGCAGTCGGTGCAGACCGGGGCGTCCCGGTTGCCCGCGCGCACCGCCTCGCCGTGCACGCTCGAGCCGTAGGCGGCGGCTTCCTTGACGTGACAGGCGCCGCAGGTCTCGGGGATGTGCAGCTTGTTGACCTTGGCGGCGGGATCGAACCCCTTGCGCATCTGGTGCGCGCCGTGACAATCGACGCAGGTCGCCGCCGCGCCGTTGCCCGCCGCCAGCGCGCGACCGTGGACGCTGTTCTCGAAGGCGGCGATGAACATCGTGGTGGGGCCGTTCGTCGTGTGGGTCTCGGGGCGGCCGAGGTGGCATGACAGGCAGAGCTTCTCCTGCGTGACCTTGAGCGCCGCATCGGCGCCGGCCCTCCCGCCTCCCGGGACCGAGCGCGCCGGGACGATCGCCTGGCGATGGCAGGTGAGACAGGCCGGGGCGGTGGCGTTGCCCGAAACGGCGGCGCGGCCGTGGGCCGAGGCGGCGAAATCCTGTGCGACGGCGGCGTGGCAGCGCCCGCACACGGCCGACTGCTCGGTTGGGCCAGGCAACTTCGGCGGCGCGATGTCATGCGTTCCATGGCAGCCGGTGCAGGTGATCGCCGCCGCGGCCGTGCCTCCGGCCTTCGTCGATGCCGTCCCGGCCGTTCCCGCGGTCCCATCGGCTGCCCCGCCCGTGGCGCTCGAGGCGGCGCGTTCGAACAGGGCGGCGTGGAACGGATGCGACGCCTTGGCGCCGTCATGGCACGTCAGGCAATCGACCCGCCCCGGGGGAGAGGCGTGCGGCATCCGGTCGGCCCGGAAGCCGGCGTGGCAATCGGTGCAGTCGAGGCCGGCGTGCACCGAGCGGCCGAGGACCGCCGTGTCGATGTGCAGCGAAACGGTGCGGCCATTCCGCTGCGCGCTGAGCGAAGCGGTCGCATGGCACGCCAGGCACGCGTCCCTGCCTCCTGCCGCGACGGCGGAGGACGAGCCGAGGGACGCGGACAGGAACGCGACCGCCGCGGCCAGCCCGAGTCTGCGCCGCGCGGTCGTCAGCGACCTCAGGCCGTCGGACGCGCGTCGAGCGCGGCACGCACCCGGCGCGCCGCCGCCTCGACCGAGTCGACGGTCCATCCCGGCGGGAAGAACTCGGCGCCGCCGATGCCCACCGCCGCCGCCCCCGCATCGAAATAGCCGGCGAGGTTCTCGGCCGTCGGCCCGCTGGTCGGCAGGAGGGGGATCGCCGGGAACGGACCGCGGATGGCGCGCAGGAACGCGGGACCTCCGAGCGCGCCGGACGGGAAGACCTTCACCACCGGCGCCCCGTGCCGGTGGGCCGCGAGGATCTCCGAGGCGCTTCCCGCCCCCGGGATGGCGACCAGCCCCAGCCGTCTCGCCTCCTCCATCACCGCCGGCTCGAACACGGGCGACAGGGCGAAGCGGCCGCCGGCGCGGGCCACCCCCCGGGCGTCGTCCACGGTGAGCACGGTCCCGCCGCCGGCGATCACGCCCGGCTCCCGCGACATGAGGGCGATCGCCTCGAGGGCCGAGGGGGTCGTGAGGGTGATCTCGAGGACCCGGACGCCCCCCCGCACGGCGGCGCGGCAGGCTCCCGGGAGATCGGCTCCGGCCGGCAGGCGAACCGCCAGGACGGCCCCCTCCCGCAGAAGTTCCTGAAGCGTGCCTTCCGGGTTTGCGGTCAATTCGGCCCCCCCCCGCCCCTCTTCGCGAGGGAGCGAATTCCGTGCCAGTCGGATCGTCGGCGCGGAACGACCCGGGTCCGGCTCCTAGAAACCGAAGCGGAGGAAGGCGCTCAGCACCTGGTACGTGTAGTCGTCGAAATCGTACCCGAGGTAGACGGCGTTCACCGAGCCGGGGTCGTTGCCCGGGTCTCCCATGTACGGCTGCATGAAGTCGGAGGCCCAGTTGTCCTCCTTCCACGTCTCGTACCAGTAGCGGAAGAGCCACGAGACACGCGGGCTGATGACGTGCGTCAGCTGCAGCTTCGCGATGGTGAGCGTGTTCTCAAGGCGCGGGAAGGAGGTCAGCGTGGTGTCGCCGCTGGCGCTGCCGCCCGGGACGAAGCCGGTGTTCAGGTCGCCGGTGCCGTGGGCCCAGGTGCCGTCCACGTCGAGCTGGTACCGCTTCGCCGCATCGAGATCGGCGTGCACGCCGAGCGTGATGGTGTCGTACTGATCGTCCGCGTCGCTCGACCAGTCGTCGAGGGGGCTGTCGGTGCCTACGCTGGCGCCGGCGGCGCCGGTGACGTTGCGGTAGCGCGAGGCGAGCTCGTACTGCCAGCGCTCCCAGGTGTAGTCCGCGAAGATCGTCAGGCGGTTCGACGGCGTGAACGAGCCGCCGAGGCTGTACGACTGGTCACGGTCGAACGTGCGGCCGGCCAGGAGCAGGGTGTAGGGCTCCGGCACGCCGTCCACCGGGGCGCGATCTTCCAGGACATCGACCGACGTGCCGATGTGCTGGCCGCTGTTCGGGTCGAGGTAATCGTCCTTCGCCCATGAGGCCTCGGCGTACACCGACCACTTCTCGTTCGGCGACCACTCCGCCATGAGCGAGTAGACGTCGCGGTCGCGGTCGGTCCAGAAGAACTTCCGCATCCCCTCGTTCGAGGCGGCCACCACCGCCTCGCCGATCGGGAACGACTCGAGGTTGTACTCGGCATCGTATTCGTCGGCGCGGCGCTCGGCCTTGGACGCGGTCGTCCGGATGGTCCACTGCTCCCCGATCGAGAAGTCGAGCGTCACCTTGAAGCGGTCCTCGTCGGAGGAGTCGACCGCCGCGAAGTCGCGCGTCGTCGAGTTCAGCTCGTACGACAGCGACCCGTCGATCCAGCCGGCCGGCGCCCAGCCGACCAGCGCCCCGTAGGTGTCCTTCTCGTAGGCGTACGGCAGGCTGCGACGCGCGATCCGGTTGGTGGTGGCCCCGCAGGCCGCGACGCTGCCGCACAGCGGGATGGCGTAGTCGGTCTGCACGTACTCGGGGAAGGAGAGGCTCGGCGACTGGTTGTCGAGCTCGTACTGCCGCGCCCAGGCGTTCCAGCGGACGTTCTTCGCCGGCCGGCCGGACGCCCGCACCTGGAGGAGGCTGTAGCGGTGCTCGCCGTCGAAGGACTCGTCGGGCAGGGGCGCCAGCAGGGGCTGCAGCTGGGTGTTCACTGTCATGCCGACGAAGGGATCATCCTGCGTCACGTCGGTGGCGGAGAAGGTCGCGTCGATGCGGGTGCGGGCCGGCAGGTTGACCCCGCCGTAGAGCGTGGCGATGAGCGCCTCGTTGTCGGTGCCGAGCAGCAGCCGCTCGGTTCCGGGGATCGACGTGAGGGTGGCGCTGACCGGCTGATCGACGAGGGAGAGCTGGTCGTCCCAGGTGAGCGAGTGGTAGCCGCTCTCGAACTTCGACACCCCGATCGA
>DASYQE010000384.1:0-5411 GCA_036005805.1 Candidatus Polarisedimenticolia bacterium | reverse complement strand
CCGTGCATGTTCTCGATGGTGCCGGCGATCGGGCGGCCGGCGCGGCGCAACGCGGCGATCGAGCGGGTCACGACCCCGCGGGCCAGCTCGGACGGGATGCTGATGAGCACGAACGAGGCGCGCGGGCCGAGCAGATCGGCGAACTGCACCACGCGCTCGGCCCCCGGCGGGAGATCGACGAAGAGGGCGTCGAGCCGGCCCCACTCCGCCCGCTCCAGCACTTCGGACAGAAGCGTGAACTCGCGGGTCGCGCGCCAGGTGTGCGAGGCGCCGCGGCTGACCGTCTCGAACTCCACCGCCTCGGTCTCCGGCACCAGCGACCCGAGCGAGAAGACGCCGAAGCCGCCGCGCGCCCGCGGCAGGGCGAGCCGGCCATCGGCCGCCGGCAGCGGGACGGTCCCGGCCACCCCGGCGAGGCGCGCCTGCGACGGACCGTTCAGGTCCGCGTCGAGCAGCGCGACCTCCCACCCGGCGGCGCGGCACAGCGCGGCGAGGTGGAAGGTGAGGGTGCTCTTGCCGACGCCACCTTTCCCCGAGCCGACGGCGACGAGGTGGCGCACCTGCGCGAGGTTGGCGGTGATGCGTCCTTCCAGCTCGAGGACCTGCTGCAGGACGTTCGAGCCGCCGTCACCGGCGATGTCGTGGTAACCCTTCATCGATGGCCTCGCGGAGCCGATAGCCTACAACGGAATGCCGCCGCCCCGGCCGTGACGCCCGTCACGCTGGCCGGGCGACGGCCGTCATTCGAAGGAACTGGCCCGCAGGCTCGAAGCCGAGCCCTCGCAGGCTGGCCGCCTCCGGCTCGTCGGGCAGCGCGCGGGGGAAGAGCCAGCGGCCCGGATGGTCGGCGAGCAGCCGGCCGAGCAGCCGATCCATGACCGGGCCGGTCTCCGGGCCGGAACCCTGCAGCAGGAGGAGGCGCCCCTCGGCTTCCCCGTCCGGGTTCCATATATAAAGGATGGCGCCGAGGAGACGTTCCTCGCGCACCAGGGCGGTTCCAGACAGCCGATCCCCCAGGGCCAGAAGAGTCGGGGTCGCCCGCTCCCAGGCCGGGCCCGGCGAGCCCTCTTGGAGTGACCCGTTTGCCAGCAGGTCGGCCGCCGTCACCGGGATGAGCAGGTCCCCTGGCGAAGCATCGGGCGCCGGGGCAGAACCGGGGGGGCGCACCCAGTCGGTCAGGGTCTGCTCCTGCTCGTACCCGCAGGCCTTCAAGAGACCGAGCGCGGCTTCGGCTTCCGCGGGCACTTCGACCGTGAGCCGCGGCGGCCCCAGAATGGCGAGCTTGCTGCTGATCGACGTCAGGAGGTGCCGGCCGTGCCCGCGGCGCAGGTGCGCCGGGTGGACGGCGAAGCTCTGGAGGAGCGTTTCGTGCGCGCGCTTGCAGCCGAACAGGTAGCCGACCGGCTCCTCGCCCTCGTAGGCGATGAGGCAGGAGCTGCACCAGAGCTGCCGCTCGCGCACCAGCTGCTTGAACTGCGGCAGCGTCAGCGGCGGCTCGCCGGGATGGTGCGGCAGCCAGCAGTGGTTGTGCGCCTCCACCAGCCGACCCATGTCGTCGGTGCGGCAGAAGCGATAGGCGGTCATGGCGGCCCCTCCGGGGAGGGGAGCGCGGTTACGACTTGTCGCCGTTCCCGTTCGGGGACGAAGCGGACAGCGTGCGGACCTCGTTCAGGTACCCGCGCGCGCCGGCCTGGGACGACGGAGACATCGGTGCCGTCGGCGTCGACTCGGAGCCCTGGCCGACGCTGACCGGGTCGGCCTTGGCCGCGTTGGGCGTCGCGCCGGGGCGCTGGTAGGTCGAGATCATCTCGGCCATCATCTGCTTGCCGATCTCGATCCCGCCCTCGACGACCGCGAGGTCGATGGTGGCAACACCGCGCTCCTTCGCGAGTCCCTCGATGCGCTCCTGCGTCATGTTGCGCATGAAGCCGGCCGGGACGCGGAACACCCGCTCGAGGGCCTCGGGCGTCCAGGCGTAGACCGACACCAGCGGGTTCTTGTTGCCGTCGCGCGCCACGATCTTCTTCTCTTCCGGCAGCGCGGTGCGGCCGTTTCCGGGGCCATTTCCGGCGAGGGCGGCGGCGATCGCCTCCGGAAGGGCCGCGTGATCGGTCTCCTTCGCCGCCTCGGGCGGGAGCTTCGCCGGCACCACGAGCGGCACGCCGGTCTCCTCCTCGATGAGCGCCTTCGTGAACTCGAGGGTCACGACGTCGAGCTTGCGCATGCGGGCGCCCTTCTCGACGCGCGCCTTGGTGCGGCGGCGCTGGTAGGCGTCCTTCACCGACCACAGGGCGCGCTTGGCATCCTCGCTCCAGCGCAACTTGCGGCCGTCGTAGGTGACCTCCTCCGACAGGCCGCCTTCGACGGCGGCGATTCTCTCCACCATCTCGGGGGAGATGACCTCGAACTCGAGGCCGCCGCAGACGGTGCACTTCGCCGGGGCCGCCTCGGTCGCCGAGACGCCGCAGCCCTTGCACATCGACACCGACTGGGTGCGGGCGCGCTCCAGCGCCACCGCCTCGGCCAGCGCCTGCGTGGCCAGCGACGTGTCCTTCGGCATGAAACGGTCCATGGCCTCGTCGATGACGGCGTTGGTGACGACGCTGTGGCCCTTCTCCAGGGCGATGCGCAGCACGCCCATGCGGGCGACGCCGCGCACCTGCTCCGGCACGCGCTTCATCCGATTCTCGGCCTCGGGCGTCCAGCGGACGCTCTCCTCGGCCTTGACGTCGAGGCGGGGGATTTCCTTGCGCGTGGTCAGGAGCACGTCGCACGGCGCCAGGCGCAGGAGGTTCTCGGTGTTGCTGCCGAGACCCGTCTCCTCCGGGTCGCTGTGGATGCCGATGCGGCCGAGGACGAGCACGTATGGGTCGGTCTTGCGCACGTGGTCGAGGATCTTCTGGTACGCCTTGCCGTCGAGGAGGGTCTTCTTCACCTCGACGCCCGCCTCGCGGGCCATCGTCTCGGCCACCTCGAGGTGCGACTGGTAGATGGTCGCGAGCCCGGTGTCGATGATCTCCTCGTGCAGCTGGTTCTGCTCCTCGAAGCGGAAGACCTTCGCCGCCTTCTCGGTGAGCACGCCGACGATGCCGTTGAAGACCTTGTAGTGCAGGTACGGGTCGTAGACGGCGATGATCTCCAGCTTCTTGCCGAGCTTCTGCGCCAGCTCGAGGCCGGTCATGAGGGCCCCGAACGACTGCGGCGACCCGTCGATGCCGACGAGGACGGTCTCCTGCGCCGCCACGGACCCGTTCTCCGGGACGCGCTTCACCACCCAGACGTCGCGGTCGGAGGCGCGGGCGACCCGCTCGCACACCGAGCCCAGCACCGAGTCACGCACCCGCCCGAGGCCGAGCGCCCCGAGCACCACCAGGTCGTACTCCGAACCCTTGATGTCCTTGAGGATCTCGACGTGGTGCTTGCCGTCCATCATGCGCGGCGTGAACCCGAGACCCGCCCCGGCGCACTTCTTCGACATCTGATCGAGATACGAGTCCGAAATCAGCCGCAGCCCCATGGTGATCAGGCTGTCGTGGATCTTGCGCTGCCGCTCCAGCTCGACTTCCTCGATGTACTCCTCCGGCAGCGTGTACTCCATCTGGCGGAAGCGGTAATCGTGCATGCTCGCGGCATAGACGTGGGAGCCGGTGAGCGAAGCGCCGAAGGCGCGGCCGAGCTCCACGCCGCACTCGATGGCGCGGTCGGAATGCTCGGAATTGTCGACGGGCACGTAGATGCGCTGGTACATGAATCCTCCGTTCACTTCAGGAAATGCCGTGACTCCCGGACAGGCGGCCGCGGGCCGGGGCCGCCGCTGCGCCCGGCTGCGCGGTGCTGCGGCGCACCAGGACGATGGCGACGATCTCCAGCAGGAGCACGATCCCCGCGGTCTTGACCATCGGCACGACGGGGGAGACCACCACCGCCGGCTCGACATACAGGGAATACCAGACGGTCAGGGCGCGCCGGTTGCCGCGCTCGCGGTTGAAGCCGTCCCAGACCGAGAAGGCGACCGGCACGAACTGGCCCTCGTTGTTGAACGGGACGCCGGTCGTGGGGCGCAGCGGCCACTTGAAGGTCGCCGACCATTCCCCCTCGTCGTAGTGCGCCACGGCAGAGAGCTCGCCGCTGTCGTTGGGCGTCAGGCTCGCCGACCCTTTGCCGGTGAACTGCTGCGGCTCCTTCTTCGCCAGGTCGTAGAACCAGAGATCGACGGCGTTCGTCTGGTCGCCGAAGATGAAGTAAGGCTTGCGCGCGCCGGTGAGCGGCGCGGCCGGCCACTGGATCGCCACCGCGTCGGAGAACTCGCCGCCCGCGCCGGCCGCGGGGGCCGCTTCGGCCGCTTCGCCCCAGACGTCACCGCCCGCGGCGGCTGCGGCCGGAGCGGCCGCCTCCGCTTCGCCGCCCCAGACGTCGCCGCCGGTTTCGCCGCCGGCCGGTGCCATGCCCGCCTCGGCCTCCTCCTCCGGAGGGACCTGCAGGTCGGGGCCGTTCTTGCCGGTCGTGTCGGCGCGCAGGTCGTGCCAGCGCACCCGGATCGCCAGGTTCTCGCTGTCGCGGATGGCCTCCACCTGGAGGCTCACGGCCGGCGGGTGGAAGTCGCGCCCCGGCTCCATGATCTGGCCGACCAGCGGGAAGCGGGCGGTCTTCGCCTTCTTGAACTGCTCGTCGGCGCGCTGCAGATCGATCGGCTCGTCGATGGCCACCAGGCGCACCAGGTTCTGGTAGTCGGGCTGCGGGTCCGAGAGCGAATCGATGTAGTCCACCAGAGCCCAGCGCTGATCGTCGGGGATGGCGTCCATGTAAGACGGCATCGGCGTGCCGTTCAGGCCGGTGCTCAGCGTGCGGAAGACGTCCTGGCGCGTGCCGCCGCCGCGGAAGGTCCAGCGCTGCGTCAGGTCGGCCGGCTTGATCGGGTGACCCCAGTCGTCCTTCAGCGTCGGAGCGGACGTGCCGTTGCCACGTCCCTGGTTGCCGTGGCAGCCGAGGCAGCCGTTCGCCTCGTAGGCCTTGCGGCCCGCGTCGATCGACTCCTTGCTCGAGGCCTTGCCCGCCTTCAGCTCGACCGGCTTCGGTGCCCGCTCGGGGTTGGCGAAGTCGGGGGAGAACGAGGCGACGTAGAACGCCAGGTTCGACACCTCGTCGTTGCTGAAGTCGGGCCACGCCGGCATCGAGGTGTACGGCATCCCCTGGCGGATGATGTGCACGATGTCCTCGTGCATCGGCAGGGCGCCGTTCGGCGTCGTGCGGATCTTGTACTTGCCGGCGGTGAAGTCGCGCGGCATCGGCCGCAGGTGCTTCGCGGCCGGGCCCTGGCCGTCGCCCTTCTCGCCGTGGCACTGCGAGCAGGACTTCTCGTAGAGCTTCTGCCCCGCCTGGCGCTGGGCATCGGAACCGGCGCCGGGGCCCTT
>DASYQE010000383.1:0-17847 GCA_036005805.1 Candidatus Polarisedimenticolia bacterium | reverse complement strand
TCGCGTCGCCGGGAGCCGTCGCCCCGGTCGACACCCTCTACTTCGCCCGCTTCGACTACGACCTCGACCAGTTCGCCCTCTTCGGCGAGACGACGATGAAGTTCACCGACAAGTTCAGCGCCACCGCGGGCGTGCGCTGGTACGACTACAAGGAAGACAAGCAGCAGCTCGTGGACGGCATGTTCAGCGGCAATCCGAACTACCCCCTCGACGTGCAGCACATCCCCGGCACGACCGAGGCGAGCGGCTTCGCGCCGCGCCTCATCGGAACGTACAAGGTGACGGAATCCGACGTCATCAATGCGCAGGTCTCGAAGGGCTTCCGCCTCGGCGGCATCAACGATCCGCTCAACGTCCCCCTCTGCTCGCCGCAGGACCTCCTCACCTTCGGCGGCCACGACGCGTGGGAGGACGAGACGGTCTGGAACTACGAGGTCGGCTACAAGATGCAGCGCATGGGAGGGCGCTCGTTCTTCAACGTCGCGCTCTTCTACGAGGACATCCACGATCTGCAGACGACGGTGACCGCCGGCACCTGCTCGTCGCGCGTGGTGTTCAACGTGCCGAACGCCCGGAGCCGCGGCGTCGAGCTGGAGTACGACGTGGCGCCGACGAAGAGCTTCGACATCGCCTTCTCCGGGATCTACAACGACGCCGAGATCCGCTCGACCTTGACCTCGACCGACGCGCTCGGCAACGTGAGCGTCGTGTCGGGCATCGAGGAAGGGAGGCGCCTGCCGACGGTCCCCGAGGTGCAGGGCTCGGTGGCCGTCACTTACCGCTGGATGGTGGGGAAGAGCTCGCAGGTGTACGCGACCGGCGTCTACCAGTACGTCGGCTCGCGCTTCACGCAGGTGGGGGACGAGGACCTCGGTACCCTAGACATGACCACCCTTCCCAACACCATCGGCGGGCCGCTGACGCAGAGCAACTTTACCTATGACCCGAAGTTGCCGGCCTACAGCCTGCTCAACCTGCGCCTCGGTCTGCGGCATGGCCAGTGGGACATCGCGGCGTACGTCAACAACGCCACGAACGAGCTGGCCTATCTGGCTCTGGACCGCGAGCGCGGCACGCTGGCGCGGGTCGGCTACCTGACGAACCAGCCGCGCACCGCGGGCATCACCACGCGCTTCACCTTCTAGTCGCCGCCGAGGGCGACGAACTTCTGGCGCGCCGCGTCGAGCGTGGCCATGACGTCGGCGCGCTCGTCCTCGGTGTTCCAGTCCTTGCGGGCCTTCGCCGAGGCGATGACCCGGTCCATCCACTGGACGAAGTAGGCGGCGTCGTCCGGCGAGCGCGGATCCTCCTCGCCGATGCGCACGTAGACCGGGCTGGTGGAGGCGAACGGGTAGAGATCGAGGATTGGCCACGCCGGCTTGTCGGCCCAGGCGCGCAGGACCAGCCAGCCGCTGGTCTCGAACGGCACGGTGACGCTGCCACGCGCCGACATGCGGTCGGCTGAGAGAGGCACCGTGCCGACGACCTGACCGTTGGCGACGACCTCCACGTGGTCGAGCGGGACGGGAGAGCGCACGTCCACGTGCGCTTCGAGATTGCGGCGCCCGGCGGCCAGGCGGAACTCGGATCCGGGGCCGCGGAAGGCGCCGTTCCGATCCGAGCGCACGCCGAGGTCGAGCAGGGGCGCGTTGCTCACGAAGGTCCTGCCCGCCTTCAATCCCGCGAGGAACGTCGGATGGTCGAAGCGCGGGCCTGTCTGCACGAAGACCCGCACGAGACCCACCGGGCCGCGCAGGGAGGCGTAGTTGGCCATCGCGTCGGTGCCGGCGCCGGCGGGAATGCGCAGGCCGCAGTTGAGCAGGCGGTACCAGATCTCGCTCGTTATCAGGTGGTCGCTGAACCCCATCACCTCGAAGTAGTCCATCTTCCCGAGCACCGCGTCGGCGGGCATCTCGTAGGCCAGCGGCTCGTCCAGCTTGTACGGGTCGGGACGGGTGTCGAACGGGTGCACGTAGCCGGTGAGGGCCTTCTGCTGGTGCGCCAGGTCGAAGACCGCCGCGTTGTGCGGCCAGGGGCTCGCCGCCGGCGTGTTGGCGTACGCCGAGTACCCCGGCAGGATGAGGTGGTCGTCGAGGCCGAGAAGGGCCGTGTGTCCCCAGTACGAGGTGTGGAACTCCTGGCCGTGCACGATCAGCACGTTGGGAGTTGAGGCCGGGTCGGGCAGCGGCGAGAAATAAGAGATGTCGGGGAAGCGCTGCTCCTTGTTGACGATGAGGTCTTCGATCAGGTTGAGCCCCTCGGCGTCGGCCTGGAAGGCCAGGTGCTTCGGGTCGTTGCGATAGTTGCCGCAATAGTTCATGTGCACGTGCAGGTCGGCGCTGCGCCAGCCGGCCGCCGGCATGTCCTTCAGGCGCGCGAGCGTCGCGCGGTGCTGAAGCGTCGCGTTCGCCTGGATGGTCAGGTCGGAGCGGTGCACGGAGAACTCGGGGCCGCGGCTCACTTCGACCCGGTACTTCCCCGGCGCGAGCGACAGCGTGGCCGAGCCGCGCGCGTGGAAGTAGCCGTACTCGAAGCGGCTCTCGCCGCGGACGAAGGCCTCGTCGGCGTAGCGCCACGCGTCGTCGGGGGCGAAGAAGCGTCCGTCCTCGCCCATCACCGAAACGCGCGCCGCGATCGGACGCCCGGCCCCGTCCGCAATGGAAACCTGAAGCCTGCCGCGCGGCCCGAAGGGAACGATCTTCCCCAGGTCGACCTCGTGCGCGCCTCCGGGCACGTCGACGATCACGAGCCGGGTGCCGGGGTCGGAGAACCGGCCTCCTGCGCCGCGGTCGGCCCTCGGCTCGTTCGAAACACAGACGATGCGCCGCCCGTCCGCCGACCAGCGCGGCGAGGTCATGTCGAAATCGCCGTAGGTGAGCTGCAGCGGGTCGCCGCCGTCGGCGGTCATGAGCCACAGCTGGTGCCACTGCCGCCCGGTGTACGAGGCGTAGACGATGCGCCTGCCGTCGGGAGACCAGTCGGGACGGGCGCGCCAGGTCGTCTCTTCGTCGTGAATCGCCCGCATCTTGCCGCCGGGGCGCGAGCGGATGCGCCAGAAGCCGCCCGTGCCCCAGATCTTGCCGCGGTTCGACACCACCAGCAGCTCGTCCCCGTCGGGGGACCACGCCGGCGACAGGGAGTGATCGTAGACGCTGTAGTAGTAGCGCGGCAGGCCGCTGTCGCGATCGTCGCTCACCTTTTCGGGGCGCGCCGGCTTCGCCTCGCCCGAGGTCGGAGGAATGTCCACGGTGAAGACGTGGAAGCGCCCCTCGTACTCGGTCGAAACGTAGGCGACCTTCTTCCCGTCAGGGGAGAAGCGCGGCTCGACGTTGACCGCGCCGTTGCGCACCAGCGGCCGGCTGGCGCCGGTCGCCACCTCGTGGACGTACAGGTCCACGGCGTCGTCCCGGTACGAGGCATAGACGATGAAGCGCCCGTCGGCCGACCAGTCGGGCTGGTAGTCGTACCCTGGTCCGTCGGTCACCTGCCGCGTCTCGTGACGGTCGAGGTCGTGGATCCAGAGCGACCCGCGCATCGACAGGACGAGGCGACGGCCGTCCGGCGACCAGTCGGCCCCCGAGGGTCCGCTCGTCACCTGGGGCAGGTACATCTCCCGGTAGTAGTAGTTGTGCGGGACCTTGATCTGCTTCAGGACGGTCTCGCGCCCCGACGGGGGGGTGACCTGGGCGACCGACGCGCGGGCGGGGGAGGGCCCCGGCAGGAGCAGGGTCGCGGCGGCGAAGGCCGTGGCGTGGATCCGGGCGCGAAATGGCATGCGGCTCCCCCTTTTCGGGCTGGCGAAGGGCGGATTCTAGCCGGGTCGGCGCTGTGTTAACATCCCCGCCTCGTACCAAGCCGAAACCCGAACTGACAGGAGGCTGTGACCGTGTCCTACGTGATCGTCGACAAGTGCCTGGGGGAGCGCTACGCCACCTGCGTCGCGGTCTGCCCAGTCGATTGCATCCATCCGGGGGAGTACAAGGGCGAGCAGTTCATGATCATCGACCCCGAGGAATGCATCGACTGCGGCGCGTGCCTGCCGGAGTGCCCGATCGAGGCGATCGTCGAGACCGAGGAAGAGTCTCCCGACTGGGCGGCGATCAACAAGGAGCTGACCCCGGCCTTCAAGCAGAACGCTCCGGTCACGCCGCGCCCCGCCAACGATCCTCCGAAGAAGGACGGGAACAAGCTGCGCTCGTCCTAGGAGCGCCAGCGCCGGCGCGCCCGTGAAGAAGCGTCGCCCGCGCCCCGCCCCGCCCCGTCGCCGTCTGCCCGTGCGCCATGCCCGCCCCTGCTGCGTCCTCGTCAGCGGCGGGCTCGACTCGATCGTCCTGCTCAGGGAAGCGCTCCGCGTGCACCTTACGGTGCAGCCGCTCTACGTGCGGGCGGGGCTGGTCTGGGAGCCGGTGGAGCGGCGCGCCCTGGGCCGCCTGCTGCGGCTGCTGCGGCACCCGCGGCTGAAGCCCCTGCGATCGGTGGAGGTGCCGATGGGCGACCTGCTGGCGAATCACTGGAGCGCCAGCGGCCGCGGCGGCCCCGGCTACGACGACGGTGACGCCTCGGTCTTCATCCCCGGCCGCAACATCGCCCTCTTCTCGAAGGCGGCCACTTTCTGCGCCCTCGAGGGGATCCCGGTCCTCGTCTCGGGAATCCTCAGCGCCAATCCCTTTCCGGACGGCTCGCCGCGCTTCCTGCGCGCCATGGAGCGGGCCCTGGCGGCCGGCCTCGGAGCGCCGTTCCGCATCACCACCCCGTTCCGTCGCCTGACCAAGGACCGGGTGGTGCGGATGGGGCGCGACCTGCCGCTGCACCTGACCTTCTCGTGCATCAGCCCGAAAGGTGGATTGCACTGCGGCGACTGCTGCAAGTGCAAGGAGCGCATCGACGCCTTCGTCGCCGCGGGCGTCCCCGATCGAACCAGGTACGCCCGAAAAGCCGGGGCGAGCGGGTCTTATGCGGCCGGCGGGGCCTCGGACGTGCCGGCCATCGGTCGGTCGGCGTCGCGCATCACCAGAGGCAGGCCGACGGCCAGGATGCGGCTCGCCGCGAACAGGGCCACCAGCTCCAGATAAGAGCCGACGAAGATCGCGAACGCCTCGGGCAGGCGCGGCACGGGGTCGGTCGCCGACGGTCCCCTGAGGATCTCGATCACGGCTCCCAGAGCCGCCGCCGGAACGATCAGCGCGAGGATGAGCGCCGTCTCGCGGCGCCGGGCCAGAAAGAAGCGCAGACTGTCCCGGATGGCCCGGCCGCGCCGCCCGGTCTCGCGCAGCCGGATGGCGAGCGGCGTGGCCGCGGTGGTCAGGACGAGCGATGTCACCTGCGCGAAGATCCGCACCCAGAACTCCGCCTGCTTCGCCCGGTTCTCGTCGGGCACCGCACCCGTCCGCACCGCCTCCACGGCCAGCACCATGAGAAACGGCAGGATGTAGCAGAGCAGGAGCAACCGCGCCTGCAGCCACAGGAGGGTCGGAAAGAGCAGCAGGCCCAGCCGCACGGCGGAAGGCCGCGGGCGTCCCGGTGGATCGGTGGCGGCGTGGTACGCCAGCCCCTGGATCGCGAACGAGATGCCGTAGGCGACGAAGAGGCCCATGAAGACGAGAGGGGCCCATTCGTCCCCTTCCCCCACCACCATGAAGCTCATCGGGACCAGCAGGCTGACGAGGGTGCTCACGCCCACGAGGTGGAAGCGGGCGTTGATCCCGGCGAACGAGTCGCGCAGCAGCTCGAGAAGTTTCAAAGGGTCGGGGAGGACGCGCTCAGCGCGAAGGGGTGTACGAGGCGACCGAGCCCGGCGTCTCCCACAGCCGGACCTCGGCGACGTCGAGCCCGGCGGCGCGCGCCTTGTCGCAGATGAGCCGGGCGATGGCCTCGGCGGTCGGGTCGCTGTCCATCACGTAGACGGGCTCGTCCTGCTTCTTGAGGACCGCCACGAGGGGGTCGTCCTTCGACAGCAGCAGCTTGTGGTCGAGGTTGGCGTCGATGAATCCCTTCACGACGCGCTGGATCTCGCTGAAGTCCGTGACCATCGACTGGTGGTCGAGGGTCTTCGCCGCGACGACGATCTCCACCCGGCCGTTGTGGCCGTGCAGGTGGGCGCACTTCCCCTGGTAGCGGATGAGGCGGTGGCCGTAGCAGAAATCGAGGATTTCGGTGACGGTGTACATGAGACCGCCGATTATTTCACACTGCCAGCGCGAGGGCCTTGCCGACCAGAGACGAGGTCGGCAGGCGCCGGAGCCCGGCGCGCGTCACCCAGCGCCAGCCCGCCGGGGTCGCTCCCTCGAGGCGGGCGCGATGGACCGCCACATCGATGGTCCGGAAAGTGACGAGGTGCCGGACCGAGCCCAGCCGCTCGGTCGCCCGCAGGGCCGGTCCCCCGTTGCCGCCGCGGGAGCCGCGCGAGCCACCAGGGGGCAGCTCCGGAAACTCCCACAGGCCGTCCATGAGGCCGGTTTTGCCGCGCCTGCGGACGAGATAGCGGCCGCCGCGCTCGACAATCGCCAGGCGGCGGCGCAGGAAGACCGCCTCGCGCCTGACGCGCGGTGGAGGGATGAGGTCCTGCGCGCCGGCTTCGCGGGCCCGGCAGCCTCGCTTCAATGGGCAGGCGCCGCAGGCGGGGGAGACAGGCGTGCAGACGGTCGCCCCCAGCTCCATGAGCGCTTCATTGAGGTCCCCGGGGGATTTCGTCGCCGCGACCAGCTCGCCGGCGCTGCGCCACAGGCGATCCGAGACTTCCGGCAACGCCGGGTCGCGGCGTTCGCCGAGCAGGCGGCACAGGACGCGGGCGACGTTGCCGTCCACGAGCGGCTCGGGATCCCCCCAGGCGATGCTCAGGATGGCCCCGGCGGTGTAGCGCCCGATGCCCGGAAGCTCGAGGAGCGCCGCGCGGTCGCGTGGCAGGAGACCATCGTGCCGGCCCGCCACCAGCCGGGCCGCTTCGTGGAGGTGCCGCGCGCGCCGGTAGTAGCCGAGCCCCGACCAGGCCGCCAGCACGTTCTCGGAACGCGACCGCGCCAGCGTCTCGATCGTCGGGAAGGCCTCGAGGAAGCGCTCGAAGTAGGGGACGACCGCCTTGACCGTCGTCTGCTGCAGCATGATCTCCGACACCCAGACGCGGTACGGATCGCGCATCGGCCGAGTCGCGTTGGAGGCGTCGGCCCGCCGTAGCCCGGATTCGGTCGGGCGGCGCCAGGGGAGATCGCGCCGGTTCTTCCGGAACCAGGCGACGAGCGGGCCGGCGACGCCCGGGAAGGGGCGCCTGTCGGACGGTTGGGGGGAGCGCTCGCGGCGGGGGGGGCGCACGCGCCGATTATAATGAGGGCGTGTCCGAGGTTCGGGGGGCCCCGTTGCGGATCGACCGCCATCCGCGTCTCTACCGCGAGAACCGGTATGTCTATCCGGTCCTGTCGCGGCGGGCCCACGGGATTTCCATCGGAATCAACCTGAACCCCGACAAGATCTGCAACTTCGACTGCATCTACTGCCAGGTGGATCGCGAGGTGCCGCCGGTCGTCAGGGACGTCGACGAAGCGCGCCTCTTCGACGAGCTGCGCGACACCCTGCGCCAGGCGCAAAGCGGCGCCCTCTTCGAGCGGGACGAGTTCAAGTCCCTGGGGCCGGCCGAGCGGGAGATCCGCGACGTCACCTTCGCCGGCGACGGCGAGCCGCCGTCGTATCCGAACTTCACCGCGGTGGTGCGCGAGACCATCCGGATCAAGAAGGAAGAGGGATTCGAACGGACCCCCATCAACCTCTTGACCAACGCCACGCTCATCGATCGGCCGCGGGTGCAGGAGGGGATGCGGCTCATCGACGCCGACGGCGGTGCCCACTGGCTGAAGCTCGATGCCGGCACCGAGGAGTACTACAGGCTCGTCGAGCGGACGACCATCCCGTTCGCCCGCGTCCTCAGAAACCTCGCCGCCGCGGCGCGGGAGCGGCCGGTGGTCATCCAGAGCCTGTTCCTGCGCATCCGTGGGGAGGCGCCTTCCGCCGCGGAGATCGACGCCTGGTGCGGCAGGCTCGAGACCATCCTGAAAGAAGGGGGCGCGATCCGGCTGGTGCAGGTGTATACGGTGGCGCGGCCTCCGGCGGAGTCGTACGTCACGCCGCTGTCGGACCAGGAAGTGGACGCCATCGCGGCCGAGGCGCGAAGGCGTCTCCCGGGAATCGCGGTCGAATCGTTCTACAGCGGCCGGTTCTGACAGCGGGTCGAAACCGCTTGGCCGCCTCTCGAGAGAAAGGGTCGAAGATCTCCACCGCTCCGCTGAGCCAGGGCGAGCGCCGCGCGCTGCGACTCGCGTCCGAGCGCCCGCCGCGCCTGCTGCGCGGCCTGCAGATCAACCTCGACCGGTTCCGGGTCTGGTCGAAGATCACCTGGCAGCGCGGGCGCGTCCTCGCGACCACCGGCGACTCGTGGAAGACTCACGACGCCCCCGAGTACCTCGCCGATCCCGAGCTGTTCTACCGCGGACAGCGCAAGGTGCCGATCGTCACGACCGAAAAGGTCAGCCGCCGCATCGCCGGCTGCGAGGTGGAACGGTTCACCTTCCCGACGCTGCACCCGATGCCGATCGAGGAGACCAACACCGCCTTCGGCCGCTATTACGGCGTGCGCGGCGTGCCGGATGCTCCGGTCGTTCTCATCAGCCACGGCTGGGCGCACCGGATGCTGCGCACCATCGAGCATCTCTACGTGCGGCCGTTCCTCAAGGCCGGCTTCGCGGTCGCCTTCGTGTCGCATCCGATGCACCTCGAGCGCACCCCGCGCGGCTCGTACAGCGGCGAGCTGGTGGTCAGCGCCGACGTGGTCCTCACCACGGAAGCGTTCCGGCAGGGGGTGATCGATCTCATCGGCGCCGCCGACTGGCTGCGGAGCCGCGGTCACAAGGAGATCGGCGTGCTCGGCTACTCGCTCGGCGGCTACCTCGCCGGGATCATGGCGGCGGTGCGGGGCGACTGGTCGTTCGTCGTCATCGGCGGGGCGGGGCACTCGCCCGTCTCGCCCATCATGGACACGCCCCTGGGGACCAACGTCCGCGAGGACCTCGCGGCGTGCGGCATGGGGGACCGGGCGTCCCTGACGCGCGCCTGGACCATCATCTCGCCGGGTGCCTTCCGCCCGAAGGTCCCCAAAGAGCGCATCCTGCTCGTGGCGGGGCTCTACGACCAGATCATGCTGCCGCGCTCGGTGCGCCGGCTGTGGAACGTCTGGGATCGCCCGGCGCTCCACTGGCTGCGGCGCAGCCACTACACGCTGCTGGCGCTCAACGGCGGGCTCCTGAGCCACGCGGTTCCGTTCATGCGCGAGCGGGTCGCCCCGCCGCGCCAGCGCTAGACGGACCCGCGCCGCGCCGGGGGCTCGCCCCCGCCGGCCCCTGACGGCGCCGGCCCGCTCCGCGCGGCTTCCGGCGGTTCCGCGTTATCATCACCGTCAGCCCTCGTCCCTGCCGGACCGCGGCAAAGTCATGCGGAAGGTGCCGTGTTAAGCGATCGGGGATTCCCGTTGCACCCGTTCGTCCAGCGATTCTCGGAATGGGGAGTGCGCATTCCCGCCTGGATGCGCTACGCCTGGGCCATCGTCGCCGCGGTCGCCGTCGTGCTCCTGCGCCTCGCGTTCAACCGGCTGTGGGGCCCGAACTTCCCGTTCCTGTTCTATTTTCCCATCACCCTGTTCACCGGGCTGTTCGTCGGCTTCGGTCCCGCGGTCGTGGGCCTCGCCGTGATGGCCGTCATGACCGCGTGGTGGGTCATGCTCCCCCTGCGCGCGGCCTCGGTGACCGCCCCGGTCGACTGGATGGGACTGGCGGGATTCCTCGCGGTCGACCTGCTGATCGCCTGGATCGCCGCGCGGCATCGCCGGGTCCTGCTGGAGCAGGAGGAAAGCGGACGGGCCCTCGAGGATGCGACCCGGCAGCTCCGGCAGACGCTCGACACCGCCGCGATCGGGTTGACGCGCTGCAGCCGCGACCTGCGCTATGTCTCGTGCAACACCGCCTATGCGGCCCTCCTCGGCCTTCCGGCGGAACGGATCGCCGGACGCGCCATCGCGGACGTGATCGGCGAGGAGGCGCTCGCCGTCATCCGGCCGCACGTCGATCGCGTGCTTGCGGGCGAGCGGGTCGAGTACGAGGCCGAGATCCCGTTCGAGTCCTGCGGCCCCAAATGGCTGCACGTCAGCTACACCCCGTGGCGGGAGGACGACGGGTCGGTCAACGGCTGGGTCGCCTCGATGAACGATGTCACGCTGCGCGTCCATGCCGAACGCGCCCGGCGCGACAGCGAGGAGCGGCTGCGGTTGTTCGTCGAGCACGCGCCCGCGGGGGTCGCCATGTTCGATCGCCAGATGCACTACCTGGCCTGCAGCCGCCGCTGGCGCGACGACTACGGCCTGAAGGAGGACGTCATCGGACGGTCGCACTACGAGCTGTTCCCCGAGATCAGCGAGGAGTGGAAACGCGTGCACCGCCGGGGCCTGGACGGAGAGGTGATCGGCGCCGAGGCGGACCGTTTCCCGCGCGCCGACGGGACGACCCAGCACGTCAACTGGGAGGTCAGCCCCTGGTTCACGCCCGAAGGGGACATTGGCGGCATCATGGTGGCGGCCGAGGAGGTGACCCACCGCATCGAAGCGCAGGAGGCGCTGCGGGCCAGCGAGCAGGCGCTGCGGGAAGCGGACGCCCGCAAGGACGAGTTTCTCGCCACGCTGGCCCACGAGCTGCGCAACCCGCTCGCTCCGATGCGCAACATGCTCGAGGTGCTGAAGCGGACGGGCGACGGAGATCTCCTGGGCAGGGCGCGCGCCACCCTGGAGCGCCAGGTCGGGCATCTCACGCGCCTGGTGGACGATCTCCTCGATGTGAGCCGCATCAGTCGCGGCAAGATCGGCCTCCGGAAAGAGCCCGTCGATCTCGTCCCCATCGTCCGCCAGGCGATCGAAGCCAACGCCCCGGCCGCCGATCGTCTCGGACAGGCGGTCACGGCCTCCCTCCCGGAGGAGCCGCTCCGCGTCGACGGCGACCCGGTCCGGCTGGCGCAGATTCTCGGGAACCTGCTCGACAACGCCTCGAAGTACACCGGCCGGAACGGGCGCGTCCACGTGGCGATAGAAAGGCGGTCGGCGGGACCGGACATCGGCGGTGAAGTCATCGTCTCCGTCAGGGACACCGGCATCGGCATCCCCCCCGAGAAGCTGGGCTCGGTCTTCGACATGTTCGCGCAGGTGGGCCGCGCGACGGACCGTGAGCAGGGGGGACTGGGGATCGGTCTTTCCCTGGTGAAGCGCCTCGTCGATCTGCACGGAGGGTCGGTCGAGGCCCGCAGCGGAGGCCCGGGGAGGGGAAGCGAGTTCGTCGTGCGTCTCCCGCGCACGGCCGGGGACGCGCAGGCGAAGCCTGCCGATCCTGCGGGACTCCCCGCGGCCGCGGGCGCGCGCCGCATCCTCGTCGTCGACGACAACCAGGACAACGCGGCGTCGCTGGACATGATCCTCAAGCTGGCGGGCCATACGACGGCAACGGCCGGCGACGGCCTGGAGGCGCTCGACGCCGCGGAGAAGCTGCGTCCCGATGTCATCCTCCTCGATCTCGGGATGCCGAACCTCAACGGGTTCGACGCCTGCCGCCGGCTCCGCGAGCTGCCGTGGGGACGGGACATCGTCATCGTGGCCATCTCGGGATGGGGACAGGCGAAAGACCGCCAGAGATCGATGGAAGCGGGGTTCGACGGCCACCTGGTGAAGCCGGTGGACTACCCGGACCTGATGCGGTTCCTCGAGCGGCCCGTCGCGCGCGCGCGAGGCCGGTGACCCGGCCGTCCGCCGCCGCTCCACGAAGGCGTCGAGCGTCGGTCACCGCCACGATGGCGGCGCTTCTGGCGGGCGTCACGGCGCTCCTGACGGGAATCCCGGCCGCGCGGGCGGAAGGACCTCCTCCCGCAGGGAAGGCGGCGTGGAACCCCTTCCTCGCAGCCGGCATGCACGCGGTGCAGCGGGTCGACGCCGGCCAGACCAGCGCGTTCATCGCCTCCGTGTCGCGCGGCACGTTCCGTCCCGATCTCAGCGATGCGCCGCGGATCCGGAGCGGCCCGGTCAACATCATGACGTTCGCATCGCCTTCGCCGCGCTTCATGTGGGCGGTTTCGTCGCTCCGGGTCGCCTACCTCGAGCTGAACCCGACGCAGTTCACCGAGATCGCCGGCCTCGACACCGGCCCGGCGAAGGCCCTGGCGCCCGACCGCCTCGACGCCCTCCTGCGCCAGCCGTTCGCGGCCCTGCCGCAGCTCGAAGAGGGAATCCGCAGGGAGTGGGGCGTGGACGACCGGACGTGGATGGAGCTGACGGAGGGGACGACCTGCGGCGTCGTCGACATCGACAACGTGCTCTATATCAATGCGGGGCGCGGAGGCGCGAAGCTGCTCGCCATCGGCCTGGTCGATCCGAGACGGCCGCAGGCGGGGATCAGGATCCTGCGCGAGATCGATCTTTCAGGCGTGCTCAAGCCCGCCCCCGAGGTCTCCGGGGAGGGGATCGTCGGCCTGAACATGACGTACGACGGCCGGCTCGTCGTGGTGGGGCGCCGGAGCCTGGCCGTGATCGAACGCAGCCTGGCCGGAGAACGGCAGGTCGTTCCCTTCGGCGACGACGAGATCGTCTGGACCGGCGCCGCCGTGGACGAGAGGGGGGGGCTCTACGTCGCCAGCGACCGGATCATGCGCAAGCTGGTCTGGAACCGCTTCCGGCTGTCCGCCCGGGAATCGGACGGTGCCTGGTCGGCCCCCTACGACACCGGCAGCAGCCAGCCGATGGTGAAGCGGGGAATCGGCACGGGGGCCACCCCCGCCCTGATGGGATTCGGGAGCGATCCCGACAAGCTCGTCGTCATCACCGACGGCGCGGACCGGATGAGGCTGGTCGCCTTCTGGCGCGAGAAGATCCCCAATTGGTTCCGGGAACGCCCTTATGCGAAGTCGCTGCGCATCGCCGGTCTGATCCGCGCGACCTGCGGCCTGACCCCCGAGCCCGGCTTCCTCCAGAGCCGGCACTCCGTCGTCGTCCACGGGTACGGGGCTTTCGTCGTCAACAGCGTTCGATCGCAGGGTTCTGCGAACCGCCTCGTGGACACGCTGGGCTCCGGACCGTTCTTCGATCTTCCCGCCGGGGCGGAACGGTTCGAGTGGAACCCGGCGGACCAGCTCTGGAGGTCGGTGTGGACGCGCCCCGACGTCGTCTCCACGACCTCGGCGCCGGTGATGAGCGCCTCGTCCGGGATCGTGCTTCTCCACGGCTACACGAAGAAGGACGGCTGGGAGGTGACGGGCCTGGACTGGAACACCGGCCAGCCGGTGCATCGGACGATTCTCGGGCAGAATCCGATGGGCAACGGCGGATTCGGAACCCTGCGCTTCCTCGCCGAAAAGGATCTCCTCTTCGACAGTGTGGCGGGCCCGATGCGGCTGCAGCTCGACATTCAGAAGCGCGGACCCCGCTCCTAGGCCGCCGGGATCCTTCAGCGGGAGGATCGACCGCGGGGCGGCCCTTCGGGGGCGCGCGCGTTGCGGGCGCCGGGCCGGACCCTCCGCGTGATGCGCTGCACCGCGGCGCCGATCCCCAGCCGGGACGTGTCGATGGTCAGGTCCGCCTGGCCGTAGAGCAGGCGGCGCGCTTCCAGCAGATCCTTCAGCTCCGACATGGCGTGGCGCTTGCCGGCCATCGGCCGCCGGTCTCCCTGCGCGACGACGCGGGTCCAGTGGTCTTCCGGGGCGGCCGAGAGCCACACGGTCGTGAAGGCGGAGCGCAGCAGCGCCCAGGTCTCCGGCTCGGTCACGAGACCGCCGCCGGCCGCCACGATCATCGGCCCGGGCTCGCCCGAAAGCGCCGTGAGCGCCTCGCGCTCGAGACGGCGGAAGTGCCGCTCGCCGTTGAGATCGAAGATCTGCCCGATGGTCATCCCGGCGGCCGCTTCGATGCGCGCATCGAGCTCGACGAACGGGGCGTGCAGGGCCTTCGCCAGGCGACGGCCGATGGTGCTCTTGCCGGCCCCCCGCAGGCCCACGAGCGCGATCCGGGGGAGCTCGCGTCCCGGCGCGTCGGGTGCGCCCGCGTCCGCGGCCGTCCCGATGAGGGAGACGAACGGGACCTCCAGGGCGGCCGCCAGATCGTGAAGCCGCAGAAGCGACACATTCCCGGTTCCCGATTCGATCTCCGCGAGGAAACGCTCCGACAGGCCCGATCGGGCCGCGACCGCCCGCCGCGTCAGGCCGCGCCCGCGCCGGGCGGCCCGGACAGCGGCTCCCACGGCCAGGAGGATGGCCGCGCCGCCCGCCTCGCCGGAACGGACCGGGGGCTCCGCGGCGGAGCCGGAGCGTCGGGCCGTGGCGCGCGTCCGGGACATTGAGGTAGTATAGTGCAGGTAGACCAACTGAAACTGCACTATATTGCATGGCGCCGCGCGGCGGGAGGCCCGACGCGCCCCGGCGCGATGCGGCGTCGAGAGGAGCCATCGTGAGCGAAACCACCCACCCCGCCGCGGAGCCCCTGAGCTTCGAGACCGAGCCGCGGCGTTATCGTCACTGGCGGCTGGAGACCGACGGCGCGACGGCGCGCCTCGTGTGGGACGTGCAGGAGGGGCAGCCGCTGCGTCCCGGCTATGCCCTCAAGCTGAACTCGTACGACCTCGGAGTCGACATCGAGCTGGCGGACGCCCTCGAGCGTCTGCGCTTCGAGCACCCGGAGGTGCGCGTCGTGGTGATCACCTCCGGCAAGGACCGGGTCTTCTCGGCCGGCGCGAACATCCACATGCTCGCGTCGTCGTCGCACGCCTTCAAGGTCAACTTCTGCAAGTTCACCAACGAGACGCGCCTCGCCATGGAGGACGCCTCCGCCCACTCGGGCCTGCGCTTCCTCGCGGCCTGCAACGGCATCGCCGCCGGCGGCGGCTACGAGCTGGCCCTCGCCTGCGACGAGATCGTCCTCGTGGACGACGGCAACTCGGCGGTGAGCCTGCCCGAAGTCCCGCTTCTCGGCGTCCTTCCCGGCACCGGCGGGCTGACGCGGGTCGTGGACAAGCGCCGGGTGCGGCGCGATCACGCCGACATCTTCTGCACGCTCGCCGAAGGCGTGAAAGGGCAGCGGGCGGTGGACTGGAGGCTCGTGGACGCCGTCGCCCCGCGCAGCCGCTTCGAGGCGGTCGTGAAGGAGCGGGCCGCCGCGCTGGCCTCCGCCGACCGGGGCGCGCAGGCGCCGCCGCGGCGCGGTCCCGGCGTGGCGCTGCCGCCGCTCGAGCCGGACATCGCCCGCGATCTGTGGGCCTATTCGACCCTCGGCGTGGCCTTCGATCGCAAGGCCCGCACCGCGACCATCACCCTCAAGGGACCGGACGGTCCGCCTCCCGAAGACGCCGGAGCCGCGCACAGGCTCGGGGCGAACCTCTGGATGCTGCGTTTTTCGCGCGAGCTGTCCGACGCACTCTGCCGGCTGCGCTTCAACGAGCCGGAGGTCGGGCTCCTCCTCATCAAGACGCTCGGCAAGCCCGAGGCGGTCCTGGCGCACGACCGGAAGATGATGGCCCTCGCCACCACCGACTGGTTCGCACGCGAGGTGGTGCTGCACCTGGCGCGGACGCTGCGGCGCCTGGATGTCACCGCCCGATCGCTCTTCGCCCTGGTCGAGCCGGGATCCTGCTTCGCCGGCTCGCTCCTCGAGACGGCGCTGTCGGCCGATCGCACCTATGCCCTCGACGACGACCAGCGCAAGGTGGAGCTGGCACTGTCGCCCCTGAACTTCGGGCCGCTGCCGATGGGGCACGGCCTGACCCGCCTCGAGGTGCGGCTGCTGTCGCGGCCGGCCGACCACGCCGCGCTCCGCGGCCGTGTGCAGGCGGGGGAGAGCCCGAAGTTCGACGCCGGGCAGGCGCTCGACGCCGGGCTCGTGACGGTGGCGGCCGACGAGATCGACTACGACGACGAAGTGCGCGTCGCCATCGAAGAGCGCGCCTCGCTGTCGCCCGATGCCCTCACCGGCATGGAGGCGTCGCTGCGCTTCCCCGGCAACGAAACCGCCGAGACCAAGATCTTCGGCCGCCTCTCCGCCTGGCAGAACTGGATCTTCCAGCGCCCGAACGCCGTCGGCGACCACGGGGCGCTCAAGTGTTATGGCCGGCCCGAGCGTCCGGCCTTCGATTGGACACGGACTTGAGACCCGGCGACGGGGACGAGGACTGAGAGATGAACATCGACCTGAACGCAGTCATCCCCAACAACGTCGATCTCTCGACCGACAAGCGCCTGCAGCGGGCGCTCGAGCACTGGCAACCGTCGTTCCTCGAGTGGTGGAAGGGGATGGGTCCGGACCGCTTCCAGGACCGCGACGTCTACCTGCGCACGGCGATCGCCGTGGATTCGGCCGGCTGGGCCCATTTCGACTACGTCCGCATGCCCGAGTACCGCTGGGGGATCTTCCTCGCGCCGCCCGAGACCGATCGCAAGATCGGCTTCGGCGACGCCCTGGGGCAGCCGGTGTGGCAGGAGGTTCCGGGCGAGCACCGCAACGCCCTGCGGCGTCTCATCGTCACGCAGGGAGACACCGAGCCCGCCTCGGTCGAGCAGCAGCGCCACCTCGCCGCGACCCCGCCCAGCCTTTACGATTTGCGCAATCTCGTCCAGGTGAACGTCGAGGAGGGGCGACACCTCTGGGCGATGGTCTACCTGCTCCACGCCTACTTCGGCCGCGACGGCCGAGAAGAGGCGGAGGCGCTCCTGGCGCGGCGATCCGGCGACCCCGACAAGCCGCGCATCCTCGGCGCCTTCAACGCGCCGATCGAAGACTGGCTGTCGTTCTTCATGTTCACGATGTTCACCGACCGGGACGGCAAGTACCAGCTCCTCGCCCTCTCCGAGAGCAGCTTCGATCCGCTGTCGCGCACCACGCGCTTCATGCTGACCGAGGAGGCGCACCACATGTTCGTCGGAGAGACCGGCGTGCGCCGCATCGTGCAGCGTTCCTGCGAGCTGCTGAAGGAAGCGAAGGGGGGAGACATCCGCCCGCTCGGCGGCATCGATCTCGCGACCCTGCAGAAGTACATCAACTACTGGTACGCGCTGTCGCTCGACCTGTTCGGAGGGGAGATCTCCTCGAACGCGGCGGATTACTTCGCCGCCGGCCTCAAGGGTCGCGCCAACGAGAAGAAGTACACCGACCACCTGGCGCTCGAGGCTTCCTATTCCATGCAGGTGCCGGGCGATGGGCGCATCACCACCCAGGAAGTGCCGCTGCGCAACGCGATGAACGAGGTGATTCGCGACGCCTACATCGACGACAACCAGCGCGCCGTCGACCAGTGGAACAAGACACTCGCCGACCACGGCGTCGACTTCCGCCTCGCCCTGCCGTTCCGCGGCTTCAACCGCCGCATCGGCCTGTACGCCAACCTGCACGCTGCGCCCGACGGCACCCTCCTCGGCCGCGAAGAGTGGGAGCGCCGCCAGGACGAATGGCTCCCCTCGGAAGCCGACCGCCGCTACGTGGCGTCGCTCATGCAACCCGTCTACGAGCCGGGCAAGATCGCCGCCTGGATCGCCCCGCCCACGAAGGGCATCAACAACCATCCCTTCGACTTCGAGTACGTCCGCCTGAAGGGCTAGCGAAAGTCCTAGAAGTTGAACTGAAACCCAAGCTGGAAGCGGCGACCGAAGCGACGCTCGGCATCCAGCTGCAGCGGCGTGGCGATGAGCGTCGCGCCGCCGGCGTCGAAGCCGGTGGTGCGGCTCGGCTCGTAGGAATAGACGCGCAGGTCGTCGCTGTTGAGCAGGTTGAAGACCTCGAGCGACACCGCCCACGTGGTGCGTCCC
>DASYQE010000382.1:0-6304 GCA_036005805.1 Candidatus Polarisedimenticolia bacterium | reverse complement strand
AGCGGCGCCGAGCGGCGGCAGGCCCGGATCGAGCGATTCGGTCGGGCCATCCTCGAGGAAGTCGAGGGTCTCGAGACACTCGTGATCATACGTCTGCCGACGGCCACCCATCAGCCCGGCCGGGATGGTGCCGCGGTAGGTGTTCCAGGTCGTCCCGGCCGGGCCGTCCCACGTGAGGGACGCGGGACCGGCGAGGTGCAGCGTCGGCAGGCCGAACGGCACCGCGAGGTTGACGCACTGACCGGTGCTGGCGAGGCAGGAATCCGTGGTGCAGGCGTTGCCGTCGTCGCAGTTCTTCGGGGCATGGTCGCACTGTCCCGTCGACGGCTGGCAGAGATCGACCGTGCACAGCGAACCGTCGTCGCAGTTCTTCGGGGGGCCGCTGCAGATACCGCTGCTGCAGACGTCCCCGACCGTGCAGAAGTTGCCGTCGGTGCAGATCGTGCCGTTGGGGGCCGGCTGATGGGTGCAAGTTCCCGTGGGGCCGCAGGAGTCCACGGTGCACGAGTTGCCGTCATCGCAGGCGCTCTTGTGCTGGCACACGGCCGTGGTCGGACTGCAGAAATCCGTCGTGCAGGGGTTGTTGTCGTCGCAGTTGAGGGGCAGGCCGCCGCCGCAGACGCCCGTGCGGCAGGTCTCTCCCTGGGTGCAGGCGCTGCCATCGTCGCACGGCAGCCCGTCCGTGACCGGAACGCCCTTGCATCCCACGGCCTGGTCGCAGGAGTCGCTGGTGCAGGGATTGCCGTCGTCGCAGGTCAAAGCCGTGTGCGTGCAGGCGCCGGTGAACGGATTGCAGGAGTCGGTGGTGCAGGGGTTCTTGTCGTTGCAGGCGCCGAGGACGTGGCGGCACACGCCGGACGCGTCGCAGTAATCGAAGGTGCAGGCGAGCCCGTCGTCGCAGCCGGCCGGGCTGCAGCCGGTCGTCGAAGGTTTCTTGGCGGAGGGGCCGGGGGGGAGGCCGAGCTTCGCCCGGACGAGATCCTCGTCAGTGGCATCCACCCGCTCGTTGTCGTCCAGATCCATGGCGAGGCAGCGTTTCTTGAGCGCCGTCAGGACGTCGTCGGGAGGCGCCGCCCCCTCGTCGTCGCCCGGCTCCGCCATGAGTCCCTCGTAGGCGAGGTCGGCTCCGAAGCACGCGTGGACGGCCGCGACGTCACCGGTCGTGACCAGCAGGTCGCCATCGAAGTCGGCATCGCAGGCATTGCCGAAGCCGTCGCCGTCGGCGTCGATCTGCAGGAAGTTCGGCACGGCAAGACAGTTGTCCATCGAGTCCGGCCGCCCGTCCCCGTCGGTGTCCTTCGGAGCGTCGTTGTCGAACCGGTCGTAGGCGCTTCTCACGAAGAGATGGGGCACGGGCCCGCCGGACGGGTCGCCGGTCGGCTCGAGCTCCAGCACCGTGCCGCGCGTCAGGTCGCCGAGCGTCACCTGCGACGGGTCGTATTCGCCGACGATGGCGACGCGCGCGCGGGTCTTCTGGCTCCAGATTTCGAGGCGCACCCGGCCGGGCGCCAGGAGGCCCGAGACCGCCTCCGGGTCGGCGAGTCCGGCGAGACCGCCCGCGGCGAAATCGCCCGCCAGCGCCTTGCCGGTCTGGCTCAGCGTGGTGCCGGCGAGCGGCGACGTGTAGATCTTGCGGTTCACGATGCTCATCCCGCCGTCCAGCACGACCTCGTCCCCGGGATTGATGACGCTGACGATCTTCAGGAAGAACTCGACGCAGCCGCCGCCAAGGCAGACCAGCCACGGGGGCTGGCAGAGCACCGGCGATCCTTCGATCGCATAGCACGAGAGATCGGGGCTTTCCGTGCAGGGGTCGGGTCCGGCCGTGCATCCCTGCGGCGCGCCGGGCGAGCCCGGTCCGTGGGCGGCCGGCCCGTCGCAGATGCCGTCGTTGTCGTCATCCAGGTCCTGGCATCCCTTGATGCCGTCGTGATCCGAGTCGATCTCCGCGCTCGCATAGACCGGCTCGATCCCGAAGCCGCAGCCGCTCTGGAACTTGAAGCCGATCCGGACGCGGCCGTTGTCCGGGTCATCGTCGACGGCGTTGGCGCAGGTGTCGCCGTCCTTGTCGGGGTCGCAGTTGTCTCCGACGCCGTCCTGGTCCATGTCCCCGGTGGGATTCGGATCGGAGGGACAGAGATCGCAGGCGTCGCCGTCCCCGTCGCCGTCGGTGTCGTCCTGGGGGGTGTTCTTTGCGGCCGGGCAGTTGTCGAGCGCGTTGCAGATGCCGTCGAAGTCCGGATCGCCGCTGTGGCCCGCGCACACGTCGGGCAGGTTGGCGCGCTCGGGAACCTGCGGGATGCAGACGTCCTGGATCTGGTGGACCGAGTCGTCGCCGAACGCGTACGAGACCTGCCCGTTCACGACGTAGGGTCCCTTGCATCCGGACATGTAATACGACATCGACGCGTTGGATGGGGGCGCATTGCTGGTCACGGACTGGGTGTCGTTCTGGAAGAGGAAGCAGGTCGGCTGGCACATGGTGGCGTGCGGGCTGCCGTCGTCGGTCAGGCCCGGAAGGCTCTGGTTCGTGCACCACTCGTGGCCGTTGACCGGGTTGCCGTTCATGTCCAGGTCGCCGCCGGGTCCTTTCGGGTCGAAACCTTCCAGCCGGGCCGGATCGGGATTGGTGTCGCCGATGCCGCAGCAGTCGTCGTTGTCGTGATCGGGGGTCGGCGGGTTGGTCGCCGGGTCCTGGAACGTCTGCGTGTGCACCAGGCAGAAGTAGTGGCCGACCTCGTGCGCCAGGATCGAGCCGAACTCCACGGAGCCCCAGGAGGTCGAGCAGAAGAGCCCGAAGAGCGCCGGGAAGGCGTCCTTCTCCGGATGGCCGTAGGGCGCCTGCGGGATGTGCGAGCAGCACCAGGAGCCGTCGGGGGTGATCATCACGCTGATGGCATCCGGGTACAGCGACGCGACATTCGCCTTCCACTCCACGCGCCGGTCCTTGATGGTCTGGGAGACGTCGCCGTTGCACCCCTTGGTCACGCCGTAGTAGTCGTCCGTCACGATGTCGAAGACGACCGGATGGAAGGAGATGCCGACCCGCTCCCACTCGACGTTCATCTCCTGGACGGCGATCTCGATGGAGGCGCGATAGTCCGTGTTGGAGGCGAACCCGCACATCGGGTTCGTCGAGGGGCAGTAGGTGAAGACGTAGAAGTCGTGGGTCTCCGCCTGGGCGGTTCCGGCGGCCAGCAGCAGCCCGATCAGCAGGAACAGGATGCGTCGTGTCATGGTCGACCCTCCGGCGAACTCGATTCAGAGCTCCTGATCAGACCTACGCGGTTCGCGGGAGAAACGGCTCATCCTTTCGCCCCGGCGCGCCTTTCCCCGTAGAGTGGACGGGTGCGCTACGAAGCCCTCGCCACCGATTACGACGGCACGATCGCGAGAGGAGGCCACGTCGACGAAGCGACCCTCGCCGCGCTCGAGGAGCTGCGCCGCACCGGGCGGCGTCTCCTGCTCGTGACGGGGAGGACGCTCGACGATCTGCAGCGGGTCTTTCCGCACACCGATCTCTTCGAACGGGTCGTCGCCGAGAACGGCGCGGTGGTCCACGCTCCCGGGCCGCGGGAGGCGCGCGTCCTCGCGGAGGCGCCGCCCGCCGCCTTCGTGGACCGCCTGCGCGCCCGCGGTGTGCCGCTCGACACCGGCCGCGTCATCGTCGCCACGGCCGAGCCGCACGAGACCACGGTGATCGAGACGATCCGCGATCTCGGGCTCGAGCTCCAGGTCATCTTCAACAAGGGGGCGGTGATGGTGCTGCCGTCCGGGGTGAACAAGGCGACCGGGCTGCTGCGGGCGCTCGGCGAGATGGGGCTGTCGCCGCACAACGTCGTCGGCGTCGGCGATGCCGAGAACGACCATGCCTTCCTGGCGGTGTGCGAGTGCGCCGCGGCGGTCGCGAACGCGCTGCCGACGCTCCAGGAGCGCGCCGACGTGGTGACCCGGGCCGATCACGGGGCCGGGGTCGCCGAGCTGATCCGCGCCCTGGTCGACTCCGACCTGGCCGAGGTCGAGCCGCGCCTCGCGCGGCACCACATCCTGCTCGGCCGCGGCCCGGACGGGGAGGCGATTGCCGTGCCGCCCTACGGCGTCAACGTGATCCTGGCCGGCACCTCCGGGAGCGGCAAGTCCACCCTGACGCAGGGCTTCCTCGAGCGCCTCGCCGCGGCCCGCTATCAGTTCTTCGTCATCGATCCGGAAGGGGACTACGCCGGCCTGCAGGGGGCGGTCGTCCTGGGCGACAGCAAGCGCGTTCCGGCGGTCGAGGAGGTCGTCCACCTGCTGGAGGATCCGGGGCGCAGCGGTGTCGCCAACCTGCTCGGCCTGCCGATGGCGCACCGTCCCGAGCACTTCGAGGCGCTCCTGGCCGCCGTGTCGGATCTGCGCGCCCGCACCGGCCATCCCCACTGGGTGGTGATCGACGAGGCCCATCACGTGCTGCCGGCCGAACATGCGCGTGCCTCGCAGGGCGTGCCGCGCCGCCTGCGCGGCGCCTTCCTCATCACGGTGCACGCCGACCGGATCGCCTCGGAGGTGCTGCAGGAGGTCGGCCTGGCGCTGACCGTCGGGTCCGAGCCGGGCGAGACCCTGCGCCGCTTCGCGCGGGCGGTCGGCGCGCGCCCCCCGCGCGTGCGCGAGCAGTCGCTGGCGCCGGGGGAGGCGATCGCCTGGCAGCCGGCGGATCCCAGGCGGGCCCCGGTCCTCTTCCACGTCGCTCCGCCGGATGGGGAGCGCCGCCGCCACGTGCGCAAGTACGCCGAAGGAGAGCTGGGTCCCGACCGCTCCTTCTATTTCCGCGGCCCCGACGACCGGCTCAAGCTGCGGGTGCAGAATCTCTCCCTCTTCAACCAGATCGCCGAGGGGCTCGACGACGAGACCTGGCTCTTCCACCTGCGCCGCGGCGACTACTCCCGCTGGTTCCGCGAGGCGATCAAGGACGAGGACCTGGCGCGCGAGGCGGCCGCCGTCGAACAGGACGAGTCGCTGGCCCCCGGCGAGAGCCGCGCGCGACTGCGCGAAGCGATCGAGGCGCGCTACACCGCGCCGGCCGAATCCTCCCGCTGACCTGTCGCGCGCTCCGGACGCGTGCGCAGGCCCGTGGTCACGGGCACGCCGGTGCGATGGCCTGCGGCAGGCAGGCGTCGATCCCCTGCGGGCGCTCCGAGCCGTCGCTGCCGCGGCCATACGAGCCTTCGCGCGCGGTGTTGTGCGGCACGACGAGGTAGTAGGCGCTCCCCGAAGGGGCCGGGAAGGTCGCCGTGGTCGCGCCGCCCGTGGTGCAGAGCCTCGGCGCGTGACTGGGGAAGGTTCCGAGCGTCCCTTCGTAGATCGCGTAGTCGATGTCGCTCGTCCGGCACGAGGGTCCCCAGGTGAGCGTCAGGTCCCCGTTCGCCGCCGAGACGAAGAGCGGCGGCGCTGCCCCCTCGCTCCCGTCCGGCACCGCGCCCGAGGCGGCGAGCACGCTCAAGGTCACGACCGCCGCCGCGGAGAGGTCGACCCCGTCGCTGGCCGCGTAGGTGAAGGTGTCGTGTCCGGCGAAGCCGAACGCCGGCGTGTAGGCGAAGGTGCCGTCCGGATTCAGGACGAGCGAGCCGTGGGCCGGGCCGCCGACGAGGACGGCGGTCAGCGGATTGGCATCGGGGTCGGTGTCGTTCGCGAGGACGCCGGGCGCCGGCACCGCGAGGGTGAAGTGCTCATCGAGGCTGTAGCCGTCGTCGACCGCGGCCGGCGGACGGTTGAAGCGGTATTGCGTGCCGCCGCGCGTCGAGTCGATCTTGATGTTGTTCCCCTGGGCGTTGGTGTACGCCTGGCCGCGCAGCCCCGCCAGGATCGAGCCAGGGGCGAGCACCGGATGTCCGGCGGTCGTCAGCAGATCGTTCAAGCGGCTCACCGCGACCTTCAAGGTGATCGTGCCGGCCGCCGTGTCGAACGCCGCCGCGTCGAGATCGCCCCGATCGGTGTAGGCGATCGATCCGTCGAAATTCCTCGTCGCGGTGCCCCACTTGAACGTCTGCGCCCCGGAGGTGTCGGTCGCGGCGCGCAGGAAGAACTGGTCGGCCCGGTCCGACAGGCCGAAGCTGAAACCGCCGGTCGGGCTCATCACGGCGTCGGGAGCGTTGGCCGCGAAATTCACCCGCCAGTTCGACAACAGCGGGACGAGGCTCAGGTCGGAGACCTTCAGGGTGGCGACCAGCAGGCGAGTGCCGGCCGACATCTCCTCCGAGTACTTGATGGAGACGATGTCGAGCGGGTCGTCCACCGGCAGCACCACGAGTCCGCCCAGCTGGGCGTTGCC
>DASYQE010000381.1:0-89206 GCA_036005805.1 Candidatus Polarisedimenticolia bacterium | reverse complement strand
GGCGGTCGCGCCGAGAGCGAATCGGTGCGCACCGGGGAAGAGCGCGGCACGGTCGCGCTCGAGTTCGAAGTGACCTCTCCCGCGGCGTGCGCCTTCCTCGAAGAGCATGGCTACCCCCTGGAGCAGGGGCACGTCGTGGTGCAGCGGGAGATCGCCGCGGAGGGGCGCGGGCGTGCCTTCATCGGCGGCGTCCCGGCCCCGATCTCGGATCTGAAGGCCTTCGGCGCGCTGGCGGTCTCGGTCCACGGCCAGCACCAGCACCAGACGCTGCTCGATCCGGCGTCGCACCTGCCGCTGCTCGATCGCGAAGGCGGCGCGGCCGAGCTGCTGCCGGCGATGGACGAGGCGGCCCGCGCTCTCGCCGAGGCGACCGCGCGCCTCGCGTCGCTGCGCGACGGTGCGCAGCGGCTGGCGCAGCGGGTCGACCTGCTGCGCTGGCAGGTGCAGGAGATCGACGCGGCGGCGCTCGAGGCGGGGGAGCGCGAGGCGCTGCGCAGCGAGCGCGAGCGGCTGCGCCACGCCGAGCAGATCCTGCGTTCGGGGCGCGAGGCCCTGGAGGCGCTCTACGAAGGGGAGGGCGCGGCCCTGGCCCGCGTCGCCGCAGGCATCCGCGCCGCCCGCGAGGTGGCCCGCTTCGAGCCGGGGCTCGACGCCGATCTCGATCGGGCCGAGGCGGCCGCGTCGGAGATCGAAGAAGTGGCGTTCCGGCTGCGCGACCTGACGACGCGCCTGCAGCCCGACCCGCCGCGCCTGCAGGCGGCCGACGATCGCATCCTTTTGATCGACGGGCTGCTGCGCAAGTACGCCCCGGGCGCGGACGAGGCGGCCATCGCGGCGTATCGCGACGCGGCGGCGGAGGAGCTGAAAAGCCTCACCGACGGGGGCGCGACCGTGGCGGAGCTGGAGGAGAAGGTGGAACGGCTGCGCGCCGCGGCCCTGGCGGCGGCGCAGGCGCTGTCGCGCCGCCGCAAGAGCGCCGCGCAGGCCCTCGAGCGCAAGGTGGAGCACGAGCTCGGCAGCCTGGCGATGGAGGGGACCCGCTTCGCCGTCGATCTGCGGCCGCGGCCCGGACCGGGGAGCGGACTGTGGGTCGAAGGAGAGGAAGTGGCCGTTGACGCCCTGGGATACGACGTGGTGGAATTCCTCCTGTCCGCGAATCGCGGTGAAGCGCTGCGGCCGCTTCACGCGGTCGCCTCGGGCGGGGAGCTGTCGCGGATCATGCTCGCCCTCGAGGTGGTCCGGCTCCGGCACGGGACGCCGCGCACGCTGGTGTTCGACGAGGTGGACGCGGGGGTCGGCGGAGCGGTGGCGGAAGTGCTCGGACGGAAATTGCGCGCGCTCGCCGCCACCCACCAGGTTCTGTGCGTGACGCACCTCGCGCCGATCGCCTCGCAGGCCGACCGGCACGCGCGGGTGGCCAAGCGCACGGTGAAAGGGCGCACGGAGGCGTGGGTCGAGCCGCTCGACGCGCGCGGCCGGGTGCAGGAGCTGGCGCGCATGCTGGCCGGAGAATCGATCACCCCGTCGGCCCTCAAGCACGCGGCCGAGATGCTGAAGAGCGCGGCCCGGTAGGTGAGCGAGATGCAGGTCACCGCGATCTATCCGGGCACCTTCGACCCGATCACCAACGGGCATCTCGACATCATCGAGCGGGGGGTGCGCCTGTTCGATCGCGTCATCGTGGCGCTGCTGCGCAACGCCGACAAGGAGCCGCTGCTGCCTCTGGCCGAGCGGCAGGAGATCGTCCGGGCCGTGGTGGCCCGGTTCCCGAACGTCACGGTGGAGAGCTTCGACGGGCTGCTGGTGGACTACTGCCGGGCGCGCGGCGCGCGCGCCATCGTGCGGGGACTGCGGGCCCTCTCCGATTTCGAGTACGAGCTGCAGATGGCCCTGATGAACCGCCGGCTCGAGCCGGGCGTGGAGACCGTGTTCATGATGCCGAGCGAGGCGTGGTCGTACGTCAGCAGCCGCCTGGTGAAGGAAGTGGCGCGCCTGGGAGGGGACGTCTCGGGGCTGGTGCCCAAAGAGGCGCTGCCGGCCCTCGCGGCGCTCGCCGCTTCGGCGCGCGCGGAGCGGGACCGGTGAGCGCCCCCGTTCCGCCCCCGCTGGCCCGCCGCCTCGACGTCATCAGCGTTTCGCCGACCCTCCAGGTGATGATGGAGGCGAAGCGCCTGCGCGAGCGCGGCGTGGACGTCGTCGATTTCGGCCCCGGCGAGCCGGACTTCAACACGCCGGAGAACGTCAAGCGGGCCGGGCAGCAGGCGATCGCGCAGGACCTCAGCCACTATGTCGAGACCGCCGGGACCCCCGAGCTGCGCCGCGCCATCGTCGAGCGCTACCGCCGGACCTGCGGCGTCGCCTGGGACGACGGCGACGTCGTCACCGGAGTGGGCGGCAAGAACGTCCTGTTCGTGCTCGCCATGGCGCTGTTCGATCCCGGCGACCGGGTGGCGATCTATGCGCCGTACTGGGTGTCGTTCCCGGAGCAGGTGAAGATGTGCGGCGCCGAGCCGGTGATTTTGCCGTGCGAGGAGACCGACGCCGGGCCGATCCCGCGCGCCAGCGCGCTCGAGCCGCACCGCGGGTGCCTGAAGGCGATCCTCCTCAACTCGCCGTGCAATCCCAGCGGCGCCGTCATCCCGGCCGACGAAGTGCAGCGCTTCGCCGATTTCGCCGCGGCGGAATCGACGTACCTCGTGAGCGACGAGACCTACGACGCGTTCTGCTACGGCGGCGCGTACGCCTCCTTCGCGGCCCACAAGGAGCGGCTCGCAGACCGGCTGGTGCTGGTGAACTCGCTGTCGAAGACCTACGCCATGACCGGGTGGCGCGTCGGGTATGCCCTGGCGCCGCGCCCCGTCGCCGAGGCCATGAAGAAGGTGCAGTCGCACGACGCCACCCACACGGCCGTGGTGGCCCAGGCGGCGGCCCGCGAGGCGCTCTCCGGGGCGCAGGACTCGGTCGCGTCGATGCGCGAGGAGTACCGGCGGCGGCGGGACGAGCTGGTGCCGGCGCTGAACCGCCTGCGCGGCATCCGGTGCCCGCTTCCGGGCGGCGCGTTCTACGTCTTCCCCGACGTGCGCGGCGCCATGGAGACGCTCGGCTGCGCCACCTCGATCGACTTCGCGAAGCGGCTGATGACCGACGCGGCCATCGCCGTCGTCCCGGGGGAGGCCTTCGGCGTCCCCGGGCGCGTCCGCATGTCGTACGCCCTCGCCCCCGAGCGGATGCGCGAAGGGTTGACGCGGCTCCGGCGCCTTCTCGGAGAGACCACGGCATGACCGGCGGCAGGGCGCGCGCCTGGACGCGCGGCGCAGCGGGCGTGCTCGCCGGGCTTTGCGCCTGGATCGCCGCCGGTGCGTCGCCGGTCGCCGGTGCCGCGACCGCGGCGACGGCTCCGGCGGCGACGGGCACCTCGGCGGTCGTCACCGGCGGTCCCGCGGTGTACACGGTGACGCTCGACGACGTCATCCATCCGTTGTCGGCCCGCTATTTCAAGGACTCGCTGCAGCGGGCGGAGCGCGAAGGGGCGGCCCTCTTCATCCTGAAGCTCGACACCCCGGGCGGGCTCATGGACTCGATGGAGGACATGATCAACCGCATGACGCACGCCCGCGTGCCGGTGGTCGTCTTCGTGCACGGCACCAAGGCGGCGTCGGCCGGGTTCTTCCTGACCATCGCGGCGGACGTGGCGGTGATGGCGCCGGGGACGCGCTTCGGCGCGGCGCATCCGGTCCTCGCGATCGGCGACATCCCCGCCGACTCGCCGATGGCGGCGAAGGTCGAGAACGACGCGGCCGCTTACGTGCGCTCCATCGCGACCAACCGGCATCGCAACGCGGTCGAGGCGGAGAAGGCGGTGCGCGAGAGCCGGGCCTTCACCGAGCAGGAGGCGCTCAAGCTCGGCCTCATCGATTTCGTGGCCCGGGACGAAGCGGAGATCGTCGCGAAGCTCGACGGGCGCCCGATCCGGCGCTTCTCCGGAGAGTCGGTCACGATCGACCTGAAGGACGCGCGGGTGGTGTCGCTCGACATGAGCCGCCGCGACCGGTTCCTCAGGGTGCTGGCCAATCCGACGCTCGCTGCGCTGCTGCTGTTCGCCGGGATTCTCGGCCTCTACATCGAGTTCACCCACCCGGGGCTCATCGCGCCGGGGCTGGTCGGCGCGGTCTGCCTGGTCCTGTTCGTCTTCGCCAGCCAGATGCTGCCGATCAACTGGATCGGAGTGGCGCTCGTGGTGCTCGGGTGCGTGCTGTTCCTGCTCGAGCTCAAGGTGATCAGCCACGGGGCGCTCGCGGGAGGAGGCATCGTCTGTCTCGTGCTCGGCGCGCTCATCCTCTTCCCGAACTCGCCCGAGGTGCCGGGGTGGCGGGCGGCGCGGCTGCTCATCCTGGCGGTCGCGGCCGGCGTCGGGTCGGTCATGGCGATCCTGTCGATCCTCGTCACCCGCATCTGGCGGCTCAAGCCGCTGACCGGGGCGAGCGGGCTTTTGGACGAGCGCGGCACGGCTCTGACCGATCTCGAGCCCGACGGGCGGGTGTTCGTGCACGGCGAGTCCTGGAACGCGCGCGCCGCGACGCGCATCGCCAAGGGGGCCAGGGTGCGGGTGACGGGCGTGCACGACCTGGTGCTGGATGTCGACGAGGTCCGCGGCTCGTGAGGCGGACGGGCGCTTCGGTTCAAGAGAGGGAGGCGTGATGCCGATCCTGGGTGGCGTTCCGGTGGTGATCCTGGCGGTCGCCTTCTGGCTGTTCCTGAGCGTCAAGATCCTCAACGAGTACGAGCGGGGCGTCGTCTTCCGCCTCGGGCGCCTGCTGCCGCAGCCGGCCGGGCCGGGGATCGTCATCGTCGCCTTTCCCATCGACCGGATGGTGCGCATCTCGCAGCGGGTGGTGGTGCACGACGTTCCGCCGCAGGACGTCATCACCCGCGACAACGTCTCGGTGAAGGTGAACGCGGTCGTCTATTACCGCGTCGTGGACTCGCGCCGGGCGGTCGTCGAGGTCGAGCAGTACCACTACGCCACGTCCCAGCTGGCGCAGACGACCCTGCGATCGGTGCTCGGCCAGGTCGAGCTGGACGACCTGCTGAGCAAGCGCGAGCACCTCAACGCGGAGCTGCAGCAGATCCTCGACCGGCACACCGATCCCTGGGGGATCAAGGTCTCGGCGGTCGAGGTCAAGCACGTCGACCTGCCTCCGGAGATGCAGCGCGCCATGGCGAAGCAGGCGGAGGCGGAGCGCGAGAAGCGCGCCAAGATCATCCACGCCGACGGCGAGCTGCAGGCGTCGGCGTCGCTCGCCAAGGCGGCGAACATCTTCTCGGAGAACCCGACGACGCTGCAGCTGCGGTACCTGCAGACCCTCACCGAGATCGCCACCGAGAAGAACTCCACCATCATCTTCCCCATGCCGATCGACATCTTCGACGTGCTGCGCCGCGCCGTGTCGTCGCGAGGAGGCGCGTGAGCGAAGACCCGGCCGCTCTCGCCGACCAGCTCGAAGTGGCCCGGCGGGCCCTCGAGGTGTGCCGGTGCATCGACACGGCGGCCGCGGCCGACGCGTTCCTGCGCGGTGCCGTCGCGCAGAGCCACCTTCCGGTCGGATTGCTGTACCTTTACGACGCCGAGAGCGACATGTTCCGCCTGGCGGTGAGCACCCTCCCGGAGGGATCAACGCAGCGGGACGAGCTGGCGGCGCTCGATCTCGCGGCGCTGCGGCGGCCCGGACCGGCCGAGGCCTGGGATCCGATGGTCGCTCCGCCGCCGGCGCCGCTCGATGTCCTGCGCTGCGATCCGATCCTGGCGGTGCCGCTGCACGGCGGCGGGCGGCTCCTCGGCATGCTGCTGCTCGGGGGGCCGGGGGGCGGCGCGGCCCGGCCCGAGCCGCTGGTGCGGCTGCGGCGGCTCCTCCCCGAGATGCTCCCCGGCCTGGTCAACGCGCACCGCGTGCAGCAGTACCGCGACCTCGTCATCAAGGACGACCAGAGCGACTGCTACAACCGGCGCTTCTTCGATCGCTGCCTGTCGGAGGAGGTGTACCGCGCGCAGCGTTACGGCCAGGCGCTGTCGCTGGTGTTCCTCGATCTCGACAACCTGAAGCAGGTGAACGCGCGTCACGGCCACGGCGCCGGATCGCGCACGGTGCGCGAGGTGTCGCGGCGCCTTCTCGGAACCATCCGTGGCAGCGATCGCGCCTTCCGCTACGGCGGAGACGAGTTCTGCCTGGTCCTGCCGGCGACCGACCTTGCGGGCGCGCGCGAGCTGTGCGAGCGCCTGCGCACCGCCATCGGCGGCAAGCCGTTCGTCGTGGACAGCGCGACGCACCTCCAGGTGACCGCCTCGTTCGGCATCGCCACCTACCCTCTGCACGCGCGCACCAGCCTCGGTCTCATCAAGTGCGCCGACGAGGCCATGCAGACCGCCAAGGGGGCGGGGAAGAACCTGGTGTTCGTCGCCGGAGACCGCCTTCCCTCGCCGAGCCCGCGGGCCCAGGCGGTCGGCGAGGGGAGCTGATGGCGCGCCGGGTGCGCGGCCCGATCGTCGCCGTGCTCGTCACCAGCGGATTGCTGCTCGCGGGCGCCCGCTACATCGGCGGCGTGGCGGCGAAACACGCCGCCGCCGGCCGCGGCGAGACCGCGGTGCAGAAGGCGGCGGCCCTTCCGGACCTCACCTTCTACAGCAAGCTGGGGGACGCGCCGGCCGCGAAGGGCCCCATGCCGGAGAACGCCCTGCGTCCCGCGCCGGGAGACCTGGTTCCGGCCTCCGGGATCTTCGTCGTCCAGGTGCTCGGCAGCGCCGACGAGACCAGGGCCAGGCAGGTGCGCGACCGCCTCGCGTCGCACGGCTTCCCCGCGGCCGCGATCCAGGACGACGGGGGAAGCTGGAAGGTGCGCGTCGGCCGCTGGAAGGAGCGCGGTCCCGCCGACGCCATGGCCGATCGCATCCGCAAGACCACCGGCCTGCAGACCTGGGTCCTGCGTGAAGGAGAACGATGACCCAGTCGCTGCGCCGTCACGACACGCCGCGCCTCCTGGGCGAGCTGCTGCTGGAGGCGGGGGTCGTGAGCGGCGCCGGATTGCGGGCCGGACTCGAAGCCCAGCGCCTCGGTGGCGGACGCCTCGGCTGGCATCTCATGCGGCTCGGCGAGGTGGTGCCGGTCGGGTTCCATCTCTTCCTCGACACGCACCTCGAAGGAATGCGCCCCGACCTCCTGGCGTCCCTGCGGGCCGGAGAGGCGACGGGGATGATCCCGGCTGCGCTGGCGCACCACTACCGGATGATGCCGGTCCGCGACGACGGCGGGACGCTCGAGATCGCGCTCGGGCACGCCGACCCGAGAGGCCTCCTGCCGGCCGTCGAGGCGCTGACCGGACGGCGCGTCGAGCCGATCATCTGTCCGCCGTCCTTCCTCGCTGAATCGATTGCGCGTCATTATCCGGGGGAGGTCGAATCCGGCGTGCTGTTCCGCGCGGCCGGCGAGGCCGAGCTTCTGGTGCGCGCGGCGCGCCGCGGCATCGCCCCCGCCGACATCGAGGCGCTGCGCCCGTCCGCCCCGGCGTCGGAGTGGCTGCGTGCGCTCCTCGCGCTCGGCCTGCGGCGCCGGGCGCGCCTCCTGGCGATCGAGCCTTCGCGCCACGGCGGCCGCCTGCGTCTCGAGACGGACGAGGGGGAGGATGGCCTCGATCTTCCCGAGGGACCGCTCGCGGCCGTCGCGGCGCTCGTGGACGGATTGTCGGGGGCCGCGGCCCGCGGCCAGGTCCTGCCGCGCGAGGGCCGCTTCACGGCGTGCGACGAAGGGCGCCGGGTCGCCGTCGGCGCCCTGTCGCTTCCGGGGCTGCACGGCAGGACGACGCTCCTGCACCTGCGCGAAGAGCGCGTCCTCGATCCGACGCCGTTGCAGCACGCACGCGCGCTGCCGGCGCTGCTGAGCGCCGTCGAGACCCTGGCGTCGGAGCGCCGGGGCCTGCTCGTCCTCGCCGGGACCGGACCCTCCGAATGGAACTCGGCGCTCCTCGCGGTGCTCGGTCTCCTGGGCCACAGGCTGCCGCGTCGCGACGTGCGCGGCGGCTGGGACGAGCCGGCTCCCGCGTCCCTCGAGAGCGCCGCCGATCTGCTGGTGGTCGCCACGCCGTGGGACGAGTCGCTGGCGCCGGCGCTCGAAGCGGAGGCTGCGCGGCGCGTCGTCCTGGCCGCCTGCGACGCGGGCAACGCGTTCCGCGCCGCGGCGACCCTGGCGCAGGGGCGGGTCGGCCGCGCGGCGCGCTGCGTTCCGGCCGGAATTCTCGCGGCGCGCCACCTCGAGGCGGGGTGCGGCGTCTGCCGCCGCCCGTTCGAGCTCGGCGACCTGCTCGATCTCGTGCCGGAGGCCGGCGCCGCCCGGTCGGGCTCCTATGCCACGTCTCCCGGATGCGACGCCTGCCGCGGCTCGGGCCGGGTCGATCGGGTGCGCGTCCTCGAGTACCTGCCGCTCGACCGCGAGGATCTCCTGCGTCCGGGCCGGCGCGCGGCGCTGCGGGACCGGCAGGCGGAGGCGCGGCGGCCGACGCTGCTCGACGCGGTCCTGAGCGAAGCGGCGGACGGCCGCATCGACGTGCGCGAGGTGCTGCGCCTGCTCGTGCACGAGCCGCGGTAGAGGAGCCTGGTCCTGCTGGCGCGGTCGTCGGCCGCGGTCGCCTCGGGGATCCTGCTCGTCCTGTCGTTCCCGCTCGCCGACCAGGGCTGGCTGGCGTTCGTCGCGCTTTTGCCCCTGCTGCTGGCGCTGCGCGGCGCCGGGTCGCGCGACGCGGCCCGCCTCGGCTTCCTGACCGGGATCGTCTTCTTCGGCGGGCTCCTCTCCTGGCTCATCGGGGTGATGGTGCGCTACGGCGGCCTGCCGCACGTGGTCGGGGGCGCGATCCTGCTGCTGCTCGTCGCGTACCTGGCTCTCTACGTGATGATCTTCGCGGCGATCCTCGGCGCCGGGCTGGCGCGCTCGGGGCCCGTCGCCTACCTCGCTGCGCCTTTCGTCTGGGTCGGGCTCGAGCTCCTGCGCGGGCGGCTCCTCACCGGCTTCCCGTGGGGCGTCCTCGGCGCGACGCAGTGGCGCCACGCCGCTCTCCTGGCGCCGTCATCCCTCGGAGGCGTGGCGCTCGTCTCGGGAATGGTCGTCGCCGTCAACGCGGCGCTGGCGCTCCTCCTGACCCGCGGGGCGCGCCGCTCCGCGCGTTTCGCCTCGGTCGTGCCGCTGGCGCTGGTCGGCGTCGCGGCACTCTGGGGCCGGGGCGCGGTCGCCCGCCTGCCGCAGGGGGACGGCGAGGCCATCCCCGTCGCCGCGATCCAGGCCAACGTCCCGCAGGATCGCAAGTGGCACCCGGAAGAGGAGGACGCCATCGTCTCCCGCCTGCTCGACCTGAGCGGGCGCGCCGCCGGCGGCGGAGCCCGGCTCCTGCTCTGGCCCGAGTCGTCGAGCCCGCTCTCCTACTACCGGCCGGCGGGGGAAGGCGCGCTGCCGATGCCGCTGGAGCCGCAGCGCGCCGAGGCGGACCGGGTCGCGGCCTTCGTGCGCGAAAAAGGCGTCACGCTCGTCGCCGGCGCCGTCCAGTACCGCCAGGTCGGCGGACGGATGCGCGCCTACAACAGCGCCTTCGTGTCGCGTCCCGACGGCGGGCCCGGCGACTCTTACGACAAGGTGCACCTCGTGCCGTTCGGCGAATACGTCCCGCTGCAGCGCCTGCTGTTCTTCGTCAACCGCATGGTGCAGGGGGCGGTGGCGGAGTTCGAGGCAGGGGAGAGCCTCGAACCGCTGCACACGCCGTTCGGCGACGCGGGCACGCTCATCTGCTACGAGGTGATCTTCCCGGGGCAGGTGCGGCGCGTGGCCCGGGCCGGCTTCCTGGTCAATCTCACCAACGACGCCTGGTTCGGCCACAGCGCCGCGCCGCACCAGCACCTGGCGCTCGCCGTCGCGCGCGCCGCCGAGAATCACCGCTGGATGGCCCGCGCCGCCAACACCGGCATCTCGGCGATCGTCGATCCGTCCGGCCGGGTGGTCGCCGAGACCCCGCTCGAGGAGGAGCGCGTGCTGCAGGGGACGATCCACGCGCGCGCCGACACGACACCGTACGCCGCGCACGGCGATGTCTTCGGTTGGGCGTGTGTTATATTCGCGGGGTTCGCCGGCCTCGGTTGGCGCGCATGGTCGCGGCGCCGCGGCGACTGAGCGGAGCCGGACACACGGCCGGCGCGGAGGCGGACACCTTCCCCATGGCACGATCCTTCGACCTCGACGAACTGGCGCGGCGCGTCGACACGCTGCGCGCGCGCTATGCCGAGCTCAAGGTGCATCTTTGAGAAGGCCGCACCGGAAGGCCGCCTCAACGAGCTCGAAGCCAAAGCCGCCGACCCCGATCTCTTCAAGGATCCGCAGAGAGCCCAGCAGGTCCTGAGGGACCGCGCCCGCATCACCGAGGCGATCGAGGCGCAGCGCGCCCTCGCCGCGAAAGCCGACGACGCCGCCACCCTGGTCGAGCTGGTGCGCGAAGGGGAGCCGGCCGGCGACGATCTCCAGTCTGCCGTGGACGCCCTGGGCGCGGCGCTCGACGCCACCGAGCTCGAGCTGATGCTCTCCGGCGAGCACGACGCCAACAACGCCATCCTCACCATCCATCCCGGCGCCGGCGGCACCGAGTCGCAGGACTGGGCCGAGATGCTCTACCGCATGTACCTGCGCTGGGCCGAGGCGCACCGGTACCGCGTCGAGGCGCTCGACTACCAGAAGGGCGACGAGGCGGGGATCAAGAGCGCGACCCTGATGATCAAGGGTTCCAACGCCTACGGTCGGCTGCGCGCCGAGAACGGCGTGCACCGCCTGGTGCGCATCTCGCCGTTCGACTCGTCGGGGCGGCGGCACACCTCGTTCGCCAGCGTCTATGCCGTCCCCGAGCTGGACGATTCGATCGACGTCAAGATCGAGGAGAAGGACCTGCGCGTGGACACCTACCGCAGCAGCGGCGCCGGCGGCCAGCACGTCAACGTCACCGACTCGGCGGTCCGCGTCACCCACCTGCCGAGCGGCATCGTCGTCTCCTGCCAGAACGAGCGCTCGCAGCACCGCAACCGCGACATGGCGATGCGCGTCCTCAAGGCGCGCCTCTACGAGGTGGAGCAGCGCAAGCGGGACGAGAAGCGCAAGGCGGACGAGGGGGACAAGAAGGACATCGACTTCGGCAGCCAGATCCGCTCCTACGTCCTGCAGCCGTACCAGCTCATCAAGGACCACCGCACCGGCTTCGAGCGCGGCGATGTCGATCGGGTCCTCGACGGCGACCTCGACCCGTTCATCCGGGCGTTCCTGCTCAAGAAAGTCGCCCCTGCCGGCGCGGCGGCGTCCTCGCCGAGCTGACCTCCGCTCACCTTTTCCTCGTGCCTGCGTCTATCGGGAGAGTCGGGTTTTTCCCGGGAGGCGAGCTCATGGGTGTGCGCGCGAAGACGACCGTCGCTTTTCTTGCCATCGCCTGCGCCGTGGGCGCGGGGCAACGCTCCTTCACCGCGGAGAACCCGCACGAGCACTTCGGTGAGTCCCAGGCGCCGGCGCACGTCGAGGTGCGCTCGAAGGACGGCCGGGTCTCCGTCCCGTTCAACCTGAGCAACAACCACGTCATCGTCCAGGCTGCGATCGGCGGCAAGCCGGTGAACCTGATCGTCGACACCGGCATGCCGATGGAAGGTTTGATGCTCTACAAGAACCCGCGGGTCACGGCCCTCGATCTCCCGTACGAGGAGGGGATGCGGGCCCGCGTGGCCGGGGCGGGAGGGGAGGAGAGAGGGGTCGACGCCGAGATCGTGAACGGCCTGACCGTCGATCTCGGGGATCTCCGGCTGACGCAGGTGCGCGCCATCGTGGCGCCGCCGCTCCCCGGCCTGGCCGACTATCACGACGGGGTCGTCGGCGCGTCGCTGTTCAAGAACTTCGTCGTGGGAATCGATTACGAGGCGAAGCGCGTCACGCTCGACGACCCGAAGCGCTGGCAGCCGCCGAAAGGCGCCACGACGGTTCCCTTCAAGCTGCGGCACAACGCGCCGTTCGTCGAGGTCGGCGTGCTCGATGCGCAGGGCCGCAGCCTTCCCGCCACCGTCGTCGTGGATCTCGGCGCGGGGCACCCGATCTCCCTGAACCTCGGCGTGATCGAAGGGCTGCAGGCGCCGGAGAAGACCATCAGCGCCGTCGTCGGCCTGGGCGTCAGCGGCCGCCTGTCGGGCCGGGTCGGCCGGATCGCCGGCCTTAAGCTCGGGGGCATGACGCTCAAGGACGTCATCGCGACCTTCCCGGACGCCGACGTCCAGCGCCCCGGCGGCGAGGATTACGGCGGGGGCAACCTGGGCAACCAGGTCCTGCAGCGCTTCAAGGTCGCGTTCGACTACCAGAACAAGCGGATGGTGCTGTCACCCAACAAGTCCTTCGACCGGCCGTTCGAATGGGACATGTCCGGCCTGTGGCTGCAGCCCGATGCCAAAGGCGCGCTCAAAGTCGGTTTCGTCGTGGACCAGTCTCCCGCGAACGGCGCGGGGGCGCTGATAGGCGACGTCGTGACGCGCTGGAATGGACGCGACATCTCCGCCGGCGACCTGCCCACTCTGCGCGAAACGCTGCGCCAGCCCGGCCAGCAGCTCGACCTCACCGTGGTGCGCGACGGCAAGCCGGTCAACCTGACGTTCAAGACCGCCCGTCTCGTCTGAGCAGGCGGGACAGGGCGCCCCGATAGACGCGCCTCCGGGAGGGGGATATATTGGCACTCGCTGCCTATGAGTGCCAAAGAAGCCGAGCTGCCGCCCCGTGCCCAGGAGATCCTCCGGTGCGTGGTGTCCCACTACATCCTGACCGGCGAGCCGGTCGGGTCGCGGACCATCGCCAAGATGTCGTGGGAGGGGCTGAGCCCCGCCTCGATCCGTAATGTCATGTCGGATCTCGAGGAGGCGGGGTTCCTGGTGCAGCCGCACACCTCGGCCGGCCGGGTGCCGACGGACAAGGGCTATCGCTACTACGTCGACACGCTCCTGCCGGCCGGGCGGCTGGCGCCGCAGGATCGCGCCCTCATCGATCAGAGCCTGCGCGACCTCGGCGGCGAGCCCGGGACGACGATGGAGGCCATCCCCAAGCTGCTGTCGCGGCTGACGAGCCAGGTCGCGTACCTGCTGGCGCCGCCGCCGGCGGAGGCGGTCCTCAAGCACATCGAGTTCGTCCGCCTCCACCCGAAGCGGGTGCTGGTCATCTTCGTGGACCGCAACGAAGTGGTGAGCCACCGGCTGCTCGACACGGAGGACGACTACGAGGCCGACGTGCTCGAGAAAGCGGGCCGCTACCTCGTGGGCGAGTTCGCCGGGAAGACGCTGGGGGAGATCCGCCGGCGCCTCGTCTCCCTCATGGCCGAGGAGAAGGCGCGCTTCGACACGCTCATGCGCGATGCGGTGGCGCTCGGGACCCGCTATTTCGACGCCGAGGCGGGGGCGCGGCGCATCGTCGTCGAGGGGACGACCAACATCATCAACCACCCGGAGCTGGCCGACCTCGAGATCATGAAGGGGCTCTTCGCCACCTTCGAGGAGAAGCACCGGCTGGTGAGCCTTCTCGACCGCTACCTCGACGCCGACCGGTCGCGCATCGTCATCGGGTCGGAGGCCGGGGATCTCGCGTCCGGCCGGATGTCGCTCGTCGCCTCTCCTTACCAGGCGGGGGAGGGCGGCACCGGATGGATCGGGGTGCTCGGGCCGACGCGCATGGAATACGACCGCGCGCTGGCGCTCGTCGAGTACATCTCCCGCCTGTTCTCCACTTTGTTGCGCCGTCCGATCCCGTAACCTATATTCCGGCGCCGGAGGATCCATGTCCGCGCGCCCGTCCGGCAGGCCGAACAAGCGCCATGAGCCGGCGTCCGAGAAGGAAGAGGATGCCAAAGGCTCGGGTCCGTCCTGCGACCTCCCCGCCACCGGCGACGACGACATCGAGATCCTCGAGGTCACCGGGATCAACGAGACGGAACCGCTCGCCGGCGAAGGCTCCTTCGGCGAGCTGGTGTCGCACGAGGCCGAGGCGCAGCACGACGGTCACGGAGGGCACGCCCACGCCGGCGCCCATGCCGGGCCGTCCCATCCCGGCGGCGACGACACGGACGACCTGCGCCGGCGTCTCGACGAGGCCGAGAAGGAAAAGGAACGCCTGCACGATCTCTGGCTGCGCGCCCACGCCGAGACCTCCAACGTCCGCAAGCAGATGGATCGCGAGGCGGTCGAGCGGCGTGTCCGCGAGACGACGGAGCGCCTCCGGGCGCTGCTGCCGGTCCTCGACAGTCTCGAGCGCGCCATCCAGTCCCCCGGGTGGGGCGACGACGGGCTGCGCCAGGGCGTGGCGCTGACCCTGCAGCAGATGCTCGAGGTGCTCGGGCGGGACGGCCTCAAGCCGGTCGATTCGCAGGGAAGGAAATTCGACCCGCAGGTGCACGAGGCGGTCGAGACGGTGACGACCGCGGAGGCGCCCGAGGGGACGGTGATCGAGGAAATGCAGCGCGGCTACCTGCTGCGCGACCGGCTGGTCCGGCCGGCGCTCGTGAAGGTGGCGGCCGCCGAAGGAACCGAATCGGCTCCCGCGCCTCAGCGCCGGCGCGCCGCGGGCTAGAGAGTCAGGAGGGACTCGATGGGCAGGGTGATCGGCATCGACCTCGGGACGACCAACTGCTGCGTGGCGATCATGGAGGGGGGCGTCCCCAAGGTGATCCCGAACAAGGAGGGGGCGCGGACGACCCCGTCGGTCGTGGCCTTCACCGAGCGCGGCGAGAAGCTCGTCGGGCAGATCGCCCGGCGCCAGGCGGTCACCAATCCCAAGAACACGGTCTATGCCGTCAAGCGCCTCATCGGGCGCAAGTACTCGAGCCCGGAGGTGCAGCACGCCCGCCAGTTCGTGCCCTACCAGATCTCGGAAGCGGCCAACGGCGACGTGCGGGTGCGCGTGCGCGACAAGGACTACAGCCCGCAGGAAATCTCCGCGATGATCCTCGGCCGTCTCAAGGAGATGTCCGAGGAGTTCCTGCAGACCGACGTCGCCGAGGCGATCATCACCGTCCCGGCGTACTTCGACGACAGCCAGCGGCAGGCGACCAAGGACGCCGGCCGCATCGCCGGGCTCAAGGTCCTGCGCATCCTCAACGAGCCGACCGCCGCCTCGCTGGCGTACCGGCTGAACGAGACGAGCGAGAAGAAGATCGCGGTCTACGACCTCGGCGGCGGCACCTTCGACGTGTCGATCCTGCAGCTCGGCCAGGGGGTGTTCGAGGTGCGCGCCACCTCCGGCGACACCTTCCTCGGCGGCGAGGACTTCGACCAGCGCATCCTCGAGTGGCTCCTGCAGGAGTTCGAGAAGAAGGAGGGGATCTCGCTGCGCGAGGATCGCCTCGCCCTGCAGCGCCTCAAGGAGGCCTCCGAGAAGGCGAAGTGCGAGCTGTCGGTCGAGGAGCGGGCGGAGATCAACCTGCCGTTCATCTCCGCCGACGCCAAGGGGCCGAAGCACCTCAACGTCGCCCTGACGCGCGACAAGTTCAACGAGATGACCGCCGACCTCGTCGAGCGGACCCGCAAGCCGTGCCTCGAGGCACTGTCGCTCGCGGGCATGAAGCCGACCGACGTGGACGAGGTGCTGCTGGTCGGCGGCATGACGCGCGTGCCCAAGGTCATCGACACGGTCCGCGAAATCTTCGGCCGCGAGGCGAGCCGCGACCGCAACCCGGAAGAGGTGGTCGGCGTCGGCGCCGCGGTGCAGGCCGGCATCCTGCAGGGCGAGGTCAAGGACATGGTGCTCCTCGACGTCACCCCGCTGTCGCTCGGGATCGAGACGCGCGGCGCCATGTTCACCAAGCTCATCGACCGCAACACCACCGTGCCGACCCGCAAGTCGAAGATCTTCACCACCGTCGTGGACAACCAGGCGAAGGTCGAGATCAACGTCCTGCAGGGGGAGCGCGAGGTCGCCTCCTACAACAAGTCGCTCGGCCGCTTCGAGCTGGTCGGCATCCCGCCCGCCCCGAAAGGCGTCCCCCAGGTCGAGGTCACCTTCGACATCGACAGCAACGGCATCGTGCACGTCGCGGCGCGCGACATGGCCACGAAGAAGGAGCAGAAGATCGTGGTCACGCCCGCCGGGGGCTTGACGGATCGGGAGATCGCGGAGATCATCGAGGACGCCGAACGGCACGCCGAGGACGACAAGAAGAGGGCGGAGCTGTTCCGGATCCAGGCGCGCCTCGAGGGTCTCCTGGAGTCGAACATGCGCTCCTTTGCGGAGTTCGGGAGCATGCTCGACGAGGAGAAGCGCGTCACGGTCAAGAAGATCATCGACGCCGCCCGCAAGGCGCTGGCCTCGGCGAGCATCAGCGAGTGCACCGAGTCGCTGGAGAAGCTCGGCGAGGCGTCGCAGATCCTGACCGAGGTCATCCTCTACCAGCCGTCGACCAGCGCGCCCGGGGGGAACAACCCCGGCGGCGGCAAGACGGGGGCGGGGGAGGCTTCCGGAACCGGTTCCGCCGCCGCCTGATCGTCCCCGCCGGCCCCGGCCGGAGCGGGACTTGAAGAAGAAGCGCGACTACTACGAGATCCTCGGCGTCGAGCGCGGCGCGGACGACGGGACCATCAAGAAGGCCTACCGCGCCCTCGCCCTCAAGCACCATCCCGACCGCAACCCCGGCGACCAGCAGGCGGAGGAGAAGTTCAAGGAGGCGGCCGAGGCCTATTCGGTCCTCGCCGACTCCGACAAGCGCGCCCGCTACGACCGCTTCGGCCACGCCGGCGTCGGCGGCGCCGCGGGGGATCCGTTCGGCGGCGGCTTCAACGCCGACGTCTTCGCGGGGTTCGAGGACATCCTCGGCAGCATGTTCGGGTTTTCGATGGGGGACATTTTCGGCGGAGGCCGGGGGTCGCGCGGTCCCATCGCGGGTCCGCAGCGCGGCTCCGACCTGCGCATCGACGTCGGCATCGATCTCATCGACGCGGCGCGCGGCGTCGAGAAGGAGATCACCGTGCCGCGCCTGGAGAGCTGCGAGACCTGCAAGGGCAGCGGCTCGAAGGACGGCAAGCGCTCGAGCTGCCGCACCTGCGGCGGGCGCGGGCAGCTCCACCGGCAGCAGGGGTTCTTCACCCTGAGCCAGTCGTGTCCCGACTGCCGCGGCGTCGGTGAAACCATCCAGAATCCGTGCGCCGACTGCCGTGGCGACGGGCGCAGGCGCGCCACGCGGACTCTGAAGATGCGCATCCCGCCTGGCGTCGAAACGGGCGTGCGGCTGCGCATGACCGGCGAAGGGGAAGGCGGGCTGCGCGGCGGCCGCGCCGGCGACCTGTACGTCGTCGTGAGCGTCGAGGAGCATCCCGACTTCCGGCGCGAGGGGCCGCACCTCTTCAGCGCCGCGGCCATCACGGTGACCCAGGCGGTGCTCGGCGCCGAGATCACCGTGCCGACGCTCGAAGGGACGGCGCGCATCAACGTCCCCGACGGGACGCAGAGCGGCACCACCTTCGCGCTGAAAGGGAAGGGCCTGCCGAGCCTCGACGGCGGCCCGCGCGGCGACCTCTACGTCACCGTCGCCCTGCGCGTCCCGGCGCGGCTGAGCCGCAAGCAGCGCGAGCTGTACGAGGCGCTGCGCGAAGGCGAGGAGCCGGCCGACGCGGCGCCGCGCGATCTCTTCGGACGGGTCAAAGACATCTTCAGTTGATCCGCGCGTGAGTCGGCCCCCGCTCAGGCCGTTCCCCGGTTCCGCGCGCCCGCCCCTCCGATCGACGCGCACCTGGTGGCAGGTGTCTCTCGAGGTTCCGGCGTCTCTCGAGGAGACGGTCGTCGCCGCGCTCTGGGAAGAAGGCTGCCTCGGCGTGGAGACGGGCGGCCTGCCTCCGCCGTGTCAGTCGCGGGAGACCTGGAGCAACGAAGGCCCGCCGACCGCGAAGCGATCGCGCGTTCCGCTCGCGGTTTTCTTTCCGGGCACGCTGAAGAAGGGAGAGCCAGCGGCGCGCGTCCGCCGCGCCTTCGCCGCCGCCGGTCTGCGACCCGGTGCCGTGCGGGCGCGGCGCGTGGCGGATCGCGCCTGGGTCGAGGCGTGGCAGAAGACGCTTCGTCCGATGCCGATCGGACGGCGGCTCCTGGCGCTCCCCGAGGGCTTGAAAGCGCCGCCGGGGAACGACCGCATCGTCCTGAGAATCCCCTTCGGCCAGGCGTTCGGAACCGGAGAGCACGCCTCGACCCGCCTGTCGCTTGGTCTCCTCGAAGAGTTTCTCCGCCCGGGGGACGAGGTCCTCGATCTCGGGACCGGCACCGGCATCCTGGCCCTGGCTGCGGTGCGACTGGGCGCCCGCCGCGCCTACGCCGTGGACGCCGACCCGGTGGCGGTCGCGGTGGCCCGGCGCACCCTCCGGATGAATCGCGCTCCGCGTGCCAGCGCGCGCGCCGTGACCGCGGCGTCCCGGACCGATCCGGTGACCGTGCGGCGCGCCGACGCGGCGCGGGCTCTCGCGGCGCGGCGGTTCGACTTCGCCCTGGTCAACATCGGGGCGCGGGTCATCCGCGACCTGCTGCCGGGGCTGGCGCATCGGGCGCGGCCGGGCGCCCGGATCGTGCTGGCTGGCCTGCTCATCGAAGACGAGAGGGATCTTCTCCGCCGGGCCCGCGCGGCCGGGCTGCGCTTCGAGGCCCGCCGCCGCGCGCGCCCCTGGTCGGCGCTGCTTCTCAGTGCTCCCGGGCGGCGTTCCGCCCCGCGCTGACCCGACGTGCGGCGCGGCCGCTCCTCGCCGCCCGGCCGTGACGGCGGCACCGTTGTCGCTTTTGGGCTGTCCGTGGCAAGGGGTCCTGTTTTATACTGCGCGTCGACCGCTCCTCCCCGCCGCGAGGTGAAGAGATGGGCTTCGCCAAGACCGACAAAGTCTGGATGAACGGCAAGCTGGTCCCGTGGGACCAGGCCACGGTGCACGTCTGCTCGCACGTCATCCACTACGGCTCGTGCATCTTCGAGGGGATCCGCGCCTACAAGACGCCGCAGGGGCCGGCCATCTTCCGGCTCAAGGAGCACATCGAGCGGTTGTTCGACGGCTGTGCGATCTACCGCATGGAGATCCCGTTCACCCGCGAGACGATCGAGCAGGCGGTGGTCGAGACCGTGCGCGTGAACAAGATGGAGGCGTGTTACATCCGTCCGCTGGCGTACCGCGGCTACGAGTCGCTCGGGGTCGATCCGTTCCCGTGCCCCATCGACGTGGCGGTGGCGGTCTGGCCGTGGGGCGCCTACCTCGGCAAGGACGCGACCGAGAAGGGCGTGGACGCCATGGTCTCCTCGTGGCGGCGGCAGGCGCCGGACACCCTTCCCGCCATGGCGAAGGCGAGCGCGAACTACATGAACTCGCAGCTCATCAAGATGGAGGCGCTGGCCAACGGCTACGTCGAGGGGATTGCCCTCGACAGTTACGGTTTCGTCAGCGAGGGGAGCGGCGAGAACCTGTTCGTGGTGAAGCGCGGCACCCTCTACACGCCGCCGCTCACCGCATCGATTCTTCCCGGGATCACGCGGGCGAGCATCCTCACCATCGCCAACGACCTGGGGATTCCGGTCGTCGAGCGCAGCGTGCCGCGCGAGATGCTCTACATCGCCGACGAGTGCTTTTTCGTCGGCACCGCCACCGAGGTGACGCCCATCCGCAGCGTCGACCGGCACGCCATCGGCAGCGGGCGCCGGGGCGAGATCACCGGCCGCATCCAGGCCGAGTACATGGCCCTCATCCAGGGACAGAAGCCGGATCGCCACGGGTGGCTGACGCACGTCCCCGCCCTGGCCACCACCGCCACGGGCCGCGCGCGCGGCTGAACTCGCACCGGGTCAACTCCTTACAGCGCAGTCCGTTTCTTGACTCCCCCGGGGGCGGACCCTAGATTCCCCCCTGGACCGCGCGGTCGTGTGTCCCGACGCCGCCCGGGGGAGACGCGATGCACATCAACGACCTGCTGAAGATCGCCACGGAGCGCAAGGCGTCCGACCTCCATCTCAAGGTCGGCTCGTACCCGGTGATCCGCGTGAGCGGTCACCTCCTGGCGCTGACCGAGCTGGCGCGGCTGTCGCAGGAGGACACCATCGCGATGGCCTTCAGCATCATGAGCGGCCGGCAGAAGCAGAAGTTCAAGGATCACTTCGAAATCGACCTCGCGTACTCGGTCCCCGGGCTCGGGCGCTTCCGCGTCAACATCTTCCAGCAGCGCGGCACCGTCGGGCTGGTCCTGCGCGTCATCCCCTCGAAGATCCTCACGGTCGAGGAGCTGGTCCTGCCGCCGGTGCTCAAGACGATCGCCGACGAGCGGCGCGGGCTGATCCTGGTCACCGGCACGACCGGGTCGGGAAAGTCGACGTCGCTCGCCGCGATGATCGACTACATCAACACCACCCGCACCGAGCACATCATGACCATCGAGGACCCGATCGAGTTCCTGCACCGCGACAAGAAGAGCCTGGTGAACCAGCGCGAGGTCGAGGTCGACACCAAGTCGTTCGCCTCGGCGCTGCGCTCCGCCCTGCGCCAGGACCCCGACGTCATCCTGGTCGGCGAGATGCGCGACTACGAGACCATCGAGACGGCGCTCAACGCCGCCGAGACGGGCCACCTGGTCCTTTCGACCCTGCACACCCTCGACGCCACCGAGACGATCAACCGCATCATCTCGGTCTTCCCGCCGCACCAGCAGAAGCAGATCCGGCTGCAGCTGGCGGCGGTGCTCAAGGCCGCCGTCTCGCAGCGCCTGATGCCGAAGGCCGACGGCAACGGCCGCGTCCCCGCCGTCGAGGTCATGCGCACCACGAACTTCATCCGCGACTGCGTCGAGAACAAGGACAAGACCAAGCTCATCCACGACGCCATCGCGCAGGGGACCTCGCAGTACGGCATGCAGACCTTCGACCAGTCGATCTACCAGCTGTACAAGAAGGACCTCATCACCATGGAGGAGGCGCTGCGGCGCGCCACCAACCCCGACGAGTTCAAGCTCAAGCTCGCCGGCATCGAGTCCACCGCCGAGATGGCGCAGCGCGAGATGGAGAGCACGCTGCGCACGGGCTTCGAGGCGGGCGGGGGCGCGGGCGCAGCGGTGGTGGAGATGTCGCGCGCCCACGCCGGGAAGAAGAAATAGGTCCGGACGGACGCGCGGGATGCCCGCGGGCCTCTTGTTATACTGGCCGGCCCGCGGCGCCTTCCGCGCCCCGGGTTCCTGGGACCACGCGACATGATCACGGCGAAGGACATCCGCAGGCGCTTTCTCTCTTTCTTCGAGGAGCACGGCCACCAGGTCGTCTCCTCGTCGCCGCTGGTCCCCGCCCAGGACCCGACGCTGCTGTTCACCAACGCCGGGATGAACCAGTTCAAGGACACCTTCCTGGGGCGCGAGCAGCGGCCGTACGTCCGCGCCGCCACGTCCCAGAAGTGCATGCGCGTGTCGGGGAAGCACAACGACCTCGAGCAGGTCGGCCGGACCCCGCGGCACCACACCTTCTTCGAGATGCTGGGGAACTTCTCCTTCGGCGACTACTTCAAGAAGGACGCCATCGCCCTGGCCTGGGACCTGCTGACCGCGAAGGCGCACTATGGCCTGCCCGGAGACAAGCTGTTCGTCACCGTCTTCCGCGAGGACGACGAGGCGTACGACCTCTGGAGGAAGGGTCCGGGCGTGCCCGAGTCGCGCATCGCCCGGCTCGACGAGGCGGACAACTTCTGGTCGATGGGGGAGACCGGGCCGTGCGGTCCCTGCTCGGAAGTCCACGTCGACCGCGGCAGGCAGTCGCTCGCCTGCACCGTGTCGCCGTGCCGCCCCGGCTGCGAGTGCGGCCGCTTCATGGAGATCTGGAACCTGGTCTTCATGCAGTACGACCGCCAGGCCGACGGCAAGCTCGTGCCGCTGGCGCGCACCGGCGTGGACACCGGCATGGGACTCGAGCGCCTCACCGCGATCCTGCAGGGAGTCGAGAGCAACTACGACACCGATCTGTTCACGCCGATCGTCGCCGCCGCGGCGCGGCTCGCGGAGGAGGCCTCCGGCCGCCGTCCCGATCCGTCCCGGGGGGACGACCGCGTCGGGCTCCAGGTGATCGCCGACCACGTACGGGCGCTGACCTTCCTGATCGGCGACGGCGTCGTTCCCGGCAACGACGGGCGCGGCTACGTGCTGCGGCGGATCCTCCGGCGCGCCATCCGCTTCGGACGCGCCCTCGGCATGGAGCGGCCGTTCCTCGGCGCCCTCTCGGGAACCGTCATCGACGTCATGGAGCCGGCCTATCCCGACCTGTCGGCGCACCGCACCGCCATCGCCGCGACGCTTTTGCGCGAGGAGGAGCGCTTCGCCGGCACCCTCGCCATCGGCCTCGCCAAAGTCGAGGCGCTCGCCGCCGCGCTGCGCAAGGACGGAAAGGGGACGATCCCGGGGCCCGAGGCCTTCCGCCTGTACGACACCTTCGGGGTCCCGTTCGACCTGGTGAAGGACGTCGCCCAGGCGTGGAAGCTCGACGTGGACGAGCCCGGCTTCGAGCGCGAGATGGAGGAGCAGCGCTCCCGCTCGCGCAAGGGCATGAAGGAGATCGCCGCCCCGCTGGCCGGAGCGCTGGCGACGTCACCGATCGCCTCGAGCGAGTTCAGAGGCTACGTGGACCACGTCGTCGAGGAGGCGCGTGTCGTCGCCCTGCTGCGCGGCGAAGCCCTGGTCGAGGAGCTGCGTCAGGGGGAGAAGGGCGGAGTCCTCCTCAGCCACACGCCGTTCTACGCCGAGTCGGGAGGACAGATCGGCGACACCGGCACGCTGACCGCCCCGGGCGGCGCCGCCGCCGTGAGCGACACGCAGGCGGTGCGCCGCGGGCTGCCGCTGCACCAGGTGACCGTGCTCGAGGGCCGGCTGCGCGTCGGGGATCTGGTGCGGGCCGAGGTGGACCGGTCCCGGCGCCTGGCGACCACCCGGGCCCACGACGCGACGCACCTCCTGCACGCCGCGCTGCGCGAAGTGGTGGGAACGCACGTCAAGCAGGCCGGCTCGCTCGTCGAGGCCGATCGCCTGCGCTTCGACTTCACGCACTACGCCTCGCTTCCGGAGGAGATCCAGCGGCAGGTCGAAGACCTGGTGAACGACGTGGTGCGCCAGGACCTGCCGATCCGATCCGCGGTCATGCCGCTCGACGAGGCGCTGCGGAAAGGCGCCCTGGCGTTCTTCGGCGACAAGTACGCCGACGTCGTGCGGGTCGTCGAGATCCCCGGGTTCAGCATGGAGCTGTGCGGCGGGACGCACGCCTCGACCACCGGGTCGATCGGCGTCGTCCGCCTCGCGCCGGAGCGCGGCATCGCCGCCGGGACGCGCCGCGTCGAGGCGCTGACCGGGGCGCTCGCCCTGGACGAGGCGCGCGACGAGCGTCGCGCCCTGACCTCCGTCACCGCGGCCCTGCACGTGGACCGATCGGCCGCCCCGGAAGCGCTGGCGCGGCTCGTCGAGCAGAACCGCGCGTTGCAGCGGGAGATCGAGCGCCTCAAGGTCGCCATCGCCTCCGGCGAAGGCGGCGGCGGGGTCGAGGAGGTCCGCGAGGTCGCCGGCGTGCGGGTGCTGGTCCCGAAGGTGCAGCGCGGTCTCGACAAGGGGGCCCTGCGCGCGCTCGTGGACCGCAACCGCGAGCGCCTGCCGTCGGGTGTCATCGTGCTGTGGGCCGCCCAGGAGGAGGACCGCGTGCAGGTCACCACCTCCGTCAGCCCTGACCTGATCCCGCCGCTGCACGCCGGGGAGATCGTCAAGGCGCTCGCGCCCCTGGTGGACGGGCGCGGGGGCGGCCGGGCCGACATGGCCGAAGCCGGAGGACGGCGCACCGGCGACCTCGAAGGGGTGCGCGAGAAATCGATTCCGATCCTCGAGAACCTGATCCGCGAGGCGCGGGGACAATGAGCCTCTCCTTCGGTTCCCTGGCCGGGCGCGCGACGGCCGCGGGTCTTCTGCTGGCCGTGGCCGGGGCGATCCTGGCCCCGGTGGCGGCCGGGGATGCGATCTACTACCGGCGCGACGCCGACGGGAACCTGGTGATCACCAACGTGCCGGACAGCCGGGATCTCCGCGTCCTGAAGCCGGAGAGTCGCCAGGTGCGCCCCGGCTCGGGGGCGCAGTACCGCGACATCATCGAGCGTGCGGCCCACGAGCACGGCATCCACCCCGACCTCGTCTATGCCGTGGCGGCGGTCGAGTCGTCGTTCGATCCGCTGGCCCGCTCGGTGAAGGGGGCGCAGGGATTGATGCAGCTCATGCCCGAGACCGCCGATCGGTTCGGCGTGCGCGACGCCTGGAACCCGGACGACAACGTCCGGGGCGGGGCGGGCTACCTGAGATACCTGCTGGACCTGTTCCAGGGGGATGTGCGGCTCGCGCTGGCCGCGTACAACGCCGGCGAGAACGTGGTGTTGAACCTGAAGCGCATTCCGCCGTACGCCGAGACCCGCACCTACGTCGCCAAGATCATGAAGCGCTTCGGCACCGGCCGCGATCCGTACCTCCCGCCGACATCCGAAGCGGACGCGCCCCCCGAGACCGTCGCCGAGCAGCCCGCGCACTAGGCCCCGATCGGGACCGATCCCGGTGCAACGGCGGGCCCCTATAATCCACCCCATGGACGCGCCTCCTCCCCCCTTCGCGGAGATGCCCAAGGCGGAGATCCATCTCCACCTCGAAGGGGCGATCGACCTCGACACGCTCGTGGCGATCCGCGCGCGCCGCAGGAAGCCGACCGGCGAGGGAGAGCGGCGGCGCCTCGAGGCCCTCTACCGGCACGACGGGTTCATCGGGTTCCTGAAGCATTTCGCGACGTTGTGCGAGGAGATCTCCGACCCCGAGGACCTGGCGCTCGCCACCACCGGCTTGTCGCAGCGCCTCGGCGCGCAGCGCGTGCGCTACGCGGAGGTGATGTGCTCGCCGGGGATCTTCGTGCGGCGGGGCATCCCGCCGAAAGAAATCCTCGACGCGGTCACCGCCGCGGGAGCGGCCGCCGCGAAGAACGGGGGACCGCGCCTGCAGTGGATCCTCGACAGCGTGCGGCAGTGGGGACCGGCGGCGTTCGAGCCGCTGGTCGAGCACGCCGCGGCGTTCCTGTCGCGCGGCGTCGTCGGCGTCGGCATCGGCGGCGACGAATCGTCATGGAAGGCGAAGGATTTCGCCATGGCCTACCGTGAGGCGCGCCGGCTGGGGTTGCGGACCACGGCCCACGCCGGGGAGTTCTCCGGACCCGCGTCGGTCTGGGAGGCGATCGAGACCCTCCAAGTCGATAGGATCGGGCACGGCGTCCGCGCGGTCGAGGACGCAACACTCGTCGGCCTGCTGGCGGACCAGCGCGTTCCGCTCGAATGCTGCCCGACGAGCAACATCGCCACCGGCATCGTGGCGGACTGGGAGGCGCACCCCATCCCGGCGCTCGTCCGGGCCGGCGTCTTCGTCACCGTGGGGAGCGACGACCCGGCGATGTTCGGGACCACGCTTCTCGCCGAGTGGGAGGCGCTGCATCGGAAGCTCGGCCTCACCGTCGAGGAGGTGCTGCGCGCCGGCCGGAACACCATCGAGGCGACCTTCCTGAAGGACGAAGAGAAGAAGATCCTGCTGTCCGAGTTCGACCGGTCCGCGGAGCGCCACACTTCGTGAGTCTCAGGAGCCGGGCTCCCGGGCGGCTCGCCTGGGGGGCGGCCGCCGTCGCCGCCGCCATCCTGCTGCTCGCCGGGTCGCTGCTGCGCGGCGGCGGGGGACTCTCGGGCGTCTACGCCATCGCCGGGGCCGACGGGCGCGAAGTCGAGGTGAGCCGCCGCGTCGATCCGCGCCTCGATTTCCCGGTTCCGCAGCGCCTCGACGCGGCCTACATCTTCCACTGGAACTACCAGGCGTTCGGCTTCCCGTCGCAGATGCCGCCGTACGTCATCCACTGGCGCGGCGTGCTCGCCGTCCCGGAGGCGGGGACTTACGGCTTCTCCGTGGACGCGCAGGGATCCGCGGCGCTCTCCATCGACGGGGCGCCGATCGAGGTTCGTCCGGACGCCACCACCGACCGGCCGCTGTCGGCGGGCTTCCATCCGATCGCCGTGGACTACCGGCTCGACTCGGGCGAGGCGCGCCTGGTCCTGTCCTGGCAGCCTCCGGGACGGCGGCTGCAGCCGATTCCCGAGGGCTTCCTCGCTCCCGACAGCGATGCCTATGCGGCGGCGCGCGGCAGCCGCTCGATCGGCTGGGGGTTGCTGGGTGTCGCGCTTTTCGCGGCGGCGGTCCTGTGGCGCCGCGGCCGGACGGCGCCGCAGTCGTTCGCCGGCCGCCTGCGCGAGGGCATCATCGCGGAGCGGCCGCGTCTCGCCCTCGGGGCGATCGTCCTGCTCGCCGCCCTGCTGCGGTTCCACGACTACGCCTTCGTGCCGTTCCACCACGAGACGGCCGACGAGTACCAGCACGCGTGGGAAGGCTGGCACCTCCTGCACCAGCTCCAGCCGGCCGCGTGGACCACCTTCCCGGATGCCTACCCGCCCGACCAGGCGCACGATTTCCGCTGGTTCGGCGATCGCTACATCGTGGTGCGGCCGTACTTCGATCACCCGCCGCTGTTCTCGATCCCGGTGGGCATCCTCTGCTCGCTCGCCGGGGCGCGCTCCTTCCTCGAGTGCACCCTGCCGGTGATGCGCCTGGTGCCTATTCTCCTGAGCCTCGCGGGGCTGCTGCTGCTCTCCCGGCTGGCGCGCGCGTACGGGTTTTCGGAAGCGACGACCCTGCTGGCGGCGCTCGTCTACGCCACGACGCCGGTCTTGATCCTGGGACAGAGGCTGGTGAAGGCGGAGAGTCTCCTGGCGCTGTTCTTCATGGGGGCGCTCCTGGCGGTGCGGCCCGGTCGGCCGGGAGGGGAGAGGCGCGGAGCCGTCGCGGCCGGCCTCATCGGGGCCTTGTCCATCTGGACCAAGGCGACCGGGGTCGCCGTCGTCGCCGTGGCGGCGCTGACGCTTCTGGCGCAGCGGCGCCGGCGCGACGCGCTCGTCGCCTGCGGCATCGCCGCGGCGGGGCTGGTCCTCTACCTGTTCTATGCGGCGGCCTACGACTTTGGCATCTTCCTCAGGGTCATGCAGGGGCAGGGGTCGTCGAAGTGGGTCTCGGCCGAGTCGTTTCATGACCTCCTGGGAGGCAAGGCGGTGGTGAAGTGGTTCGGCGGCGGCACCTACCTGTGGCTCTGGGTGGCGTTCGCCATTGCCGCCTTCCGCGGCCGCGAAGACGAGGGTGTGCCTTCCCCTGCCGGCGAAGGGCGGGGCCGCCCCTCGCGGCTGACGCTGATCGTCCTGCCGGTCGCCGTCTATGCCACGCTCCTCGCGCTGACCGCCGATCACCGCGTCGTGTACGGCTGGTACCGCGTGCCGCTGTATCCGTTCCTGTGCCTGGCCGCCGGCCTGTACCTGGAGGAGATGCTGGAACACGGGGATCTCCTGCGCACCTTCCCCTTCGCGCTCACCGCCGTCGTGTCGGCGGTGCTCTACGCCTTGCCCGAGGCGGTGGGGCAGTCGCGTCCGATCCTGTACCTGCTCGCCGCGGCGGTGCTGCTGCCGTTCGTGCCCCGCCTGCTGAGCGACCGTCCGTGGGCGCGACGCGCCGCCGCCGGCGGCGCCATCCTGCTGCTCGTGCTGTTCGTGGTGGCGAACGTCGCAACCGTCGGCGGGCTGCTGGAAATCTATTCGCGCACCCGCGGCACGCAGTAAAGGGCCGACGCGCCGGTCAGGGGTCGGCGCGGCGCCCGGTGACGGATCCGCCGGAGAGACGGCGGACGAGTCCGACTCCGGCGCGCAGCAGCCGCCGGACGAGCGCTTGCGTGGACGCCTCGCAGTAGACGCGCAGGACCGGCTCGGTTCCCGAAGCGCGGAAGAGGATCCAGCCGGCGTCGCCGAACAGGAGCTTGGCGCCGTCGAGGTTGTCCCGTCCCGCGACCTTCAAGCCCCCGAGACGCACCGGCGGATCGGCCTGCAGAGTCTCGACGGCGCGCCGCCCCGCCCCGGGCGGCAGGTGCAGATCGACACGCTGGTATTCGTACGCGCCGAACTCCGCCTGCATCGCCGCGATGCGGCGGCTCAGGCGCCGCTCGCCGGTCGCCAGCACCTCCGCCATCAGCAGCCCGATGAGGATGCCGTCCCGCTCCGGCAGGAAGCGCTTGACGCCGATGCCGCCGCTCTCCTCGCCCCCGATGAGGATGTCGTCCTCGAGCATCAGCCGCGCGATGTGCTTGAAGCCGATCGGCAGGTCGTGGAACGCCACGCCGTGCGCCTTCGCGATGCGCTCGGCGAGCAGCGTGTTCGCGAAGGTGCGGGCGATGCCGCCGCGCCAGCCCTTGGTGCGCAACAGGTGCAGGGCCAGCAGCGCGAAGGTCTGGAGCGCGGGGACATCGCGCCCGCGCTCGTCGATCACCCCGAGGCGGTCGCCGTCCCCGTCGAGGGCGAGCCCGAGGTGGGCCCGCTGCGCCACGACGGTGCGGCGCAGCAGAGCGAGGTTCTCCGGACGCGGCTCCGGCGCGGCCCCGCCGAACAGGATGTCCGCGTCCCCCCGGATGGTGCGCACCCGCGTGCGCCCGCCGCGCGCCAGGTCCTCGAGGATGCGGCCGCCGGCCCCGTGCATGCTGTCCACGACGATGCGCAGCGGGGCGCGGCGAATCGCCGGCAGATCGACCACCGACACCAGCCGCGGCACGTAGGAGGGGAGGAACGGGTGCCGGCGCACGGGCGTGCGGCCGACGCGCGGGGCGCGCCGGTCGAGCAGCGCCTCGACGCGCTCGGTCATCTCGGGCGGCGCGCTGCCGCCGAAGGGCGCCTTGAGCTTGAAGCCGTTCCACTCCGGCGGGTTGTGGCTGGCGGTGATGGCGATCCCCAGCGGGGCGGCCGAAGCCACCACCTGGCAGGAGACCATCGGCGTCGTCGTCGCCGTCTCGGGCAGGAGCGCCGTCAGGCCGTTGCCTTCGAGCACCGCCGCGGCGCACTCGGCGAACGGCCGGCTCAGGAAGCGGACATCGTGGCCCACCGGGACCGGTGATGCGGTCCCGCCTTCCTCGTGAATCAGGTCCGCGACCGCCTGCGTCACGCGGCGCACGCCGTCGAAGGTGAACTCCTCGGCGATGATGCCGCGCCAGCCGTCGGTTCCGAAACGAATCGGCACGTTGATCCCCCCGGGGGCGTGTGCTATGTTCCGCGCCGTCGCGATCCGGCGGCGCATTCTACCGAAGCGACGCGCCCTGCCGCAGCCGCCCTTCTCATTTGCCGAGGGATGATCAACCTTCCGACCTGGATCACCATCGGCCGCATCTTCCTGACCCCGGTCCTGGTCGTGGTCCTGATGACCCGTACCACGGCCCTCGAGCATCTCAACGTCTCCTGGCAGATCATCGGCGTCTGCGTGTTCCTGCTGGCCTCGCTCACCGACTGGCTCGACGGCTGGCTGGCGCGGCGCCGCAACCAGGTGACGACCCTCGGCATCCTGCTCGACCCGATCGCCGACAAGCTCCTGACCTCCGCCGCCTTCGTGTCGCTGGTGGAGATCGGAGCCGCCAAGGCGTGGATGGTCTGGATCATTCTCGGGCGGGAGTTCGCCGTGGACGGCCTGCGCATGATCGCCTCGTCCCAGGGCGTGACGATCGGCGCGAGCGTCTGGGGGAAGTACAAGATGATCAGCCAGATCGTGGCGATCGTCCTCCTGATGTTCGGCAACCGGTACCTGGGACAGTGGGACCTGGCGGGCGACGTGGCCATCTGGGTGGTCGTCGCGGTCGCGGTCCTGTCGGCGACCGACTACTTCCTGAGGTTCTCGCGCCGGCTCGGTGTCGTGGACGGCCGCGAGGGATCGCGTGCCGGCTGATCGACCGCGGCCGCGCGGCTTCGCCCGGCTGCGGCAGTGGTTCTTCACCGGCCTCATCCTGGTGCTGCCGATGATGATCACCGTGTGGCTCCTCGCCGTGCTCGTGCGCCTCGTCGAGGGGGTCTCCTCGCCGGTGCTGCTCGCCATCCTCAGGGTGGCGTGGCCGGGCTTCGGGCATGACCCTGTCATCGTCGCCTGGGTGGTGCCCATCCTCGGCGTGCTGCTCACCATCGGGCTCATCCTCGCCGTCGGGGCGTTCGCCAGCAACTTCGTCGGCCGCAAGGTGGTGGAAGGGTTCGAGCGCCTGGTGCTGCGGCTGCCGGTGGTGAAGGGGATCTATGGCTCGGCGCGCCAGCTCATCGACGCCTTCAGCAGCACCAACGCCGCCTTCCGGCGCGTGGTGGCGGTCGAGTACCCGCGTCCCGGCGTCTACACCATCGGCTTCCTGACCCGGAGCGACACGCAGATGGCGCGGGAAGGGGAGCCGCCGCTGCGCGACGTGTCGCTGGTCTTCCTGCCGACGTCGCCGAACCCGACTTCAGGGTGGCTCGCGGTCGTGCCGAACGCCCAGGTGGTGCCGCTCGACATGTCGATCGAAGAGGGCGTGAAGCTCATCGTCAGCGGCGGGCTCGTGACTCCCGGCGAGCCGGCGCGCGGCGCGACGCCACCGGGACCGGGCGGCCTGACGGCGCCCTCGGTCGGAGCGCCCTGATGTTCTACTGGTTCGTGAAGGGCATCTTCTACCCCTTCGTGCGGCTCTACCTGGGGCTGACGCGCGACGGGCTCGAGCACCTGCCGCGGCGGGGCGCGGTCATCGTCGCGTCGAACCACGTGTCGTACATGGACGCGATCCTGCTCGGCTCGGCGACGCCGCGGCCGATCCACTTCATCGTGCTGCAGTGGATGTACGACCTTCTCTTCCTGCGCTGGTTCTACTGGGGCATGGGAACCATCCCGGTGCGCGCCGGCCGCGACGCGCACGGCCTGAGGCTGGCGGTCCGCACCCTTCACAGTGGCCGGATCGTCGGGTTGTTCCCCGAAGGGTCGCGCAGCGAAGACGGGCGCTTCGGGGAGACCCAGCCCGGTGCGGCGCTGCTCGCCGCCCTCAGCCGCGTCCCGGTCGTGCCGGTCTTCATCGATGGCGCGGCCGACTCGATGCCGGTCGGCGGGGCGATCCCGCGGCCGGCACGGGTGCACGTGCGCTTCGGGCCGCCGCTGCTCTTCCCGGAAGGAAAGACCGGGCGCGATCGCGAAGCGCTGCAGCACTTCGGGCGCCGGCTCGAGGAGGCGATCCGCGCGCTGGGGCCGGCCGCATGAGCGGGCACGCCACCCTGCCCGGCGGAGGATCGTCCGGGACCCGGCCGCGCCGGGCGGAGACCATCGCCATCGGGACGGAGCTCCTGGGGCCCGATCGCATCGACAGCAACGGCGCCTTTCTGTCGCGGGCGCTCGGCGCGCACGGCTACGAGGTCCGATTCCGGACCGTGGTCGGTGACGATCCGCGCGAGCTTCAGGACGCGCTCCGCCTGGCGATCACGCGGGTGGACCTCGTGGTCGCGACCGGAGGCCTTGGCCCCACGGTGGACGACCTGACGCGCGAGGCGGCGGCCGCGGCGCTGCACCTGCGGCTCGAAGAGGACGCAGCGCTGGTGCACGAGCTGGAAGAGCGCTTCCGGCGGCACGGCCGGCCGATGGCGCCCTCGAACCTGCGCCAGGCGCAGGTGCCGCGCGGCGCCGAGGTGCTGCCGAACAAGCTCGGCACGGCGCCGGGACTGCTGCTGCGAACCGACCGGGCCATCCTCGCGCTTCTGCCCGGGGTCCCGAGCGAGATGGAGCGGATGACGATCGAGGCGCTCCTGCCGCGGCTCGACGCAACCGGGACCCGCCGGGTGCACCGCATCATCAAGATCGCCGGCACCAACGAATCGGACGTCGATCACCGCCTCGCCGCCGTGCACAAGACGGCGGGCAAGGTCGGCTGGACCATCCTGGCCGGCGCGGGGCAGATCGAAATCCACCTGACCGAGTGGACCACGCCGAAGACGAAGGCCAAAGGCATCGAGCGGCTCGACGCCGAGATCGCCGCGGTGCTCGGTGACGACGTGTTCGGCCGGAACGAGGACACGCTCGAAGAGGTTGTCGGCCGGCTGCTGGTGTCGCGCCGGCAGACGGTCGCCGCGGCGGAGTCGATCACCGGCGGGCGGATCGCCCGGCGCTTCACGGCGGTGCCGGGGGCGTCGAACTGGTTCGCCGGGGGCGGGGTCGTCTACACGGACGGGGCGAAGCGGGTGCTCGCCGATCTCGACGCCGCGATCCTCGAGAGCCACGGCGCGGTCTCGGCCGAGGCGGCGATCGGCCTGGCGGAGGGCATCCGCCGGCGTCTCGGCGCGGACTGGGGACTCGCGACCACCGGCTTCGCCGGTCCCGCGGGACAGAAAGACACGCACCCGCCCGGCACCGTCATTCTCGGCGTGGCCGGACCGGACGGGTCCTCCTCCCGGCGTCTGATGCTGCCGGGGACGAGGACGGTCGTGCAGGCGCGGGCGGCGCAGGCGGCGCTCGACCTGCTGCGTCGCGAGCTGCTGCGGGCGGCGGGACGGTGAGGCTGTTCGTGGCCGCGGAGGTTCCCGACGAGGTGCGTGAGCGGCTCGCCGATTGTCAGACGCGGCTTCGGGAGTTGCCGCTGCCGTTGCGTTTCACGCGCCCGGAGGGGATCCATCTGACGTTCTTCTTCCTCGGGGAAGCGCCGGAGACGCGCGTGCCCGCGATCGCGGCCGCGGTCGCGCCGGTCGCCGCTGGAACCGCGCCGTTTCCGCTCGAGGCGCACGGCATCCACGCCTTCCCGGGACACGGCCGCCCCCGCGTCGTCGTCTTCGGCCTGCGCGGCGATCTCGACGCCGCCGGCCGCCTGAAAAGCGGCCTCGACGGCGCGCTCCAGCCGCTCGGCTTCGCTCCCGACGATCGACCGTTCCGCCCGCATCTCACCCTGGCGCGCGCCAAAGAGGGACGCGCCGGCGACTGGAAGACGCCGCTGGCGCGGGAGGCGGAGGCCGAGGGGGGACGGTTCGAGGTGCGGCGGCTCGTCCTCTACGAGAGTCGTCCCGGTCCCGGCGGATCGCAGTACCGCGCCGTGCAGGAGTTCCCGCTCGGCACCGGGAGCAGGACCGCATGAGCGGGTTGGCGCTGGCGGCTTTGACCGGCTTCCTGCTCGGGTCGGTCCCCTTCTCCTACCTGCTGGCGCGGGTCTTCGGCGGGCTCGACATCCGCGCCGTCGGCAGCGGCAATGTCGGTGCGACCAATGTCGCCCGCTCCGCCGGCTGGCGGCTCGGCGTCGTCGCCCTGCTCCTCGATGCGGCGAAAGGGGCCGCGGCGGCGTTCGCCGGCCGCAGTTTCGCGGGTCCGGAGCAGGCCACCACAGCCGGGGCCATCGCCGGCGGCGCCGCGATTCTCGGCCACGTCTTCACACCGTGGCTCGGCTTCCGCGGCGGCAAGGGGGTCGCGACCGGCGCGGGCGTCTTCGCCGTTCTCGCGCCGATGGCGCTGGGGATCGCGCTGGCCGCCTTCGCCGCCGCCGTGGCGCTGAGCCGCATGATCTCTCTCGGCTCGGTGAGCGCCGCCGTCATGCTGCCGATCGCGGCGCTGGGATTGCGTCTTCCCGGTCCGGTCGTTCTCCTCGCGATCGGTGCGGGCCTCCTGATTCTCTTGACGCACCGGACGAACATCGCGCGCATGCTGCAGAAGACGGAGCGGCGCCTCGGGAGCGACGCGTGAGCGGGGCCCCGGAGTCCGTGACGGGCCGCGCCGCGGTCCTGGGGGCGGGATCGTGGGGGACCGCCCTCGCCATCCAGCTCGCCCGCTCGGGTGTCGACACGATCCTCTGGGCGCGCCGCGCCGCGTGCGCCGCGGATCTGCAACGCGACCGGATGAACGCGGCGTATCTGCCCGGCTGCTCCTTCCCGGACGGACTGCGGATGACCGCCGATCTCGCCGAGGCGCTCGCGGGGCGAACTCTGGTGATCTTCGTGGCGCCGGCGCAGGCGAGCCGGCCCCTCTTCCGCGCCGCGGCGGCCCATCTCGCTCCCGAAGCCGATCGGGTCGTGGCGTCGAAGGGCATCGAAGAGGGGAGCGGGCTGCGCCTCGACGAGGTGATGCGACAGGAAGCCCCGTCGGCCCCGCCCTGCGCCATTCTCTCAGGACCATCCTTCGCCGAGGAGCTGGCGCAGGGGCAGCCGACCGCCGTCGTGGTGGCCTCGTCGGACGAGGCGGTCGCCCTGCGGGTGCAGGAGCAGGTCACCGCCGGTTCCTTCCGGCTCTATCGCAACCGCGATCCGGTCGGTGTCGCTCTCGGAGGCGCGCTGAAGAATGTCATGGCGCTGGCGACCGGCATCGCCGAGGGCACCGGTCTCGGTCTCAACACCCGCGCGGCGCTTTTGACCCGCGGTCTCGCGGAGATGACGCGCCTCGGCGTCGCCGCCGGCGGCAGCGCCGGCACCTTCGCCGGTCTCGCCGGCCTGGGCGATCTCGTCCTCACCTGCACCGGGGGCCTCAGCCGCAACCGATCGCTCGGCATCGAGATCGGGCGCGGCCGGTCGCTCCAGGAACTGCTCGCCGGGCGGCGCACCGTCGCGGAAGGGGTCGCGACGACGCGCGCCGCGCTCGCCCTCGCCGCGCGCCACGGGGTCGAGATGCCGATCGCGTCGCAGGTGCGCGACGTGCTCGACGGCCGCCGATCCGCCGCCGAGGCGGTGCGGGATCTGCTGGCGCGCCCTTTGAAGGAGGAGGGATGATCGACCTGCACAACCACCTGCTCCCCGGCATCGACGACGGGGCGAAGCAGCTCGAGGAGACGCTCGAGTTCCTCCGCATCGCGCGCCGCGACGGCATCACCGCCGTCACCGCCACGCCCCACATGAAGCCCGGGGTGTACGACAACACCCGGACCGCCATCTTCGAAAGCATCGCGAAGGTGAAGGAGGCGGCGCGCGGCGACGAGGCGGAGAAGATCGAGCTCTTGCCCGGCGCCGAGGTCTACTTCACCGCCGACGTCGTGGAGCGCGCGAAAGCGGGGGAGCTGATGACCGTGGCCGACCGCGGCAAGTACATGCTCCTCGAGCTGCCGTACCAGCAGCTCCCGATGAAGGTGGACGACACCATCTTCCAGCTCCGCCTGCTCGGCATCACGCCCATCATGGCGCACCCCGAGCGGGTGGCCTATTACCTGGAGGATTTCGAGAGGGTCGCCGCGTCGGTGCGCCTCGGAGCCCTGACCCAGGTGACCGGCAATTCCATCACCGGCCTCTTCGGCAGCAAAGCCAGGGACTTCGCCGTGCGCATGCTGGAGCGCAACCTGATCCACATCCTCGCCTCCGACAGCCACGATGTCCGCTACCGGCCCCCCACTCTCTCGGACGCCCGCAACGCCGTCGCGAAGCTCGCCGGCGCCGCCACCGCCCACCGCCTGGTCGAGGACAACCCGGCCGCCATCCTCGCCGGCCAGGAAATTGCCTCCGACCCGGAGCCCCAGGCCCCCCCGGCCCGCCGGGGCCTCCTCAGCCGCCTCTTCAGGCGCTCCTGAAGCGGGCGTGGGGACGCCGCAAGTCACCGTTTACAAAAGCCTTACGGATCAATAGAATGGCGGGTCCTCAAGGGGGAAAAGTGTGCCCGTGATGCGGATCGGCAGGACAGGCGATGCGCGTGCAGACGTGCGGCCGCTTCGAGCGGCCCTGCTGGCCCTCTGTCTTCTGGCCGGAGGGACGGCGTGTTCTTCGTCGGGGACGCAGGCGGTGCAGGCGGACGAAAGCAACCGCTTCCTGCGTCTCGCGATGGTGCAGATGGAGCAGGGACAGACCTCCCAGGCGCTGGAATCGGCCAAAGAGGCGGTCAAGCGCGACCCCAAGAACGCCGAGGCGCACCACTACCTCGGGCTCATCCACATGAATCTCAGCGAGTACGACCAGGCGATCGATCACCTCCAGCAGGCGGTGAAGATCGATCCGCACTTCACCGACGCCCACAACGTCCTCGGCGTCCTGTACCGCGAGACCAAGCAGTACGACAAGGCGCTGAAGGAATTCCAGGCGGCGCTGACCGACAAGACGTACCGCACCCCCGAGAAGATCCAGCTGAACCTCGGCAATCTCTATCTGGACCAGGGGGTCCTCTCGGAGGCGCAGCGCTCCTTCCAGAAGGCGGTCGAGCTCAACCCGAAGTACCTGCTCGGGTACATCGGGCTCGGAACGACCTACCAGAAGATGGGCAAGCCCGACCTCGCCAGCGCCCAGTTCAAGAAGGTGCTGGAGCTGTCGCCGACGGGCCCCGAAGCGGAGCGGGCGAAGCAGCTCCTCTCGACGAGCAGCGGAGCGCGGAGCGGCTCGTGACCGATTCGACTTCGAAGCCGGCCGGTCGTCTCGAGCGCTTCATGCACGGCTTGAAGCGCACGCGCGATGGTCTGCTCGGCAAGGTGTCGTCGCTCCTGCCGGGAGGGGTCGCGACCGGCACCGACTGGAGCGAGACGCTGGAGAACGCCCTGATCGAGGCCGACCTCGGCCCGGAGACGGCGGCGCGCATCGTGGACGAGGTGCGCGGCACCAGCGGCACCCGCGCCCCCTCGTGGGGGCAGGTGCGCAGCGCCGCGCGCGGGGAAATCCTCAGGCTGCTCGCGGCGCCCGGGGCGGGGACGCAGACGACGGCCGCGGCCGCCGGGGGACCCGCGGGACGGCCGCGGGTGATCCTGATCGTCGGCGTCAACGGCGGCGGGAAGACGACCACCGCCGGCAAGCTGGCGCGCCGGCTGGTCGCCGCGGGAGCCAAGGTGATGCTGTGCCCCGCCGACACCTTCCGCGCCGGCGCCGGCGAGCAGCTGAAGATCTGGGCGACCCGGGCGGGGGCGGAGTTCAGCGGCGAGCGTCCGGGGGCCGACCCGTCCGCGGTGGCGTTCGACGCGGCCGCCGCCGCCGAGGCGCGCGGCATCGACGCGCTCATCGTGGACACCGCGGGGCGCCTGCACACGCAGGATCCCCTGATGCGCGAGCTCGAGAAAGTCCGGCGCGTGCTCGGCCGCCGCATCGCGGGGGCGCCGCACGAGGTGCTGCTGGTGCTCGACGCGACGACGGGCCAGAACGGCCTGCCGCAGGCGCGCCGGTTCCTCGACGCGGCCGGTGTCGGCGGCCTCGTCCTGACCAAGATCGACGGCACGGCGCGCGGCGGCATCGCCGTGCGCATCGTCCAGGAGCTGGGCCTGCCGCTGCGCTACCTCGGTGTCGGGGAAGGCCCCGACGACCTGATCGACTTCGACCCGGAGGCGTTCGTCGACGGACTCCTGCCGGCCGCCGCCTAGGGAGATCGAGGATGGCGGGGGGGAGCCGAAGGACCGACGACCGGCGCTGGCTGCGGCTGGCCCTCGAGCTGGCGCAGCGCGGCCGCGGCCGCACCCGTCCCAACCCGATGGTGGGCGCGGTCCTCGTGAAGGACGGCCGGGTGGTCGGGCGCGGCTGGCACGCGCGCGCCGGGTCGCCGCACGCGGAGGTGCGGGCGCTGCGACAGGCCGGTGCGAAGGCGCGCGGCGCACGGCTGTACGTGAATCTCGAGCCGTGCTGTCACTTCGGGCGCACGCCTCCCTGCACCGACGCGATCCTGGCGGCGGGGGTGCGGGAGGTGATCGCCTGCATGCGCGATCCCGACCCGAGGGTGAACGGACGTGGTTTTGCGGCCTTGAGGAAGGCGGGGGTGAGCGTGACAATGGGAGGGCTGAAAAGCGAGGCGGAGAAGCTGAACGCCTCCTTCCTGCGCCGCCAGCGCAGCGGTCTCCCGAGCGTCACGCTCAAGGCGGGAATGAGCCTGGACGGCCGCATCGCGACGCGCGCCGGCCGCTCGCAGTGGATCACCTCGGCCTCGGCGCGGCGGGACGCGCGGCGCCTGCGGGCGGGGCACGACGCCGTCCTGGTGGGGATCGGGACGCTGCTCGCCGACGATCCCCGCCTGAGCGCTCCGGGTGCCAACGGCCATGCGCGCGCCATCGATCCGGTGCGGGTGGTGCTCGACAGCCGGCTGCGGACCCCCGCCGCGTCGCGGATCCTCAGGACCGCGGGCGGGCCGGTGCTCCTGGTGACGCGGCGGAACGCTTCGCCTTTGCGCCGGCTGCGGCTCGAGCGGGCCGGGGCGACGGTGGTCGAAGTGGCCGCGCGCGCCGGTCGGGTTGATCTGCGCGCGGCGCTGCGGGCGCTCGGACGTCGCGGCATCGCCTCGGTGCTCATCGAAGGGGGCGGAGAGGTGCTCGGCGCGGCGCTCGATCAGAAGGTCGGCGACCGCCTGGTGCTCTATGTCGCGCCGCGGCTCCTCGGAGGGTCCGCGGCCCGGCCGGCGTTCGCGGGGCGGGGCGCGGCGCCGGTGACCGGCGCGGCGCAGCTCGTGGCGCCCCGCTGGCGCCGGGTCGGCTCCGACTGGGTGGTCGAGGCGCGCCTGCGCCACCGCCCGCGCGGACCGGCGCGCCGCGACGCCGACGCGTGAGCACGGGACGAGAGGACATGTTCACGGGAATCGTGGAAGGACGGGGTCGAATCGAGGCGGCGGCCGAAGCGGGCGCGGAGCACCGCGTGCGCGTCGCCGTGCCGTTCTCCGAGCCTCTGGCGCGCGGCGGCAGCGTCGCGGTGAACGGCGTCTGCCTCACCGTCGTCGCGTCCGGGGCCGGCTGGTTCGAGGCGGCGCTCGGGGACGAGACGCTGCGCCGCACGACGCTCGCGGACCTGCGCCCGGGGGACGAAGTGAATCTCGAGCGCCCGCTGCGCCTCGGAGACCCGCTCGGCGGTCACCTCGTGCAGGGGCACGTCGACGGCGTGGTGCGCGTCCTCGAGCGGCGGGACGAAGGGACGGGGGCGCGGCTGCGCCTGGCGCTGCCGGGGTCCCTCGCGCCGTTCGTCGTGGGTCAGGGGGCCGTGGCCCTGGACGGCGTGAGCCTCACGGTGGCGCAGCGCGCCTCCGACGCCTTCGAGGTGATGCTCATTCCGGAAACGCTGCGCGTCACGACGCTCGGCGCGCGCCGGGCGGGAGAGTCGGTGAACCTCGAGGTGGACCTGGTGGGGCGGTACGTGGTGGCGGCCATGGCGGGGCGGGAGGTGACGGCGTGAAACGGCGTCGGTCGAAGGCAGGAAACGGGACGGCGCGTTCCGCCCAAGTCGCGGCGCGGCCGATGAACGGGACGGCGCGATCCGCGGACGGGAAGGTGCGATCCGCGGGAGGGGCGGCGCGATCGGCGAACGCGGCGGCACGGATCGAGACGCCGCGGCCGGCCGACGGCTACGCGACGGTGGAGGAGGCGATTTCCGACATCGCGGCCGGGCGCTTCGTCATCGTCGTGGACGACGAGGACCGCGAGAACGAAGGCGACCTGACCATGGCGGCCGAGAAGGTGACGCCCGAGGCGATCAACTTCATGGCCCGCTTCGGTCGCGGCCTCATCTGCATGCCGATGACCGAGGAGCGCCTGCGCGAGCTCGACATCCCGCTCATGGTGCAGAAGAACACCTCGCCGTACGGGACGGCGTTCTGCGTCTCCATCGAGGCGCGCGACGAGGTCTCGACCGGGATCTCCGCCGCCGATCGGGCCCGCACGGTCCTGGCGGCCATCCATCCGAGAACACGCCCGTCCGACCTGACCCGCCCGGGCCACACCTTCCCGCTGCGCGCGGCGAACGGCGGCGTGCTGAAGCGGGCGGGTCAGACCGAGGCGGCGATCGACCTGGCGCGGCTGGCGGGTCTGTACCCGGCCGGGGTCATCTGCGAAATCATGAACGAGGACGGCACCATGGCGCGCCAGTCCGACCTCGAGGCATTCTCGGCGCAGCACGGCATCCGCCGCATCAGCATCGCCGACCTCATCTCGTACCGCATGCGGCACGAGCGCCTGGTGCGCCGGGTGGCGCAGCCGTGGCTGCCGACGAAGTACGGGCGCTTCCGCCTCATGGCCTACCGCAGCGACATCGAGAACAAGACCCACCTGGCGCTCGTCCTCGGCACCATCACGCCGGAAGACCGCGTGCTGGTGCGGGTCCACTCGGAGTGCATCACCGGGGACGTCTTCGGGTCGATGCGCTGCGACTGCGGCCCGCAGCTGCAGCGGGCGATGGAGATCATCGCCGCCGAGGGGAAGGGCGTCATCGTCTACCTGCGCCAGGAGGGCCGCGGCATCGGCCTCCTCAACAAGCTCAAGGCGTACGAGCTGCAGGAAGAGGGCAAGGACACGGTCGAGGCGAACCACAAGCTCGGGTTCAAGGCCGACATGCGCGACTACGGCATCGGCGCGCAGATCCTGCGCGACCTCGGCTGCTGCCGCATCCGGGTGCTGAGCAACAACCCGGGCAAGTTCACGGCGCTGCGCGGCTACGGCCTGGAGATCGTCGAGCGGGTGCCGCTCGAGGTCGCCCCGACCGAGACGTCGCGCCAGTACCTCAAGACGAAGAAGGAGAAGCTGGGCCACCTGCTGTCGCTCGTCTGAGCGACGCCACCGCCCCGCCGACACTCATGTTCGAAGCGCTGACCGGCCGCCTGCAGACCGTCTTCCGCACCCTGCGCGGGCACGGCCACCTCACCGAGGCGGAGCTGAAGGAAGGCCTGCGCGCGCTGCGCCTCGCCCTGCTCGAGGCGGACGTGCACGTGGACGTGGTGAAGACGATCATCGAGAACGTCCGCACCGGCGCGACCGAGCAGGAGATCTTCAAGAGCCTCACGCCGGGGCAGCAGATCATCAAGCTGGTGCGTGACCAGATGCTGGCCACGCTCGAGCAGGGGACCGAGGCGCGCCTGCGCGACGGGCAGCCTCCCGCGGTCGTGCTGATGACCGGGCTGCAGGGCTCGGGGAAAACGACCACCACCGGCAAGCTGGCCCTGTGGCTCAAGGGGAAGGGGCGGTCGCCGCTGCTCGTGGCGGCCGACGTGCAGCGTCCGGCGGCGGTCGATCAGCTCCAGACCCTGGGGCAGAGGGTCGAGGTGCCGGTGATCACCGCGCCGCCGGGCGGCAGCGCCCTCGACGCGGCGAAGGCGGGGCTGCGCGAGGCGCGCCTCACCGGCCGGTCGCCGATCCTCATCGACACCGCGGGCCGGCTGCACATCGACGAAGAGCTGATGCAGGAGCTCACGGCGCTCAAGGAGCAGACGAAGCCGGCGGAGATCCTCTACGTCGCCGACGCCATGACCGGCCAGGACGCGGTCCGATCGGCCGCGGCGTTCCACGCCCGGCTCGGGATCACCGGCGCCATCCTGACCAAGGCGGACGGCGACGCCCGCGGCGGCGCCGCGCTGTCGCTCAAGCACGTCACCGGGGTGCCGATCAAGTTCGTCGGCATGGGCGAGCACCTCCCCGACCTCGAGGCGTTCGATCCGTCGCGCCTGGTGTCGCGTCTGCTCGGGATGGGCGACGTCCTCGGCCTCATCGAGAAGGCGGAGGCGGTGGTCACCGCCGAGGAGGCGGCCGAGACCGCCCGCAAGCTGCGGCGCAGCGAGCTGACCTTCGACGATCTCGCCGACCAGATCGACCGGATGAAGCGCATGGGATCGCTCAAGCAGGTGATCGGCATGCTGCCGGGGGCGGCGGCGCTCGGCGCGGGCGACATCGACGAAGGCGCGCTGAAGCGCTCCCGGGCGATCATCTCGTCGATGACCGCCCAGGAGCGCGGCGCGCCGCAGATCCTCGACGGCCGGCGCCGGCTGCGCATCGCGCGCGGCTCGGGCACCTCGGTCGCCGAGGTGAACCGCCTGGTGAAGCAGTTCAAGACCATGAAACGCATGATGAAAGCGCTCGCGAACCAGGGGGGCCGGAGGCCGAACCTCCGCAACCTCATGAACTCGGGGCGTCCGTTTCCACGCTAGAGAAGACAGGGCGCCGAGGCGCCCGAAGGAGGAGTGGTGCTGGCCATCCGGTTGTTCCGCGCGGGAAGCAAGAACCGGCCTTTCTATCGCATCGTGGTGTCGGAGTCGGCGCGCACGCCCGGCTCGCGGGTGACCGCGCAGCTCGGCGTCTACGATCCGACCAAGAACCCCGAGGTCCTGAAGCTCGACGTGGCGAAGGCGGAGGAGTGGATCCGGAAGGGGGCGCACGCGTCCGACACGGTCCGGTCGATCCTCGAGCGCGCGCGCACGGCGCAGGCGTCGGCGTGAGCGATCGAGGCAACAGGAGCGCCCGGCCGGACATCGCCGGCTGGGTGAAGCAGGTGACGCAGCGTCTGGTGGACAAGCCGGACGAGGTGGAGGTGGACACGGTGCGGGAGGACGACGCCGACATCTTCGAGGTGCACGTCGCGCCGGACGAGATGGGGCGGGTGATCGGGCGTCAGGGACGCACGGTTCAGGCGATGCGGGCGCTGCTCGACGCGGCCGCCGAGAAACACGATGCGGCTTACGAGCTTGAGATCCTCGACGAGGAGTGAGAGGGCGGGCGCCGGGGCGCCCGTGGCCGCGCTGTGCGCGGTCGCGACCGGACTGCGCCTGCGCGGCGCGGGGGGGCGCCTGTCCGCGACCCTCGTCCCCGGCGGCATCGACCAGCTCGGCGGGCGGAGCGAGGTCATCGTCGGGCGCATCGGCGGCCCGCCGGGGCGCCGGCTCGAAATCGAATCGGTGCAGACGTACGGCCGGCGGCTGGCGATCAAGTTCCGCGGCATCGACGATCCGAACGCGGCGGAGGCCCTCGTCGGGCTCGACCTGCTGCTGCCGGAGGACGGGCTGGCCGCGCTGCCGGAGGGCTCGTTCTACGTCCACGAGCTCGTCGGCATGCAGGTGCGCACGCTCGACGGGCGCGACCTCGGCACGGTGCGCCGTGTGGACGACACCGGCGCCGCCGCGCCGCTGCTCGTCGTGGCGCCGCGGCCGGACGCGCCGGAGGCGGAGGAGATCCTCGTGCCGGCCGCGCGGTCGATCTGCGTCGCCATCGATCGCGACACCCGGACGATCACCGTCGATCCTCCCGAGGGGCTGCTGGAGAACGCATGATCATCGACGTCGTCACCGCCTTTCCCGGCATGGTCGAGGGGCCGCTCGGCTTCAGCATCCTGAAGCGCGCCATCGAGTCCGGGATCGTCACGGTGCGGGTGCACGATCTGAGGGCCTTCACCGAGGACAAGCACCACAAGGTGGACGACGCCCCGTTCGGCGGCGGCGACGGGATGGTGCTCATGCCGGGACCGCTGTTCGCCGCGGTGGAGGGCATCCGCCGCGATCATCCCGTGGCCCCGGGCCGCGATCGCACCGTGCTCTTCTGCCCGCAGGGGGCGCGCTACGACCAGGAGGCGGCTCGCCGGCTCGCCGGCTACGATCGGCTCATCCTGCTCTGCGGCCGCTACAAGGGCGTGGACGAGCGGGTGCGGGAGCACCTGGTGGACGAGACGATCTCCATCGGCGACTATGTCCTGACCGGCGGGGAGATCCCGGCGCTCGCGGTGATCGATTCGGTGACGCGCCTGAAGCCCGGGGCCCTGGGGTTCGAGGAGGCGCCGCAGCGCGACTCGTTCTGGGGAGGCACGCTCGATCACCCGCACTACACGCGGCCGGCGGATTTCCGCGGCCACAAGGTGCCGGAGGTGCTGCTGTCGGGGGACCACGAGAGGATCGCCGCGTGGCGGCGGGAGGAGGCGCTCCGCAGGACGGCCGAGAGGCGGCCGGACCTGCTCGGGCGTGAGGGATCCGGCGACGCCGGAACGAAACACTGAGGCTTTTCGAACACGAAGGAGAGCGAGGGAACCATGGACGTCATCAAGATGATCGAGGACAGGGAAATCAAGACCCAGCCGCCCGCCTTCCGGGTCGGGGACTCGGTGAAGGTGCACGTGAAGGTGCGCGAGGGGGAGAAAGACCGCATCCAGATCTTCAACGGCCTCGTCATCGCCATGAAGAGCGGGGGCGTCAGCAGCACGTTCACCGTGCGCAAAGTCTCCGACGGCATCGGCGTGGAGCGGATCTTCCCGCTCTACTCGCCGGTCATCGGCAAGATCGAGGTCACCAAGCACGGCCGCGTGCGCCGCGCCAAGCTCTACTACCTGCGCTCCCGCAAGGGGAAGGCGGCGCGCCTGGTCGAGCGGGGAGACTGACCGGTCGGTTCCGATGCGCGGTCCGGCGGCGGGGCTGCGGCGGCTGAAGGACCTCCACGGGCGGGGCTACCGCGCCGTGGCCGGCGTGGACGAAGTCGGGCGGGGATGCCTGGCGGGGCCGGTGGTGGCCGCCGCGGTCATCCTCGACGGCGCGCAGCCGGTGCGCGGGCTGCGCGACTCGAAGCTCCTGACCGCCGCCGACCGGGAGCGCCTGGTCCTGCGCCTGCGCTCGCGGGCCCGTGCCGTCGGCATCGGGGTGGCCGACGAGCGGGAGATCGACGCCCTCAACATCCTGCGGGCCACCTTCCTGGCCATGCGCCGGGCCCTCGAGGCGCTCCGGGTCCGGCCCGATTACGTCGTCGTGGACGCCCTCACGCTGCCCGGCCTGCCCATCCCCCAGGAGGGGGTGATCGGCGGGGACCGGACCTGCGCCCCCATCGCCGCCGCCTCCATCGTCGCCAAGGTCCACCGCGACGGTCTCATGCGCCGCCTGCACCAGTCGTGGCCCGCCTACGGCTTCGCATTACATAAAGGTTACGGGACGGATGCCCATCTGGAAGCTCTTCGAAAACATGGCGCATCACCCGTTCACCGCCTTACATTCCGGGGGGTGCGGCACCCGGACGACCTGACCGCTCTGCCCTTCCCTCGTCCGGAGGAAGCCGCCGAGGAGATCTGAGGCATGCCCGCGCTCGACCGCGCGAAGACGCTGCAGGCCGCCGAGAAACTCGTGCGGGCCGGCAAGCTTCTCGAGGCGGTGAAGGAATACCAGAAGCTCGTCGACGACAACCCGCGGGACATGAACCTCGTGAACAAGCTCGGGGATCTCCTCCTGCGCGCGGGCAAGAACCAGGACGCCCTCAAGCAGTTCATGCGCATCGCGGACTTCTTCGCCAAGGACGGCTTCCACCTCAAGGCGATCGCGATGTACAAGAAGATCTCCAAGTTCGATCCGAGCAACCTCGAGTGCCAGCAGCGCCTCGCGACGCTGTACCACGAGCAGGGACTCGCGACCGAGGCGAAGAGCGCGTACAAGGCGATCGCCGACGCGTACGTCAAGAGCGGCAAGACGCCGGGCGCCGCCGAGGCCTTCAAACGGCTGCTCGACCTCGATCCGGACGACGTGAAGAGCCGCATGACGCTCGCCGAGCTGCTGGCGCGCAACAACCAGAACGAGGACGCGGCGCTGCAGTACGCGATGGTCGCCCGCGTCGCCGCCGCGCGCGGCGCCTCCGACGAGGCGGTGGCGGTGGTGCGCCGCGCCATCAAGCTCAGTCCGACGCACGCCGAGCTGCCGGGGGTGCTGCTGTCGGTGGTCACGCGGCTCGACCACGCGCCGTCCGAGCTGGTGCAGGCGGCCGAGGAGATCGCCGGGCACGCGACCCGGAGCGCCCGCGCCGTGGTCCTGATGGCCGAAGCGCTGCGCCGCGCGGGACGCGAGGACGACGCCGACGAAGCGCTGAAGCGCCTGAACGGCGAGTCGCTCGACGACGATCTCGATCTCGAGGCCCTGGTGGTGGTCGGCCGGTTCCACACGGCGCGCGGCCGGGTGGGGGAGGGCTTCGTCTGGATCGATCGGGCCGTCGATCGCCTGGCCGCCGGAGGCAAGGCGGCGGAGGCGGCCTCGATGGTGGACGTCTTCCTGCAGGCGCACGGCGATCACCCGGAGGCGCTGCAGAAGCTGGCCGACCTCGCGGCGAAGTCGCAGGATGCCGCCTCGGAGTTCGACGCGCTGCAGCGGCTGGTCTCGTCGCGGATCGACTCCGGGCACGCCGATCGCGCCCGCGGGCCGATGGAGCGCCTGATGGTGCTGCGCCCCGGCGACCCGGTCGTCCTGGAGCTGCAGGAGCGGCTGAAAGGCGGGGCGAAGCCCAAGGCGCCCGCCGCTCCCGCTCCGCCCCCGGTGCCCGAGACGGCCGCCGCGCCGCCGCGTCATGCGGCGCCCGCCGCGTCCGCTCCGGCGCCCTCGCGCGCCCAGAGCGAGGACGAGGAGGCGAGCGAGATCTTCAACCTCGACGAAGACGACACGTCCCTTCCGGAGATCTCCCTCGCGGAGGAGGACGAGGACGACGGCGAGGTCATCGAGATCGACGCCGACGAGGAGGAACCCCGGGCGCCCGCCGCCGCCCCGGCCCGGCCCGCCCCGGCCCCGGCCAGAACGCCGGCGCCCTCGCGTGCCGAGCCGCCCGCCGCGCCGAAAGCCGTGGACCTGTCGCCCTTGGACGCGTCCGATGAGCCGGACTACGGCCCCAACAGCCGCATCCAGGAGATCCAGGACGCCGACGCGAGCGGCCAGCCGATCGACGAGGAATTCATCAGCGAGCACCTCACCGAGGCGGAGGTGTTCGTCAAGTACGGCCTGCTCGACAAGGCGCGTGAGCAGCTGCGAGCCATCCTGAAGAAATATCCGCAGCACGACGCCGCCCACGTGCGCATGAAAGACCTGGCGCTGAGCGAGGGGAACACCGACGCCGCCGTGCGCGAATGCCTCGCCCTCGCCGAGATCCGCCGCGGCGAGGGCAAGAACGACGAGGCCCGCGACCTGGTCAACGAAGCGGTGCGCATCGATCCCGACCACCCCGAGCTGGAGAAACAGGGCGTCGCCGCCGAGCGTCCGGCGTCCCCGCGGGTGGTCCCCGCCGCCGCGGCTCCGGCCGCCGCAGCCGCGAAGCCGAAGAAGGCCGCGGCCCCTCCGCCGCCACCCGCGCCGTCGCTGAACCTGGATGATGATCTCGAGATCGATCTCGATCTTCCGGAGGAGGCGCCGGCTGCCGCCCCGGCCCGGGCGCACCAGCCGCCCGCACCCGCGGCGGCATCGGCGGCGCGTGGCGCGAAGCCCGCGACGCCGGACTTCGCGTCGACGACGGCGAAGACCGTTCTGCCGCTCGAGCCCGAGCCCGATGAATCCGACGATCTCGACATGCTGCGCGAGGCGCTCGCGGAGCCGGACGGCGAGAAGCTCGGCGAGGTCGACTTCTACATCGAGCAGGGGCTCGTGGACGAGGCGCGGCAGATCCTCTTCCAGCTCCAGAAGCGCTTCCCCGGCAGCGAAGCGGTCGAGGACCGGATGCGGCGTCTCGAAGCTCCGGCGGAGGCCGCGGCGCCCGCCGGTCCGCCGGCCGCGGGTGAGGACGACGTGGACTTCGAGGTGGAGCAGGCCCTCACCGGCAAGCACCGCCCGATCGAGCCGCCCGCCGCGCCGAAGGCGCATCCGCCGGCGAAGGGCAGGGAGCCGCACCCGCCCGCCAGGGCCGAAGCGAAGAAAGCGGCGCCGGCGCCGCCGGCCGCGCCCAAGGCCGCTCCGGTCCGGCCGGTCTTCAAGGTGGAAAAGCACGTGGCCGACGCGTCCGGCGACTTCTTCGACCTCGCGGGCGAGCTCGATCGCTCGATGGCCGACGAGCAGGTCAAGAGCGAGGCGACCTCCAAGGACGCTCTCGACGGGCAGGCGCACACCTTCGAGGACATCTTCGCCGCTTTCCGCAAGGGCGTGGAGCAGCAGGTCGGCTCGGACGATTTCGACACGCACTACAACCTCGGCATTGCCTACAAGGAAATGGGGCTGGTGGACGAGGCGATCGGCGAGTTCCAGTTCGCCGCCCGCGACCCGGGCCGTGCCCTCGAGTGCTGCGGCATCCTCGGCCTGTGCTTCCGCGACAAGGGCATGCCCGAGCTGGCGCTCAAGTGGTACAAGCGCGGGCTCGACATGCCGGGGCTCGACGAGCAGCAGGCCGTCGGCCTGCGCTATGACATGGCCGAGGTGCACCGGGAGCAGGGGGAGTACGACCAGGCGCTCCGGATGTACACCGAAGTCTTCGGCGTCGACTCGACCTATCGCGAAGTCGGCAGCCGGATCAAGGAAATGAAGTCCCAGCTCCCGTCCTCCGGCAAGCGCTGACCATCGGCGGACAGTCCGGACAGTCGCCCGCATCGCGTTTCCGCGTCAATTCGTCGCGCTGAAGAGTTTCCCTGACCAGAAGCTGCGGGTTATTCCCCTGAGGCATGACGACAAAAAGACTGACAGGTCAGTGGTTTAGATGGAGACGGCCATTAACCCGTCCCCTTTCGCTGTCGTGGGCATGTGAATTGCTTGATAAGCGGCGGAACCGAGGCCGTGAGCCAAGCGTTCACTGCATCGGGCAGAGAAGAGGTTCGAAGGATGCAACGGTCGGTCTGTCACGCAAACCGGATGAGCAGTCACCCACGCAAGACCCCCTGCCATCCCATGAGTGCCCACCCTAATAGAGCGAGAGCAAAAGATTCGGCGAATACGGCGATGCCGGCAGCGTGACGGACCGACCGAACCTCACCCCAGGCGAAGAAAGACAGTAAGACAGACAAGATCAAGCCAGACTCGAGACCCGGAGCGCTTCCCAGAGCCTCCGGGTCTTGGTGCTTCTGGAAGCGATCCGCACTCCCGCGCCTTGACCGTGCCTCGAGGCCTCTGCTAGCATCGCGCTCCAACCAATTGGAGCCAAAGGACTTCCCGGGCCGTCGCGCAGGCCGGGGAGCCGGGTCGAGATGACGACGGCGAAGACCTTCGGCAATCTCATCGACGGCGAGTGGGTCCCGTCGAAAGGCGGCCGCACCTTCGCGGATCAGAATCCTTCCGACACGCGCCAGATCGTCGCCACCTTTCCCGATTCGGGCGCCGAGGACATCGCCGGCGCGGTCGAGGCCGCGGCCAAGGCCTTCCGCTCCTGGCGCCTGGTTCCGGCGCCCAAGCGGGGCGAGATCGTCTTTCGCATGGGGGAGATCCTGGCGCGGCGCAAGGAGGAGCTGGCGCGCGCCATGGCGCTGGAGATGGGGAAGCCCCTGAGCGAGGCGCGCGGCGACGTCCAGGAAGGGATCGACGTCTGCTTCCACATCGGCGGCGAAGGACGCCGGCTGCACGGCTTCACGACCCCCTCGGAGCTTCCGGACAAGACCTGCTACACCACGCGGCAGCCGGTGGGTGTCTGCGGGCTCATCGCGCCGTGGAACTTCCCGCTGGCGATCCCGTCCTGGAAGCTGATTCCTGCGCTCGTCTGCGGCAACACCGTCGTGCTCAAGCCGTCGAGCGACGCTCCGCTGCTCGCGTGGCACCTCGCGTCGATCGCGGTCGAGGCCGGGGCGCCGCGCGGCGTCGTCAACCTCGTGACCGGCACCGGCAGCGCGGCGGGGGAGGCGATCACGCGTCATCCCGGCGTGACCCTCGTGTCGTTCACCGGGTCGTCCGAGACCGGCCGGCGCGTGGCGATCGCCTGCGCCGAAGGGCACAAGCGCGTGTCGCTCGAGATGGGCGGGAAGAACGCGCTGCTCGTCTGCGACGACGCCGATCTCGATCTCGCCGTGGACGGCGCGCTGTGGGGTGCGTTCGGGACCGCGGGGCAGCGCTGCACCGCCACCAGCCGCGTCATCGTCGATGGCGCGGTGCACGACGAGTTCGTGCGCCGCCTGGTGGATCGCGCCCGCGCGCTGCGCGCCGGCGATCCGCTCGACGAGCGCAACGACCTGGGACCGCTGGTCAGCGAGGCGCAGCGCAGGAAGGTCGAGCAGTACGTCGCCATCGGCCGCGACGAAGGGGCGAAGCTCGCCTGCGGCGGGACGCGGCTCGAGGAGGGGGCGCTGCAGCACGGCTTCTTCTTCGCGCCGACCGTCTTCACCGGCGTGACCCCGGCGATGCGCATCGCGCGCGAGGAGATCTTCGGCCCGGTCGTGTCGGTCCTCGCCTCGGACGGGTTCGACGCGGCGATCCGCATGGCCAACGACACGGTCTACGGCCTGTCCTCGGCGATCTACACGCGCGACGTCAACCGCGCCTTCCGCGCGGCGCGCGACCTGGAGGCGGGCATCACCTACATCAACTCCTCCACCATCGGGGCGGAGACCCACCTGCCGTTCGGCGGCACCAAGCAGACCGGCAACGGCCACCGCGAGGGATCGGCGGCGACCGCCATCGAGATCTTCACCGAGTGGAAGACGGTCTACGTCGATCACTCCGGACGGCTGCAGAAGGCGCAGATCGACAACAATGGACCGGACCGCGGCGCCTCCGCGCCGTGGCGGGGAGACGCGGCGTCGTGACCATGCAGATCGGAGTGCCGAAGGAGATCAAGGACAACGAGTACCGCGTCAGCCTGGTCCCCGCCGGCGTGCGGGCGCTGGTCGAGCACGGCCACCAGGTGCTGGTCCAGGACGGAGCGGGGCTCGGCAGCGGCATCGAGAACGAGGCCTACGAGAAGGCGGGCGCGGTGGTCGTGGCCGACGCGGCCGCCGTCTTCCGCCGCGCCGATCTCGTGGTCAAGGTGAAGGAGCCGCTGGCGGCGGAGACGAAGCTGCTGCGTCGCGGGCAGATCCTCTTCACCTACCTGCACCTCGCGCCCGCCCCCGAGCTGACGCGCGCGCTCGTCGACGGCGGCTCGACCGCCATCGCCTACGAGACCATCACCGACTCCGACGGCGGGCTGCCGCTGCTGACGCCGATGAGCGAGGTGGCGGGGCGCATGGCGATCCAGGTCGGCGCCTACTTCCTGAGCCGGCCGATGGGCGGGCGCGGCGTGCTGCTCGCGGGCGTGCCCGGCGTGCCGCACGGCGACGTCGTCATCCTCGGCGGCGGCGTGGTCGGGATCAACGCCGCCTTCATGGCGCTCGGGCTCGGCGCCAAGGTGACGGTGCTCGACCGATCGCTGCCGCGCCTGCGCTACCTCGACGAGATCTTCCGCGGCCAGGTGACCACGGTCTATTCGACGACCGCGTATGTGCACGAAGCCGTGCGGCGCGCCGACCTGCTGGTGGGCGCGGTTCTGGTGCCGGGGGCCTCGGCGCCGCGCCTGGTGACGCGCGCCATGCTCGGCCACATGAAGAAAGGTTCGGTCATCGTCGACGTGGCCGTGGACCAGGGAGGCTGCATCGAGACGACGCACCCGACGACCCACAGCGACCCGACCTACGTCGTGGACGGCGTCGTGCACTACTGCGTCGCCAACATGCCGGGTGCGGTGCCGCGCACCTCCACGTTCGCGTTGACCAACGCCACGCTCCCGTACATCCTGAGAATCGCCGGAAAGGGATTAAGGGACGCCCTGCGCGAAGACCCGACGCTGCGTCCCGGGCTGAACGTCCACGCCGGCAAGGTGACGTGCGAGGCGGTCGCCACCTCGCAGGGACTGGCCTACACGCCCGTCGAAGCCGCGATCGATTAGTCGGGTTTGATCGGGACGATGGTCGCCGGGCGGCCGTCGATGCCGACCGGGACCTCGCCGGTGGCGCCGTCCTGGGCTCCGATGGGCTGCAGCACCTGGAGCCCGGCCTGCAGGTCCTTGCGCTCGCCGCGGCTGAGGTCGAGCTTCAGGTGCCGCTCGCTGCCGTCGTCGCCCTTGAGGATCAGCTCCTTGCCGTCCGGCGCCAGCTCGAGGTCGCCGGAGCCCTGGCGCACCAGGTTCGCGACCACCTCGGGCTCGATGCGCAGCTCCAGGTCGCGGCTGATCTCGAACTTCTGCAAGTAGTAGGGGAGCGAGGCGCGGAAGTGCTCCGCCTCGGAGCACGCCTCGGTCGGCTCGGTTCCCTCGATGAACGCCTCGAGGAAAGGCGACGGGCAGTGCGAATCCGAGGTGGCGAGCTTGCCGAGCCGCCGGTCGATGGGCGTGTAGGCGATGTTGGCCGGCTTGGTGAACTTCTCCACCGGCTTGCCTTCGTGCGCCGCCTGCATGAACTCGATCCAGATCGGCAGGGCCGCCTTGGCGCCGGTTTCCCCCTCGCCGAGCGGCTTCTTCTGATCGAAGCCGACCCAGGCGCCGGCGATCAGGCTCGGACTGAAACCGACGAACCAGGCGTCGGCCAGGTCGTCGGTCGTGCCGGTCTTGCCGGCGACGACGCGGTCGAGCGCCGACGCGGCGGCGGCGCCGGTCCCCACCTCGGTGACGCCTTCGAGCAGGTACGTCATGAGATACGCCACGTCGGCGCGGATCGCCTCGACGACGCGCGGCTTGGCCTCCTCGCGCACGCGTCCCTCGCGATCGACGACCTGGCGGATGAAGTGCGGCTCGACGCGCACGCCCTGGTTGGCGAACACCGAGTAGGCGGTGACCAGGTCCCACAGCGAGACCTCCATGGTGCCGAGCGCCATGGACGGGTACGGGCGCAGCGCGCTGGAGATCCCCATGCGCCGCGCCGTGTCGATGGTGCGGCCGTAGCCGACCTCGTTGAGCAGCTTCACCGCCACGATGTTGCGCGACTCCTCCATGGCCTCGCGCAGCGTCGTGATGCCGTAGTACTTGCGGTAGTAGTTGTTCGGCTGGTACTGGTCGCCGGTCGCCTGGTCCACGAAGACCGTCGGCTCGTCGAAGATGGTCTGCGCCAGCGTGTATCCCGACTCGAGCGCCGCGGCGTAGACGAACGGCTTGAAGGCCGATCCCGCCTGCCGGTACGACTGGGTGGCGCGGTCGAACTGGCTGCGGTTGAAGTCCCAGCCGCCGACCAGCGCGCGCACCTCGCCGTTGCTGGGATCGAGGACGAGCAGGGCGGATTCGGCGTCGGGCTCCTGGTCGAGGGCCACCGTCAGCGTCTTCTTGCCCTCGTCGATCTTCTGCACCAGGAATGGCGCGAGGTCGCCGACCTTGAACAGCTTCTCGATCGACTTGTTGGTCCATTTCACGCCGGCGGCGTCCACGTGCGCGGTCCACTCGCCGAGCCGCACCGCGGCGTCCTTCTTGCCGACCTCGGTGATCACCCCCCAGCGCTGCCGCCCGACCATCGGCGGCTTCATCCAGGTGGCGTGCGTGAAGCGCGCCGGGTCTTCCTTCTCCTTGATCAGGTTGCGCGGCACGCCGCGCCAGCCGCGCCGCTTGTCGAGGGCCCGCAGGCCGTCGAACACCGCCTGGTTGGCGGCGCGCTGCAGCGCCGGGTCGAGGGTCGTGTAGACCTCGAGCCCCTCCTGGTAGAGGGCCACCTCGCCGTAGGTTGCGTCGAGGTAGCGCCGCACCTCCTCGACGAAATAGGGCGCGATGACGTCCTCGTCCTGGACCTTGGCCACCACGACCGGGCTCTTGATGGCGGCCGTGGCGGTGTCGCGATCGATCTTCTTTTCCTCGACCATGCGGCGCAGCACGACGTTGCGGCGGTTGGTGGCGCGCTCGGGCGCCCGGATCGGCGAATACGCCTCGGGCCGCTGCACCAGCCCGGCCAGAAGCGCCGACTCGGGGAGCGACATCTCCTTCGCCGGCTTGCCGAAATAAAATCGCGCCGCCGCCTCGATGCCGTAGCGGCCGTGTCCCATGTAGACCTGGTTGACGTAGAAGTTGAGGATCTCGCTCTTGGTGAACGATTTCTCGATCTGCAGCGCCAGCACCATTTCTTGAAGTTTGCGCCGCCAGGTCTTTTCCGGCTTCAGGAACAGGGAGCGCGCCAGCTGCTGGGTCAGCGTGCTGCCGCCCTGCGCCTTGCGCATGTGGATCACGTCCTTGATGATGGCGCGCGCGATGCCCCACGGGTCGACGCCGACGTGGTCGTAGAAATGCGCGTCCTCGGTGGCGACCAGCCCGTCGAGGAACTGCTTCGGCACCGCGTCGAGATCGACGACGATGCGCTTCTCGGCGCCGAACTGGTAGAGCGGCTTGCCGTCGGCGCTGTAGAGGGTGGTGACGACCGGCGGCTTCCAGTCCTGGAGCGACTTCACCTCCGGGATGTCGAAGGTGAGGAACCAGCCGAGCGTCGAGCCGGCGACCCCGGCGACGAGGAGCGCGCCGAGGAGGATGCCGCCCCAGAGCTTGCGCCGGCGGGTCACCCAGGAGAACCGGCCGCCGGCGCCGCCGGCGCCCGAGCCACCGGCGCCGCCCGGGCCTGCGCCGGGCGGACCGCCGGCGGGGGGCGCTCCGCTCGTGAAGCCGCCGCCCGGGTTCCCGCCGCGCGGCGCGTCTGGATCGGCCGAGGAGGATCCCGATGTGAAAGAGGAAGTGGATTCCGGTGTGAAGGGGCTCACGTCACCTCACGCGCAGGGCCGCGCGCGCTGGGGCCGGGAGTATAGATGATCTCGACCATGGTCCCCACGTGCTCCAGGGGAGGCCGGGCTCACGGCACCCACGCATGTTCCTCCGGCGCGATCCGGGAGGGGGAAGGGCGCCGCTCCTGCTCTACGAAGATTTGGGTCTCGTGCGGCCCGCGCGCAAGGAAGGAACCGTGATCACGCTTCCGTATGCCGTCCAAAGGTCTGGGTTGGCCGCTGGACGAGGGATTGCCTGCCAGCGTCCTAAAGTTGCCTGATCGAGATGCCCGCTGACTTCACCTGAACCCAAAACCCTGTGCTTCCTGCGGTTGCGGGCCGGATGCTAGACTCCGGCTCGTGCCGAAAACCGAGCCGCAACAGACGGCCGAAACCTTGATCGATCCACATGCAGGTGGAGAATTGCCCTCTGCCTGGGCACAGGCATACCCGCGAGCCGTCACGCTCGCGGCCGGCGGGATGCTCGTTCCAGCATCGACTCTGAGAGTGCTGCTCGGCCGAGGGAAGAGATTGCCGTTGAGTGTCGTTGGTTTTTCCGCCGTTCCCTGGATCGAGCATGGCCAGGAGGTTCAGGTCGTCGGGGGATGTGACGTCTCGCCGGGGGACTTGGCGCTCTGCGACATCCGTGGCTGGGCCGAGCTGCGGAGAATCCTTTCGGGGACACGGGGCGGGCCCTACCGGACCGCGCTCGACGTTCTCCCTGGTGTTTTCGAGGAGATTACGGGTGAACGAGTTCTTGGAGTCGTCGATGAAGATTCGGCGGTCCGGAGGGGCCTGGAACGCTTCGCGGCACGCGTCCATCCGGTGACGTCTCGGATCGCTTCGCTCATCTACTGGTGCAAGAAAATAGGACAGGCGCCGGGACCGCCGGACGACGAAATCGACACCATCGGCCGCAAGTACGCCTGGCAAGTCAAGAATTACCAATCGATTCTCCAGGTGCCTTTGGGTGACTGGACCCGGGATCTCGTGGCGCGACATGTGCCCCGGGGCGGCTCCCTTCTCGTGCCTGGAAGTGGGGTCGGCCGGGAGGCATTGCATCTGGCCCGGCTCGGCTACCACGTTCTGGGCGTGGATCTGATCCCTGCCATGGTTGAAGCGTCCCGGGAGAATGCCGCACGCATGGGGCTGGACGCGGAGTTCCTCGCCGGTGACATCGCGACACTGGACCTGGGCGAGCGTCGCTTCGACGGCATCTTCATGACCGCCCTCGTCTACTCTTTCATACCGGGCAGGAGCCGCCGGGTGGCGTGCCTGCGGAATCTCGGGCGGCATCTGACGGAGCAGGGGGTTCTCATGTACAGCGCCCATCTCGTGCATCGATTCGAGCATCTGGCTCGACTCATGGCGGTGGCGGCCCGCCGACGCCTTCAGGGCGATCGCAAGAGCGAGTTCGGCGACTGGTTCACCTGGTTCGTCACACCGGAAGGCCAGCTCGGAAAGGCTTTTAGCCACCGCTTCTTCGCCGCGGGTGTCAGAGCGGAAGCCAACGAAGCCGGGTTCAGGAGCGTCGATGCCATCGGCAGTGATCACTTCGTTGCCATGGGGTATGCGGGATGACCTCGTGGAACCCGCCGGTGGGGTTCGACTTCGAGACGGCTCGCCCCGCGTCAGGGGACGGAACGCGTTCGATCAGTCTCTCGGGCTTTCAGGTGTCGCTCGCAGGGCTGGACGCGGAAACCGAGGCCTTCGTTGCGAAGCGGTTCCGGCGCTATCTGTCCTCGGATCTCATCCCACCTGTGCCCCTGAGTCTCGCGTTCCGCAGCGAGCCGGATGCTCCCTATCTGGATTCTCCGGACCCCAACGGACCGGCGGAGAACTACAGAATGGAGCATGCCGTTCGCGACGGGCGGCTCTACTATGCGACGGGCACGACCTGCGCGTGCGTCGACATCGGGAGCGGGGTGGGCATCGTCCTGACTCGGGAGCGCGCGGGAGCCTTGGCGCGCACCGATCCGGTTCACCTGGCGACGGAAAATCTCCTGCGTGCCTGCCTCGCCTGGGTCGTCCTGTTGCGCGGCGGCTTCGTGCTGCACGCCGCAAGCGTGGTGCGCAATGGAGGGTGTTACCTGTTTTTCGGGAATTCCGGCGCTGGCAAGTCAACCATCGCATCCATCTGCGGCGGCCAGGTCATCAGCGATGATTTGACCCTCAATCTGCCGCAAGGGCCGGGATTTGCGGCCATCGGGAGTCCCTTCCGCGGGACGTACACGGCCTGCGAGGATCTCACGGACCGATATCCGGTCGTGGGCGCGTTCCGGTTGCGCAAGGATACGGTCCCCTCCGTACGGCCGATCGATCGCGCCCGGGGGTTCGCGGATTTCGTCGCAAACCTGCCGTTCGTCGTCGGTGAGCTGGGCCATCACCCGCAGGCCTGGAGTCTGATCGCGACTGTCTTCGCGAAGCTGTCGCTCTTCGAGCTGCGATTCCGGAAGGATGATTCGTTCTGGCATGAGATCGATGCGCTCCATCTCACGTCCGGAAATGATCCTCGGTAGAACGTAGTAAGTAACAATAGGTAGTTCCTTCCCGATCAATCATCAAACGAATCTCGACGTAAGAAAACCGCTTGACGGCCACCGCGATGCGTGCCATAAGGCCGCACGTCGCAACGAAACCGCAAACGCACGTTTCCCCGGAGGTGGAATGTCATGAGCCTTCGTCTCCGCAGGGTAGTCGCTCCACCGAGGTCTTCATCGCTGACCCGCCGGACAGGCGAGATCGGGATGGGCATGTTGGTGGTCCTTGCAGCGCTGACGCATGGAACGAGCGCGCGCGCCCAGATGTGCATGAACGTCAATGACTGTACGGGGAGCAGCTACGCGGTCAAGAAGGACTTCGGGATGGCGGACCCGACAAGCGCGCCTTCCAATGCCGCCGGAGCGACCACGGGAGGCTCCTGCAGCGCATCGACGACCTACCGGACCTATGTAGCGTGGTGCAACGAGAGCGGCTGTACGGCTGCATCACCAGCGTCGGCTGATATCACTCCGTCAAGCGGCTCGACAAATCTGATCACCGTCACGAGGCCATCGATCGCGTCGGGCGCGACATCATGGTCCGCCTATTACTCGAAATCGGGGACGGAGAATCATTCCATTCTCCGCATCTGCAGCGGACTCGGCGCCGGGACCGGAACACTGGCGGCGGCGACGACGAGCGAGAGCTGCAAATGTGCTGGCAACCAACTCATGACGAACTCGAACCAGACCGGAATCGTCCAGATGAGCAAGCTGGATCCGAGCGGCCCCGTCAAGATCTCCTCCAAGGACGGCACCGTGCAGGGAAAGCTGACGGCCGAGAGGGCCGTGCTCGACTTCGCCACGGATCTCCTTCCGCGATTCTCTCCCGACGCGGGCGCCAATTTCCGCACCGTGGAATGGAACTCGGCCGCGGTGTACTACGTCGAGCCGAACTTCGGAGCCGGGACGACCAATGGCGTCGGTCGGACGGTCTTCAGCTCGATCACGAACGCGCTGGCGGCGATTACCGACTCCGCCTACACCAAGCCCTACGTCATCAAGGTGCGAAACAACGGTGGCGGTGAACTAACCGGCGCGTCGATCACCAAGCCCTACGTCTGGCTCCAGGGGGACGGGGCCACGAGGGTCGGCGTCATCAAGATCCTGGCCGACGGCGTCCGCGTCAGCGGGCTGATCACTCCGGTGATTCAGGTCGGGAACGTGACCTTTCCCACCTACACGCCTTCGGATCTCGACAATGTCTGGATTACGAACAACGTCGTGACCAACGGCGCGGGCAGCACCGGCTGTGGCGTCAACGTCAACGTGGGGGGCGGCACGCGGTCGCACGCCGTGATGGTTTCGAACAACAGGCTGGGTGGAAGCAACGATCCCGGTGCGATCGTCGACAACAAGTGTGCGCTGCGAAACTATGCCGGCAACGGGGGAACCGGGACGGTGGTGCAGTTCGTCGGGAACTACGTCGAGTCCGACGGCTGCGACTACGGCAATGAGCTTCTGGCCGCCTTCGGCGGCACAACCGACGATACCGCGAAGTCCATCGTGTTGTCGTCCGGGAACACGCTCAACTGCAACGTGAAGGACGGCCTGAGCGCCCAGGGTCTGAACCTCGCGTGCATCGGCTTGGGGTCCAACTTCGGCTCGCTCTACAGCGTGAGCGACGCGTGCGTCATCAAGAGAGCGGACTCAGGTTCGTACGCTCATGACTATGTGCTTGCGCAAACGGTCGGCGACTACTCGGGATCGATCTCGAGGAATGCGGAGTTCATCAACCCTCGATTCTCGGTCAATCTTCCGGCGAGTCACTTCTCAGGTGACAGGATCGGCTACGTCTGGATCGACGGGCCGCGGGTCCAGTTGAAGATGAGCAACCCGAGGTACCAGGAACTTGCGATCGGCTCGGGCTGGAGCGCGTCAGACAAGTATTTCGCGAATGTGTCGGCATTTCGGTCGAATCCTCCCTCCGGGACGAACACCTTTCTTTCCTGGGACAACGTGGTGCAGGCTCCCGACAGCGACGTCATCCTGACGTCGGGAGCCACCTTGTCAAGCATCACCGCGGCTCCCTCTCCGAGACTTCTCACGGACGGTTTCGCGGCTGGTCTTCTGCTCACGGGGACCGATGTCGGGAGCACCTGCGATCTGAACGAAATGAGGTTCGACACCGGCGGCGCGACCAAAGAACTCTGCGTCTGCGATCCCGCCAACACCTGGAACTGCGCCTCGCTCGGCGCGCTGCAGGACTAGACCCGGGAGAGGAGACGCGATGACCACTCAGACCTGGATTCGTGTTGCAGTCGCCGGGCTCATGTCGACCCTGTTTCTCACGGAGGTTGTCCGGGCTCAAACGTGCATGAACGAGAACGACTGCACCGGGAGCAGCTATGCAGTCAAGAAGGATTTCACGCTGGCAGACCCGGGGACGGCCCCGACGAGCCTTGCCGGGGCGAGCAGCGGCGGGTTCTGCAGCGCCGCGGAGACATACCGGACCTACGTGGCGTGGTGCAACGAAAGCGGCTGCACCGCGATGTCCCCGGCGTCCGGAGATGTCCAGCCATCGAGCGGAACGACCAATCTGATCACCGTGACCCGCCCGGCGATTCCTCCTGGGGCGCCCGTGACATCGTGGGCGGCGTACTTCTCCAAGGCGAGCGAAGGCCACACGAAGATTCGTCACTGCACATCGTCCAATCCGACCGCCGGGACGGTGGATGCGGGGTCGACGACCGAGAACTGCAAGTGCTTACCGGTCGGAGGCCAACAGACAACGGGGAACCAGACCGGCATCGTGCAGACGAGCAAGCTGCATCCCGATGGATCGGTGAAGTTCTCGGCGCAGGATGGGACGGTGCAGAAGAAGCTGACGACCGAGAAGGCGGTCCTGGAGTACGCGTCCGACCTTATACCGCGGCTGTCGGCAGACGCGGCGGCGAACAACCGGACGGTGGACTGGAACTCGGCGACCGTCTACTACATCGAACCCAACTTCGGCACCCAGAACCAGAAGGCGGTGGGACGCACAGTCTTCGATTCATTCTTCACGGCGCTGACGGCGATCACGGACTCGTCGTACACGAAGCCCTACGTCTTGAAGCTGCGCAACAACGGGGGAGGAGAGATCCCGGGCGGGACAATCAATAAGCCATACATCTGGATCCAGGGAGACGGCGCGACACGCGTCGGTCAGCTCCAGGTGATGGCCGATGGAGTCCGCATCAGCGGCGTCATCGGCAGCGAAATCGACGTCGGCAACTACCTGACAGGTTCAGCTCCCAGCGACCTCGACAATGTCTGGATCACGGACAATATCCTGACGAGTGACCCCAGCGGTCTTTGTACCATTCATGTCCATGTCGGAGGCGGAACGCGAACGCACGCAGTGATGGTATCGAACAATCGGCTGGGTGGCGCCAATGACCCCGCGTCTGCGTTCCCAGGTCGGTGTGAGCTTTCCTCCACAGCCGGAAGTCCCGGGAAAGGCACGGTCGTCGCGTTCGTCGACAACTACGTCGAGAACCATGATTGCCTGCACAGCAGCGAGGCTTTTTCGGTGGGCAATGACCTGTCGACCAGCGCTACGGGAGTTCTCACCCTCTCGATTAGAAACACCATGAACTGCAATATCGACGTGGGAATTCAGGAGAACGGTGAGGATTTCGCCTGCATCTCGAACGGTTTTGCGTTCGGGACATTCATGAGCATCGACGACGTCTGCATCATGACGCGCAAGGACACGGCCCCTTACGACCACAAGCACGTATTCATGCAGGTGGATCAGAACTACATAGACACGGTGCCTCGGTCTGCGGAGATGATCAACCCGACATTCCTCGTAAGTCTGGCGGACAAGGCCGTCGGAGACACGATCGCCTACGTCCTCATGGATACGCCCTACCTGACCTTCAGCCTCAGCAATCCGAGATATCGCGATTTCAACATGGGGTCCGGGTGGACCGCGTCTGACAAACACTTCGCCATCGTCGACGGGGGACGCACCCCCCCACCGAGCGCGACGAACACGTTCCTGAGATGGGACAACGTCGTGTCTTCTCCAGGGACGGATATCCTCTATCTCAGCGGTGTCGGCTCCTCCCTCGTCAACGCTGGGCCGAGCCACAGAGTCATGAAGGAGGCGTTCGGTCCGAAGATCACTCTCGTTGGCGCCGACCTCGGCTCGACCTGCACGGAGAACGAATTCCGCTACGACACGGGAGGTTCGACGAAGGAGCTCTGCCTGTGCGATGCTTCCGGGGCCTGGAAATGCAAGGCCCTGGGGCCGCTTCACGACTGATCAAGCCGGGGCCGCTGGACGGAGTAGGTGAGCAGCCCCTTTCGACTCGTCAGTGACTTCGAGCCCAAGGGCGATCAGCCCGAGGCGATTCGCCGGCTGGTCGAGGGGCTGAACGCCGGCCGCAAGCACCAGGTCCTGCTCGGAGTGACCGGCTCGGGCAAGACCTTCACCATGGCCAAGACCATCGAGGCGGTCGGGCGGCCGGCGCTCATCCTGTCGCACAACAAGACGCTGGCGGCGCAGCTCTACCAGGAGTTCCGGCGCTTCTTCCCGGACAACGCGGTGGAGTACTTCGTCTCCTACTACGACTACTACCAGCCCGAGGCGTACATCCCGCAGTCCGACACCTACATCGAGAAGGAAGCGACGATCAACGACGAAATCGATCGCCTGCGGCACTCGGCGACGCGATCGCTGTTCGAGCGGCGCGACGTCATCATCGTCGCCTCGGTGTCGTGCATCTACGGCCTCGGGTCGCCCGAGGCGTACCACGGGATGATGGTGCTGCTCGAGCCGGGCAAGACCATCGACCGCGACGCCATGCTGCGCAAGCTGGTGGAGATCCAGTACGAGCGCACCCCGTTCGACCTCGAGCGCGGCAAGTTCCGGGTGCGCGGCGACGTCATCGAGATCTTCCCCTCGTACGAGGAGTACGCCGTGCGCGTCGAGCTGTTCGGAGACGACATCGAGACGGTCTCGGCCATCGACCCGGTGCGCGGCGCGGTGATGAAGCGCCTCGACCGCATCCCGATCTACCCCAACTCGCACTACGTCACGCCGCGCGATCGGCTGCTCACGGCGATCGACAACATCAAGGCCGAGCTGAAGGATCGCCTCGCGGTCCTCGAGTCGGAGAAGAAGCTCCTCGAGGCGCAGCGCCTGCACCAGCGCACCATGTTCGACCTGGAGATGATCCGGGAGATCGGCTACTGCCAGGGGATCGAGAACTACTCGCGCCACCTGACCGGCCGCGCGCCGGGGGAGCCGCCTCCCAACCTGCTGGACTACCTGCCCGAGGATCACCTCTTCCTCATCGACGAGAGCCACGTGTCGATCCCCCAGGTGCGCGGCATGTACTTCGGCGACCGGTCCCGCAAGGAGAACCTGGTCTCCTACGGCTTCCGCCTGCCGTCGGCGGTGGACAACCGCCCCCTGAAGTTCGAGGAGTGGGAGGAGCGGGCGGGGCAGCGCATCTATGTCTCGGCGACCCCGGGGCCGTACGAGCTGCAGCAGACCGGCGGCGAGTTCATCGAGCAGGTCATCCGGCCGACCGGGCTCATCGATCCGGTGATCGACGTGCGCCCGGTGCGGCACCAGGTGGACGACCTGCTGCACGAGGTGCGCCAGGTGGTCGAGCGCGGCGAGCGCGTCCTCATCACCACGCTGACCAAGCGCATGGCGGAGGAACTGAGCCGCTACTACACCGACATCGGGCTCAAGGTGCAGTACCTGCACTCCGACATCGAGACGCTCGAGCGGGTGCAGATCCTGCGCGGGCTGCGGCGCGGCGACTTCGACGTGCTCGTCGGCGTCAACCTCCTGCGCGAAGGACTCGACCTGCCGGAGGTCTCGCTCGTCGGCATCCTCGACGCCGACAAGGAAGGCTACCTGCGCTCGGCCGGGTCGCTCATCCAGACCGTCGGCCGCGCGGCGCGCAACGTGCGGGGGCGCGTCATCATGTACGCCGACCGGATGACCGACTCGATGCAGGCGTGCATCGACGAGACCAACCGGCGCCGAGCCCGCCAGCAGGAGTACAACGACGCCAACGGCATCACCCCTGAGAGCATCGTCAAGTCGCTCGACGAGGTGTTCGGCAGCGTCTACGAAGCCGACTACCTCAAGGTGCCCATCGAGGCGGACGGCGGCGCCGAGAAGGGCAAGACCCCCGCCGAGATCGAAGCTGAGGTCGCCGGCCTCACCAAGGAGATGCACGCCGCCGCCGAGGCCCTGCGCTTCGAGGAGGCGGCTGCGCTCCGCGACCGGATCCGTTACCTCAAGAAGGCGCTGGTCCTCGCTCTCGCCTGACGATTCCGGGGCGGCCGATCCCCGCGGGACCTCATCCCAAGGGCTCGGTCGACCCCCGCAGGGACTTCAGGAGGGGATCGACCCAGGCGCGCCCCCGGCTGGAGGGCTGGAAGCGTTCGCCTCCCCGCGCGCGGAACCAGGCGATGCTGCCGATGGTGCCCGCCGACTGGAACGTCCCGTCCGGACCGACGGCGTGTCGCAGGGCGTCCGCGAGGGCTCTTGGACCCGGAAACCCGGACAGGGACGTGGCGTCGTGAAGGACGAGAAAGCCTCCGGCGTCCAGGTGCGGCAGCCACGCGGCCACGTCCGCACGCACCGCGTCGTCGGAGTGATCGCCGTCCACGAAGACGATGCGCGCCTTGCCCTCGAAGCCCCGCGCGACCGAAAGCGAAGTGTCCGCCCGGATCTCGACGCAGCGATCGAGATGGAAACGCCGCAGGTTCGCCACCAAGGTCTCGCCGGTGCCGTACCGCTGGGGATCGATGGCGATGACCTTTCCCTCGCCGCGCCGAAGCACGCCCGAGGCCAGACACAGCGTCGAGCGCCCGCGGAAGGATCCGATCTCGACCACGGCCCCCCGCCCCGGAGCGGCGAAGGCCAGACAGTGCAGGAACGTCCCCTCGTGGGGGTAGAGGTATCCCTCCACCTCGAGAAAGTAGCGGGCCACCCGCCTTCCCGAAGGGAGCAGCAACGCGACCGCCGTGTCGGCGAAACGACGCATGCGGGCATCTTCTCACCGAAGGCTCGCCCCGCCGTGTCAGCTTGCCACGCAGAGTAGGATCGAAGGGTCATGGATCCGGAGACGAAGCAGACGCACGACCGCCCCGGGGCCGAGGGAGGAGAGAGTCCCGCGCGGGCCAAGCTGGCCGATCTTCCGGACTCGTCGGGGGTCTATCTCTATCGCGACCGGAAGGGGCGGCTCCTGTACGTCGGCAAGGCGAAGTCGCTCAAGAACCGGGTGCGCTCCTACTTCCAGGCGGGGAAGGAGGAGTCGGGGTCGCCGGAGGCGGTCAAGACCGGGGCGCTGGTCTCGGAGATCTGGGACCTCGAGTACATCGTCACGCGCAATCCGGTCGAGGCGCTCATCCTCGAGAACAACCTGGTCAAGGAGGAGCAGCCGCGCTACAACATCCGCCTCCGCGACGACAAGAACTTCCCGTACCTGAAGCTGACCACCTCGGAGCGCTTCCCGCGCCTGGTTTTGGTGCGGCAGGCGCGGCTCGACAAGAACGCCTACTTCGGCCCCTACCTGCCCGCGTCGACGGCGCGGCGCTCGATCCAGACGGTGGCGCGCCACTTCAAGGTGGCCACCTGCTACGAGCACCTCGACGGGACGCGGCCGCGGCCCTGCCTGCTGTTCCAGCTCAACCAGTGCCTGGGGCCCTGCGCCGGCCTGGTGTCGGACGAGGAGTACCAGCGGGCCGTCGCCGACGCGCGGCTCTTCCTCGAAGGGCGCACCCGCGACCTCCTCAAGGTCCTGAAGGGGAAGATGGCGGAGGCGGCCTCCGACGAACGCTTCGAGGCGGCGGCGCAGCACCGTGACCTCATCCGCATGCTCGAGCGCATGGCGGAGCGCCAGACCATTTCGTCGGTCGGGCTCGAGGGGCAGGACTACGTCGCCTACGTGCGCGAAGGCGGGCTCGCGTCGGTGCAGATCTTCCAGATGAGGGAAGGCCAGGTGCGGGCCCGGCGCGAGCTGTCGTTCGAAGGCGGGGAGCCCGACCCCGCGCTCTTCCTCGACGCGGTGCTGGAGCGTTACTACGCCTCGACCGACGACCTGCCGGAGGCGATCCTGCTGCCGCACGATCCGGCGTCGAAGCCGGTTCTGGAGGAGTGGCTCCGGAGCCGCCGCGGCGGGCGCGTGCAGTTCCTCGTCCCGCAGCGCGGGCCGAAGAAGGCGCTGCTCGACACGGTGGCGAAGAACGCCCGCCTCTCCTTCGAGGCGATGTTCCGCGCCCCGCACACCCACGGCGTCGAGATCCTCGAAGGCCTCCAGGAGGCGCTCGGCCTCGACGAGCCGCCGCACCGCATCGAGTGCTTCGACATCTCGCACATCCAGGGGACCGACCAGGTGGCGTCGCTGGTGGTCTGGGAAGCGGGCCGCCCGAAGCGCTCCGACTACCGCCGCTTCAAGATCCGCCACCTCGAAGGGAATGACGATTTCGCCTCGATGGCCGAGGTCGTCGGCCGGCGCTACGCGCGCCTGCTCCAGGAAGGCAAGCCGCTGCCGGATCTCGTGCTCATCGACGGCGGCCGTGGGCAGCTGTCGTCGGCGCTGGCGGTGCTCGAGCGCCTCGGCCTCGGCCATATGCAGGTGGCCGCCCTCGCCAAGCGCGAGGAGGAGATCTTCCTCGACGGCCGCACCGGTCCCGTGCGGCTGCCGCACGACTCCCCGGTCCTGCACCTGGTGCAGCGCATCCGCGACGAGGCGCACCGCTTCGCCGTCACCTTCCATCGCAAGGTGCGCAGCAAGCGCACCGTCGGCAGCGCCCTGACCGAGATCGAAGGCGTGGGACCGCGCCGGGCCCGGCAGCTCCTGCGGCGCTTCGGATCGCTGACGGGCGTGCGCGAGGCGCCGGTCGAGGAGGTCGCCAAGGTCGTGGGTGCTCCGGTCGCGCGGCGCATCCACGAGCGGCTCGCCGGGGCCCCGCCGCCGGAGATCGAGGGCGGAGAGCGCGTGGTATAGTCCGCCCCCGAATGGCCGCCCTCCCCTCCGGTTCCGCGTTGAGGCGGATCCTCATCATCCTGATCATCGTGGTGGGATTGCCGGCCGCCGGCGTCTTCGCGCTGATCCACGCCGCCAGCCAGCCGGATCCCGATCGCAGCAAGGCGGACCCGTCCGAGCTGCTGCTGCAGACCGAGGACGCCGTCTTCACCTCGTCGGACGGGGTGTCGCTCGCCGGCTGGTACCTGCATGGGAAGCGCGGCGCGCCGCCTATTGTCCTCTGCCACGATCTGGGCGGCTCGCGCTCGCAGCTTCTGAACGCCGCGGTCGCGCTCAGCAAGGTCGGTTATCCGCTCCTGCTCCTCGACTTTCGCCGGCACGGCGACAGCGGCGCCGCCCGATCGACCCTGGGCGTGAACGAGCGTCTCGATGTGCTGGCCGCCGTCAATTGGCTGCGGTCCAAGCCCGAGTTCGCCAAGTCGCGGGTCGGCGGGTGGGGCGTCGGGATGGGGGCCTACGCCCTGGCCCTGGCGGCGCTCGAAGAGCCGGGGCTGACGGCGCTGGCGCTCGACGGGCTCTACCCCGACGTCAGCACCGAGGCCGACCGCCGGCTGCGCGAAATGGTCCCTCCCGCGGCGCAATCGCTGGTCCCGGCGGCCCGTTTGCTGTACGGTCCTTACTTCCGCTGCAGCCTCGGGAAGTACTCCCTGGACAAGCGGTTGTCGGGCCTGGGCGGACGAAACCTGCTGCTCATCGCGGCGTCCGAGGTGCCCGAGCAGTTCGAGGCGGAGCGGCGCATCTACGAGGCGATTCCGGAATCCGCCGATGGGGACAAGAACCTGCTGGAGCTGAGGCGTTCGGGGCTGACCGGGCTGTACGCCGAGGATCGGACCAAGTATGACCAGGCGATCCGCGACTTCTTCTCGGCGCATCTCCCCGCCGGCGCCGGCCAGGCGCCGGGTCCGATCGAGGTGATCGAGAAATGATCGGGTCGTTCGGGCGCCCGCATCCTGGGCGCCCGGGATGGCGCACCGCCGTCGCTCCCATCTGCATCGCGCTCCTGTCGATCGTCGGCGTCCGTGCCGCTGCGGCTGCGGGTGCGCCCGCCGCCCCGGCCCGGCCGAACATCATCCTGATCACCATCGACAGCCTGCGGAGCGACCGGCTCTTCCAGCCGGAGGGCGGCCAGCACGACCTGCCGAAGCTCGAGGCGCTGGCGAAGCAGGGAATCCGGTTCGACCACGCCTACGCCGCGTCGCCGTCGACGGCGCCCAGCAACGCCAGCGTGCTCACGGGACTGGACCCTTCGCATCACGGGGTGCGCCACGACCTCGAGGGCGCCGGGGGGCGCCTGGCGGACGGGGTGGTCCCTCTGGCCGAGCGCCTGCGCCAGGCCGGCTACGAAACGCTGGCGGTGATCGGCAGCCACTTCCTCGACTCCGACACCCGGCTTGACCGCGGCTTCGATGTCTATGACGACGAATTCCCGGGGATCCGGAAGCTGGTCGCCGGCCTGTCGAAGGAGCGGCGCGCCTCGGAAGTGACCGAGGCCGTCCGCGCGCGGCTCGACAAGCGGACCGCGGCGAAGCCCCTCTTCCTGTTCGCGAATTTCCACGACCCGCACGCCGATTACGAAGCGCCGGAGCCGTTCAAGTCCGAGCACAAGGACGACCCGTACGACGGCGAGCTGGCCTCGCTCGATCCGCAGCTCGGCGCCCTCGTCGACCTGCTGCGCGACAAGCAGCTCCTCGATCGGTCGGTGCTCGTGGTGGCCGGATCGCACGGGGAAGCCCTGGGACAACACCAGGAGACCGGTCACGGCATCTACCTCTACGAGACCACGGTGCGGGTGCCCCTGGTCATCGTCCCATTCGGACTGCCCAACGCGATGGCAGGAGGAGCGGTCGTGGCGACGCCGGTCAGCCTGACCGACCTCGCGCCGACGCTTCTCGACCTGGCGGGCGCCGCGAAGGCGGGCTCGGCGACGACGGCGCTCGACGGTGTCTCCTTCGCCGGCCTGCTGACCGCACCGGCCGGGAAGGGCAGGCCGAAGCCGCCGCGCGAGGGTCGGCCGATCTGGATCGAATCGGTCCAGCCGTGGATGGCTTATGGCTGGAGCCCGCTCTGGGCGGTGATCGACGGTGACCACAAGGTGGTCCGCGGAACCTGGACGGAGTCGTTCGACCTCGCCGCCGACCCCGCCGAGGAGCACCCGATCAAGGACCCCGGGGCGAAGTGGACCAGGGCGCTTCAGGCGCAGGGCCAGGGCCGGCTCGGCGAGCTGGAGCCGCCGCCGGCCAGGAAGAAGGAGATCGATGCCGCGGCGGCGGCGCTCGGAACGCCCTGGGCCGACGCCCCGTTCTGCGTGGCGAAGGACACCTGGCCCGATCCCCGCCTGCCGGAGAAGGTGGCGGTCAACGGCACGATGTTCACCGCGACCATCGACCAGTCCTACGGGATCGTCGGGCGCTCGACGCGCAACGCCTCGGCCGTCATGGAGACGGATCCCGACAATTTCAGCGCCCTCGACATGGTGAGCTTCCTCGGCATCCGCAACCGCTGGGGGGATGCGCTTCTCGACAACCTCGAGCTCCAGCAGTGCCGCTATCCCTACCGGATGAATGGGTACCACTGGCTGGCGCACTACTGGGAGGCGAAGGGGGAGACAGCCCGGGCCCTCAAGGCCATGGACGTGATGCAGCTCGTGGATCCGCAGAGCGAGGACCCCGATTTCGACCGGGCGACCATCTTCGCCCGCCAGGGGAAGGTCGATGAGGCGATCGCCTCCCTCGAGAAGGCCATCACCCTGGGGGCGAACGACTTCACGGAGATGCGCCGCGACTCCCGCCTGGCGCCCCTCAAGAACGACCCGCGCTTCCGCACCCTGATCGGGCTGGACCCGCTTCCGCCCGCCTCGACCTCCCAGCCGGATCCGGCCGCGAAGCCGGCCCCTCCGGCCTCCGGATCGAAATAATCCTTGCTGGACATGGCCTAACCGTCGCGTAATCCCCAACTTGTAACCAAATTTCGTTTGGACGAACCCCCCGAAACACGGTATATTTCGGCCGTTTCAAAGCAGCCGAGGGCTACCCGAACCTTGCTCACACACGTGTCCCAAGGCGCCGTCGCCGACAGGATGAGCGGACAGGACCGTCCCCCCGGGACTGATTTCAACCCGGATGCGGCCTGGTTCGCCGAAAACCGCCCCGCGTTCGGGCAGGGGACGCTCGCCCTGCGCGTCGGGCCCCTGCGCTTCGCCCTCGAGGGGCTCTCGTCCAGGCAGCGGGATCGCCTCCTCAGCCAGTACCGGCCGTTCCTCGAGGAAAAGGCCACCGGGCCGGCCGACCTTTCCGTGCGCCTCACGCGCGCCGGCCGGGAGTCGTTCCTGCAGCTCCAGGACGCCGGCACGGAGGTCTATCGGATGCCGACCCGGCGTGACGCCGACGCCCGGCGCTGGTGGTCGTACGAGTTCGCCGGGTCCTTCGCCACCGATCGACGCACCGCCGAGCTGGCGCTGGTCGAGGAGGAAGGACCCCGGTTCGAGCGCGGCTCGGAGAACTTCCTGCGGGCGATGACGGCCGGGTTCATCCAGGCACGCGGCGGGATGCTGCTGCACGGCGCGGCGGTGGTGCGCGGCGGCCGGGCCTACGTCTTCTTCGGCCCATCCGGCAGCGGCAAGACCACCGTGACCCGGTTCTCGCAGCGCGACCTGGTGCTGAGCGACGACCTGACCTTGCTGGTCCCCGCACCTCGAGGTTTTCAGGCGGCGGGCATCCCGTTCGGGATGGCGCACCACCACGTGCCGGACAGCAACGAGGCCTTTCCGATCGCCGGGCTGCACCGGCTGGTGCAGTCGTCCGATGTCCGGCGTGAACGAGTGGCCGGGGCGGCGGCTCTGGCAGAAGTGGTGGCCTCGCTGCCGTTCGTGCTCGACGGCGACGTGGATCCGCGACCGGCGGTCGAGAACGCCGCGCGGCTGGTCGCGACGACCCCGCTGTGGAGGTTGCACTTCCGCAAGGACGACGCCTTCTGGGATGTGATCGAGGAGCGCTGACGCATGGACCTGACCACCGTTCTCACCAAGAGCCCCGACGCCGCCCACCGCACCTACGACGGGCAGGCGACCATCGTCCTGCCTTCGCGCGCCCAGGTGAGCGTGCTGAACGAGATCGGCAGCGCGATCTGGGAGCGGATCGACGGGCGGCGCACCCTGGCGGAGATTCTCGACGGCATCCTGGCGGAGTACGACATCACGCGCGAGAAGGCGCTCGGGGATCTGCAGGCCTTCGTCACCGATCTGAAGACGCAAGGAATGGTGAGCTGACATGCCGAACGCGCTCGAAAAACTGACCATCAAGAACTGGAACAACGCCGTGCCGATGTCGGCGCTGTTCGAGCTGACCTTCGTCTGCAACCACGCCTGCTCCTTCTGCTACAACTGCCCGACCGGCCAGAAGGAGATGAACACCGCCGAGGTGTTCGACGCGCTGCGCAAGCTCGCCGACTTCAACGTCCTCTACCTGACGCTCACGGGAGGGGAGCCGCTCGTCCGCAAGGACTTCTTCGAGATCGCCGCCGAGGCGCGCCGGCTCGGGTTCGCGCTGCGCATCTACACCAACGGCTTCCTCATCGACGAGCCGATGGCGAAGAAGATCAAACAGATCGCCAACCCGCTGGAGATGGAGATCAGCATCCACGGGGCGAAGCCGGAGACCCACGACAAGCTCACCTGCGTCCCCGGCTCGCTGAAGAAGCTGCTCGCGGGCGTCGGCTACCTTCGCGCCGAGGGCATCAAGGTCAATCTCAAGTGCCCGGTGACCAAGGACAACCAGTGGGAGGTGCTCGACATGGAGCGCCTCGCGAGCGAGCTCGGCGCGCGCATCCAGTTCGACACGGTCATCACGCCGCGCGACGACGGCGACAAGGATCCCGTTTCGCTGATGTCGAGCGACGACTTCCTGGAGAAATTCTGGTCCGACGACGCCTACCGGACCGCCCGCAAGGAGGAGATCCCGCTGCCGCGCGTCGATGCGCCGGGGGAGGCGGTCTGCGGCACCGGCCGCTCGGGCCTCGCCATCGACCCGTACGGCAACATCTATCCGTGCGTGCAGCTGCGGCGCAAGGCGGGGAACATCCGCGAGCTCGCGAACCTGCGCGACATGTGGCGCACCTCGCCGGTGTTGATCCAGGTGCGGCGCGAGGCGGTCGAAGTGGCGCAGCAGACCCTGAAGGTGGCGAAGAACGGCGACCAGTGCGGCTTCTGCATGGGCGTCGCCGACGTGCAGCTCGGCGACCCGAAGGCGATCTACCCGCAGATCGCCAAGAACGCCGAGTTCCGCGCCAAGGCCTACGCCACCTGGAAAGAGAAGACCGGACATTCCGCGGAGGAGACCGGGGGGGTCCTCACCAAGTGCGGAATGTGAGCGGCGCAGAGCCGCTCGTGTCGTGCGCAAGGGAAAGAAGGTGCTGATCTCCGGTTGAAGTCCGGGTCCCCATGAACTCCCCGATTCTCCGTCCGCTCGTTTTCGTCGGACTCCTGCTCTGCCTCGTCGTCCCCGGGCACGGTGCGCCCGGAAGCCAGTCGGTTCCGTTGAGCCTCGGCACGCCCGAGCTGCGCTTCCGCGCCGTCGAGGGCGGCTTGGTGCCGGCGCTCGACGGCTTCGGCACCACCAGCCGGCCGGGCGAGCCGGCCCTGCCGGTGCGCATCGTCCTGGTGGCGATCCCCGAGGGGGCCGTCCCGTCCCTGGCGATCCTGCGTGCCGACTCGCGCACCCTGACCGATCTCGACGTGCCACCGGTGCCGACGCCGCGCCTGTCCGACCGCGAAGGGTTCGACCCGGGCGACGGGCAGACGCCGCCGGGCGGCGATCGTCGCGCGCGGGGCCAGGTCGTCCAGGACTTCGCGCGCTCCGCGCCGGTGTACGGCGCCGACGCCTTCCAGCCGGACGCGCCCCTGCACCTCGGCCGGGTCGGAGCGCTGCGCGACCAGGCGTTCGTGGAGGTGATCTGGACGCCGCTGCTGTACGACCCGGTCCGGCGCGAGGGCCGCCTGTACGGCGACATCGAAGCGGTGGTCACCTTCGACCTGCCGGCCGGTCAGGGGCTGAGCGCCGCGCCGCCGGCCGACCCGCACTTCGAGGCCGGGTACCGATCCGCCTTCATCAACTATGAGCAGGGACGCTTCTTCCGGCGCCAGCGCGGACCGCGGAAAGAGGACCGCGAGGCGGTGGGTTCGACCCCGGTCGGCACGGTTGCAGCCTCGACCGAAGCCGTGACGACGGCGGCCGCCCCGGCGGGTCCGCGCTTCAAGATCGCGGTTTCGAAGCGCGGGCTGTACCGCCTGGATCTCGCCTATCTCAATGCGAACGCCGCCGCGCTGCTCGCGACCGACCCGCGCACGTGGGGTCTCGAGGTGGACGGCGTCGAGGTGCCGATCTCCATCCTGAACGCCGCGGGCGGATCGGGAGAGGCGGACGGGGTCTTCGGCTCCGGCGACACCCTGGAGTTCTTCGGTCTGCCCAAAACCGAGCCGCCGACGCTGCTCAACTTCGACATGGGTCTGGCCAACCCGTCGGTCTACGAGGCGAACGACTTCACCGACACCCAGGTGTACTGGCTGACGACCGGGACCAACCAGGGCGGCCACAAGCGCATTCCGTCCGCTTCCGGCGCCCCGGTTTCCGGCTTCGCGCAGGCCGCCGATTTCGAGGACACCGCCACCTGGGAGGAGAACAACATCTTCATTCCGCTCGGGGCGGAGGATCCCTACTTCTCCATCCCGTCGCTCCTCGCCGGAAGCGCCCAGGCGCAGCGCGACCTGTCGCTGGCGCTGCCCGGGCTGGCCCCGGCCGCCGTGCCGGTCACGGTGACGGCGCGGCTGCGCGGCGGCTCGTCCCTGGCGGCGGCCCCCGACCACCGGACGCGCGTCTGGCTCAACTCCGACACCGTCAACGCCTCGGAGTACACCTGGGACGACGAGACCATGAACGAGCACACCTTCTCGGTGCCGCGCGCGTCGGTGAGCAACCCGCTCACGGTGCACGCCCTGGCGGTGACCGACGCGGGAATCAGCGTGGACCGCCAGTACCCCGACTGGTTCAAGGTGAAGTACCGGCGCACCTTCACGGCGACGGGCGACGTGCTCCTCTTCACGGTGCCGAACCAGAACGGCCGCTACCAGGTCGGCGGGCTCGGCGCCACCGCGCCGCGCATCCTCGAGGTCGGCAGGACGGTGGCGGGCAACGGCGAAGCCGATGCCGTCGCGCTGACCGGCGCCACGCCGTCGGGCGCGCCGACGTCCGCCTGGACCTTCGAGGCGGCGCTCGACGCTTCGGCCCCCGCGACCCGGACCTTCGCCGTCGTCGGGCCCTCAGGCGCGCTCCTGCCGGACGCGATGACCCAGGCGGCGGACCCGGTGCTGAAGATCGCGGGACAGCAGGCCGACTTCATCGTCATCGGCACGACGCAGACGATCGATCCGGCCCCCGGAGGATCGCTCGACCTGCTCCTGGGCCATAGGCTCGCGACCCAGGGGCTCCACTCCCGCGTCGTCTTCATCGACCAGGTGTACGACGAGTTCTCCTTCGGGCGCCGCGACGCCAACGCCGTGCGGAGCTTCCTCGCCTACGCCTTCGCGAACTGGCGCGGGGCGTCCGGGCTGGAGGCGCCGCCGTCGTTCGCGCTGCTGGTCGGGGACGCCACCCCCGACTTCAAGAACGTCATGCAGCGCGCCGACTGGGTCGACCAGGTGCCGACGCCGATCCTCTTCCAGGCGGCGAGCATCATCGGCTACTACAGCAGCGACAACTGGCTGGCCTCCGTCTCGGGGTCCGACCAGATCCCCGACCTGCACCTGGGACGCATCTCGACGCGCAGCGTCGCCGCCTCGGCCGCGGTGTTCGACAAGATCCGCCAGTTCGAGACCACGCCACCGTCCGGGACGTGGAAAGGGCGCGCCATCCTGACCGCCGGCGACGGGAAGTTCACCGGCGAGTCGGACGACTTCGAGGCGGTGAACAACGACCTGACCACCGACTTCTTCAGCCAGGCGCCGTACAGTCACCCGTCGCCGCAGCTCTACTTCGACAACCCGCCGTGGAACGCGGCCGACGCCGCCGGCTTCAAGACCACGCTCCTCTCCGAGCTGCAGTCGGGCGCGGCGGTGCTCACCTTCGTCGGCCACGGCAACTTCGAGCAGTGGGGGCTCGACGCCTTCTTCACGACCAGCGACGCCGTGGCGCTGACCAACGGCCTGCGCCTGCCGTTCATGGTGAACGTCAACTGCCTCTCCGGCGGCTTCCACTACCTGGTCGGGACCGGCTCGCTGGGGGAGGGGATGGTGAACAACCCGGCCGGCGGCGCCATCGCCGCGCTCGCGCCCAGCGGCCTGTCGAACGCCTTCGTCGGCTCGGTGGTCTCGGACGACACGTTCCTGTCGCTGTTCGGACCCGATCGCGAGACGGTGCTCGGCGAGGCGGCGCTGCCGATGCGGACCGCCCTCTGGCAGCAGGGCTCGATCGTGGACTTGCAGGGGTACACGTTCCTCGGCGACCCCGCGAGCCGCATCGCCACGCCGGCTCCCGCGCCGCCGACCGCGCTGCAGGCGCAGGCGGGGAACGGCCAGGTGACCCTGTCGTGGACGCCCCCGGGGACGCCGGCCGCCTCCACCCGCCTGTACCGCGCCACCGGCACGCCGGGCGCCGCCTCCACGGCGATCGCCTGCACGCCGGCCGGGGCGAACTCCTGCATCGACTCCACGGTCATCAACGCCAGCCGCTATTACTACTTCGCGGTGTCGGTGGACGCCGACGGGTTCGAGGGCGCGAACTCCAACTTCAACAGCGACTGCGACGCTGGACCCGACTGCGTCACGGCGCGGCCGATCAACCCGAACCCGCCGAGTGTTCCGACCGGGCTGGTGGTGCGCGACGCGGGCACCGGGGGACGGCTGGATGTCTCCTGGAACAAGAATCCCGAGACCGACATCAAGAGGTATACGGTACGCTACGGCATCACGGCCGGGGCGCCGACCGCGACCGTCACGGCGGCCGCGACGGCCACCGGGCTTTCGCTCTTCGGCCTGCAGACCGGGACGCGCTATTACGTGAGCCTCACGGCCACCAACACGTCCGACATCGAGAGCGCCCGCACCGCCGAGGTGTCCGAGGTCCCGCACCTGTTCGAGGGGATCGCGCCGCCGCGGGCCATCGACGATTTGACGGTCAATCGATCCGGCTCGGATCTCGTCCTCACCTGGACCCGGCCCGCGGTGGACATCTACGGCCGTCCGACCTACGTGGTGGGGTACCGGGTCTACCGCGGCACCACCCCGAACTTCACCATCAACCCCGCCGCCCCCTTCGCGGTGATCAACAGCGGCACGCCGGCGACCTGGACGCACACCGGCGGCTACACCCTGGCGGGAAACGCCTATTACGTGGTGACCGCCGTGGACTCCAACGGCCTGGTCTCGGGCGCCGGCCGTGACCTGCCGAACGGCGTCGGCAGCCTCGACGTGACCATGCCGGCTTCGGCCGTGCACCTCTCCTGGCTGCCGGTGACGACCGACGTGCAGGGACTGCCCACGCTCATCGATCATTACCAGGTGCACGTCACCTCGGCGCCGGTGTCGCGCGCCGGGCTCGGACCGTCCACCCTCTTCATGGACAACGTCACCGCCACCTCGGTGGACCTGGTGTCTTTGCCCGCCGGAACGAAGTTCATCAGCGTGCTGGCGGTGGACAACCGCGGCAACCTCAGCCCCTTCTGAGGCGCGACGACATGGACACCCCCGAGACCCTCGCACTGGATGCCCTGGCCGCGCCGGTGGCTGACGAGGCCGGTCCCCAGGGGGGCAGCGAGGATCCGGCCATCACCCGGCTGGTCGACCGCGCCAAGGCGGGGGACCCGGACGCCTTCGCGGACCTGATGCACACCTACGAGAGCCGCATCATCGCCCTCGGCATCCACATGGGGCTGTCGCGGGACGACGCCATGGACGCCTGCCAGGACGCCTTCGTCCGGGTGTTCAAGCACATCGCCCGGTTCGAATCCGGACGCATTTTCTTCAAATGGCTTTATCGCATCGCCATCCATTCCGTGTACCACCAGATGGGCCGAAACCGGCGCCACGCCGGGGTTTCCATCGACGACCCGGCCATCCAGACGCAGTTGCTGGACCGGTCGGCCGGCGGCTCGGTGCAGGCCCGGGTCGAGGAGCGGCAGCTCGCCTCTCGGGTGCAGGAGTGCCTCGCCGGGCTGACCCGCCAGGAACGCATCGTCTTTGTCCTGAGGGACCTGCAGGAAGTGCCCACGGACGAGATCGGCGCCATCCTGCGGCTTTCCACCATCACCGTGCGCCGGCACTGCATGTCGGCCCGCCAGAAGCTGCGGGAACGGATTTTGAGCCGGAAACGTTGAACGAAATCGTCATCACCGCGATAGAATCCGCCAGAGTTCAGCCGAGTGTTTTTTCTTGACAATGTCCTAAATCGGGGTATCTAGAGGTCATTCGCGCAGGGCTGTGATCTATGTCCTGGCCCCATAGGCGGAAACGCAAGGGTCACGACATCGCCGAACACAGGGTCAGCAGGCCGAGAGTCCAGCAGTCAAGAGATCCAGAGGGAACCAACCACTCTTCAGGAGGGGGGAATCTGATGAAGACGTTCCTTAAAACCATGGTGGCCGTGGCGGCGGTGATGGTCGCCTTCGCGGCGGCGCCGGCAGTCATGGCGCAGTCGTGTCCGGATTCGACCCCCTTTGGGCATCAGCTGGGTGGTTACCTGACCGGGCTGCCCGAGGCGTCGGCGACCGGCCGGGCGTCCAAGCTCGGGGACTCATCCATCAACAACGGGTCGAGCGCGTTCGTCTGCACCGCGCAGACGACCGCGGGCATCGAGTTCTGTCAGCCCGAGGCCGGCGGCGGCAACGACGGCCTGGTGACCATCAACGGCAACTTCGGCAACGTCGGCGTGACCGGCTGCCCGGTGGCCAACACGGATCCGGACGGCTCCAGCGTCCTCGTCACCATCGTGACGTCGAGCTCGGGCGAGGGCACGTCGGCCCACGCCGGCCGCTACGTCGTCGAGGCGGTGGGTTGGTCGAGCCAGCTGCAGCAGTTCATGTATGACCTGTCCCAGCCGGGTCTCGATGTCGTCAACGGCATCGGCTCCGCGCTCGGGGCGGGCAACATCCCGTCGCCGCACGTCAACACGATCACCAACAACGGCAACGGCACGGCCAACGTGGCCCTCTCCTGGGACGCGGCGGTCGCGTACGACGACTGCGCCCTCAACGCCGCCGGCACCTGCCCGGCGTTCCCCAGTGGCGGCGGTTCGCGCACCGGCCTGATCCAGGGCTACAACCTCTACTCCATCGTCGGCCCGTGCGCCAGCCAGCCGACCACCAGCGCCACCGGTTCGTGGGGCTCGCCGATCGGCAGCTTCAGCGGCCTGTCCGGCAGCGCGACGGTGCCGTTCGACACGACCGGCACCAACTGCACCTACCTGGCCCTCGGGCTTCAGGTCGGTGGCGCGGCCAGCGGTCACGTCTCCTCCCACGCCAGCGTCAGCACGGTGGACACGGACGGTGACGGCATTGCGGACCCGGTGGACAACTGCCCGACGGTGTCGAACGCCAACCAGGCCAACGCCGACGGCGACACGCGCGGCGATGCCTGCGACAACTGCCCGAACACGGCCAACGGCGGCCAGGAAGACACGGACAGCGACGGTCGCGGCGACGCCTGCGACAACTGCCCGATTCTCGCGAACGCCAACCAGGCCAACTCCGACGGCGACGCCTTCGGCGATGCCTGCGACCCCTGCCCGAATGTTGCGGACAGCGGCATGGACAGCGACCTCGACGGCTTCGGTGACGCCTGCGACAACTGCCCCGCCCTCGCCAACTCGAACCAGGCGGATGGCGACGGCGACGGCGTCGGCAACCTCTGCGACAACTGCCCGGCCGCGGCGAACACCAACCAGGCCGACAGCGACGGGGACCTCCTCGGCAATGCCTGCGACAACTGCGCGAACATTCCGAACGCCGGCCAGGGTGATGCGGACGGTGATGGCTTCGGGGACGTCTGCGACGTCTGCCCGAACATCCCGAACCCGGACCAGGACCCGGGCGCCTGCGTGCAGCAGGTCGTGAATGCGCACATCGACTTCCACAACGCGGCCGGCAAGGGCTCGGGTCTCGTGACCTGGCAGACGACGACCGAGGTGGACGTGGTGGGCTTCAACGTCGTGCGCTACGTGAAGGGCCAGCGGATCCAGCTGAACGCCGCCGTCATCGCCTGCACGGCCTGCGGCGACGGTCGGTCGGGGTCCTACTCCTTCATCGTTCCGAAGCACAAGAGCGGCCAGAGCTTCTTCATCGAGCTCGTCCGTCAGTCGACGGTCGAGTCGTACCCGGTGAGCCGCTAGTCTGAGTCGTTGATTTCGGATTCCGACCCCGGTTCCATTCGGCCTCGCGGCCGGGTGGAACCGGGGTTCGGTTCTGAAACGCAGTGGCCGTCGATGTGGCTGTTGCAGTGGTCGTCGAAGTTCCGTTCCGTCTGGCTCGGCACTTTCGTTCGCTCGTCTCGTCGCCGCATGTGCTCTGAGAAGTCCGGAACGCGCCGCCAGTTTCCGCGCCGCCGTTTGCAGGGGAGCGTCACCGCGATCGCCGCGGTGCTCCTGTCCGTCCTCGTTTCTCCGCTCGCCTTCGCCCAGTACGACATGAAGTCCCGGCGCGACTACTACGTCGGAGACCATCCCGTGTCGATCCTGGCGGTCGATTTCGACGGCGACGGGGTCACGGACTTGATGAGCGCGGACGAGCTTTCGGACTACGTCAGCCTGTTGAAGGGATTCGGGGACGGGACCTTCCGGCGCACCAGCACCCTCGTGGCAGGATCCAAGCCGACGGCCCTTGTCTTCGTGGACGTCAACCACGACGGCTTCCCCGACGTGGTGGCCGCGAACTTCCTGACCCAGAACGTCACGGTCAATCTCGGCAACGGCCACGGCGTCTTCGGCGCGAAGATCGGCTCACCCGTCGGCGCCGGTCCTTTCGGCCTGGCGGTCGGAGACTGGAACAACGACACGCACCTCGACGTCGCCACCGCCAACACGAACAACGACACCGTCTCGATCCTGCGCGGCACCGGCACGGGGACCTTCGGCAACCTGACGACCCTCACCGTCGGGCAGACGCCGAACGCCATCCTGACGGCCGACTTCAACGCCGACAACATCCTCGACCTGGCCGTGGTCAACACCGATTCGAACAACGTGCAGATCTGGCGCGGGAACGGAACGGGAGGGTTCGCCTTGAACCTGACCTTGACTCTCGCCGCGGGCAGCCTGCCCGCGTCCGCCACCGCCGCCGACCTGAACGGCGACACCAAGCCCGACCTCATCGTGGCGGCGCGGGGCGCCGACTCGGTGAAGGTCTACATCGCCAACGGCAGCGGCGGCTTCAACACTCCGTTAAGCCTCTCGAGCGGGTTCGGACCGCGGGCGATCCGGGTGGACGACATCAACAAGGACGGCTTCTCCGACCTCCTGGTCGCGCAGTCCTACGTGTCCGGCACGGGCGAGCTGGCGGTTTTGACCGGCAACGGCAGCGGCACGAGCTGGTCGGCGCCCACCGTGGTCTCCACCGGCCCGGTGCCGACGGTCGTGACCAGCGCCGACCTCAACAAGGACGGCAACCTCGATGTGGTCACCGGCAACCTGACCGGCAACTCGCTGTCGATCCTCGAGACCACCGCCAACGGCGCCTTCATCATTGCCGACAAGGTCGCGCTCGGCTCCGGCTCGTTCCCGACGTCGGTCGTGGTCGCCGACTTCAACAAGGACGGCAAGCCCGACATCGCCACGACGGACGAGGCGAACGACCGGGTGATCACCGCCCGGGGCAACGGCGGGGGCACCTTCCTCGCGCCGGTGAACATCAGCACCGGGAACGTGAGCGCCCCCGAGGCGCTGGTCGCCCTCGACGACAACAACGACACCTGGCCCGATCTCGTCGTCGTGACCGGCACCAACACGATGTCGGTTCTGCAGAACAACGGGTCGGGGACCCTCAACGCCAGCAACGGCATCTCGACCTCACCCTGCAGCAGCCCGGTGGCGATCTCGGCGGGCGACATCAACGGCGATGGCAAGACCGACGTGGCCTTCGTCTGCGAGATCTCCTACCACGTGTGCACCAAGCGCGGCACGGGCGGCGTGGGGGCCAGCGCCTTCGGGCCGACCCTCTGCACGCTCGTGGACGCCGACCCGCAGGGGGTGGCGGTCGGCCAGTACAACTTCGACAGCCTGGCCGACATCGCCTTCTCCTCGCAGACCAACAACTGGGTGGACATCGGCTTCTCCGACGGGTTCGGCGGGTTCGGCGACATCCCCTCGTCCTTCCCGACCGGCAACGGTCCGCGCGAGATGGCGCGCGGCGACCTGAACAACGACGGCTACCAGGATCTCGTGGTCGCCAACTCCGCCTCGGGCACCATCAGCGCTCTTCTGGGAGACGGCGGCGGGGTCTTCTCGTTCCCGTCGATCGACAGCGTGGCGGGGGAATCGCCGAATGCGGTGTCGCTGGCGGACCTCAATAATGACGGCAAGCTCGACGCGGCCGTGGTCAACGCCAACGGCAACGACGTCTCCTTCCTGCTGGGGGACGGGTTCGGCAACTTCACCAAGGCGGGGGACTTCGGGACCCGCGACCTGCCCCTGGCGGTGGCCGCCGGCGACTTCAACGCCGACGGCAAGCCCGACCTGGCCGTGGCCGACAATTACACCGAGTCGGTGACCATCCTGCTCAACCAGTCGATTCTCGGCGACCCGCTGGCGAGCGCCATCGTCATCGGGCACCAGTCGACCTACCTGCGCTGGGGGATCGTCCCGGGCGCCGTCTATGACGTCATCCGCGGGAACGTGGGGAGCGTCACCCAGACCCCGACGACGGTGAACCTGGGTCCGGTGACCTGCATCGCCAACGACATCCCCGACACCGACACCGCCAACTTCCCCGACCCGGTCACCCCTCCCGTGGGGCAGGCCTGGTTCTACCTGATCCGGTCGGTCGCGGGCGGGGTCGCCGGGAACTACTCGCTTTCAACCTCCGGAAAGCCGGGTTTCCCCAGCTCCGGGGGCTGCCAGTAGGCCCCCGGGAGGTTTTTTTCGGGCCGGGACACCGGCCCGCTTTGAACGCCGCCCGCGGCCAGGGGGTATAGGGGACCATGAGCGACTGCACCCGGTTCCGACAGGACCTGCCGCTGGCCGTCTCGGATGACCTCGGGCTTTCCCGCCGTGAGGCGGTCGAGTCCCACCTGGCCGGATGTGCCGACTGCGCCGCCGAACTCGCTGAAATGAAAGATGTTCTGTCGGATGTTCGCTCGCTGCTCGAGGTGCGGGACGTGTTGGCCCCCGGAGTCGTGACGCGGATCTCCACCCGGGCCGCCGAAGAGGCCGTGCGTGCTCCCTGGTGGCGCCGCCTGGCGCCGCCTTTGCCCGTGCACGGCTGGAGCGCCGCCGTCCCGGCCATGCTGCTCATGGTGGTGATCGCCGCCCCCTTCGTCCTGAGCCACGGCAACGTGGCGCCCCAGCAGGCCCAGGGGCCCGAGAAACTGGACATGCGCCTGGAGAAGGACGGCCTCAGGGTCGCCTGGAGCAACGGGCACAACCGGACCTACAAAGTCTTCAAGACGACCGACCCGCGGCTCCTGGGAACCGGTGCCGCTCAGGTCGTCAAAGGGCATGAATGGGTGGACCGGGACACCGAATCCCCGGCCATCACCTATTACAGAGTTGAGTAGCAGCGCCGCTCTTTCGTGCTTGACATAGTGGAGTTTGGGCGTACATACCGGCAGGTTGCCGACAACCTCGCCGGCCTTCTAGGGTGGGTGTAGGTCGAAAACTCAAGGGGATACAGGGAGGCCATGAAAATGCTCAACAAGAAATCGCACTTCGGACTGGCGGTGGTTCTCGTCGCTGCCGCGATGGTCGTCGCCGGCGGGGTGGTGACGGCGTCGAACACCGGTTTCAAGATGAACAAGCCGCTGGCGCTGCCGGGCGCGGGCCAGATCGGCAGCAACTGGACCTCGATCCCGTACTTCAACCCTTACGGGAACCTCGGCGCCTTCTGCACGCAGACCGGTCTCATCACCTCCGGCGTCGCGCGTGACACCATCACCGACATCGACCCGGTCAACGGCGCCGTCAGCACCGTGACGTGCGGCACCGCCGCCGCCACCAGCCGCGCCATCTTCCCGGGACGTGGCGTCCGCATCCGCCGTCCGACCGGTCAGAGCGGGTCGATCATCATCGTCGGGTCGCACAACCCGTCGCTGTCGATCACCGTTCCGGACGCCGGGACCGGCTCCATCGGCTCCCTGTGGTTCTCGGTGCCCTACCACACGACCGCCGTCACCGCCGCTGACCTCTGCCTGTCGTCGGGGCTGACCTCGACGGGCGTCTCGCGTGCTACCATCCAGCGTCTCAACGCCAGCACCGGCGCGGCGACGACGGTCACCTGCGGAACGGCTGCCGCCGGCACGCTGAACTTGGTTCTCGGCGAGGCGGTGCAGATCCGCGAGCCGAACGGGCCGCTGTCGTTCATTCCGGCCCATTTCTAATCGCAAGCGATTTCTCACGACGAGCAAAAGGAGGAGGGAGAGCCAACCATGAACAAGGTCACAAAGATCCTGACGCTGGGCGCGGTGGCGCTGCTGGTCATGGCGGTGCCGAGTCCCCTGCGCGCCGCCTGTCCGAACCCGCAGCCAATGCAGCACGCGTTCGGCAGCTTCTTCACGGGGTGCCCCGACAGCCAGCCGGTCGTCGGCTACGCCTACGCGCTCGGCGCGGAAGCGACGACGAATACCAACACGACCGTCCAGGCGGACGGGACCCTCGATTTCGTCTGCGAGGCCACTGGAGTGCAGAACGATCAGTTCGTCGACTGTCAGCCGGAAGCCGGCGCCGCCGGCGACGGCAATGTCACCGTGCTGTTCGACTGGGGCGGACCGCAGCAGTCCGCCACCGGCTGCCCGAACCCCGCTGGGGCGCAGGGTACGGGAGCGCGAGTGGTCATCCAGGTGGTCGCGAACGACGGTTCCTCGATCGTCACCAGCTTCGGCTTCTCGAATGACTTCGGCCAGTACATGGTCGAGGAGGCGCAGGGCTTCGACGGCGCGGCCGCCATTCCGCTGGCGTGCAGCCAGAGCAACGGTCTGTCGCTCGTCTCCAACACCAACGGTCTCACGGCGAACACCGTCTGCGTGCAGCAGGCGGGCGCGCCGGTCCACAGCGACTGCGATGCCGGGACGGTCGGCGAGGCTCTCGGGACCTGCACGGGCACCGTGGGCACGCAGGTGACGGCGGCTCCGGGGAACCTGTACTCGATCACCGGTCCCTGCAACACGACGCCGGATCTCCGCCGGTCGTCGTGGGGTTCGCCGCTGGCCGTCACGGCTGGCCCGGGCGGCAGCAAGTGCGTCCAGGTCAACCGTCCGGCCGACAGCTCCTGTGCCTTCGTCGGCGCCAGCTCGCTGATCGGCGATGGCTCGGTTGCTCCCGCTGAGTCGGGCGGCCTCACCGGCTGGCTCCGCATCGGCGGCGCCGCCGCGGCGTCGGACAAGGTTGCCATCAAGAAGGCTGAGCTGGCCGCCGGCAAGCTCTCCGTCTCCTTCGGCACCGAGAACGAGTCGCTGATCGTCGGCTTCAACGTTTACGGCGGTTCCACGAAGCTCAACTCTGGCCTCATCTCCGCGAAGGGGATTGGCAGCAACGATTACTCCTTCGAGACGGGCCGCGGCGCACTGAAGAACGAGCGTTCGATCACGGTCGAGGCCGTCAAGAGCGACGGGACTTCGGTCCGCAGCGCGTCGGTTTCGGTGAAGTAAAAACCATCCTCCAGGAGGGAGAGTTTCGCCATGAAGAAGAGCTACGAGAAGCCGGCCATCATCCACACGGAGAAGATCGAGGCGCGTGCCGCGGCCTGCTCCAAGGCGGATGACTCGTGCCGTGTGAGTGGCGGCCCGATCACCAGCTAGTTCGATCGGCAACGTCTCAGCATTCGCATCACCCAGCCACCAGGCTCCAAGAGCCTGGTGGCTTTTTTTTAGCCGTCCCCGCATGGCGCGCGGGTAAGATGCGCCTCGCACACGGCGCCGGAACAGGGCTCGAAGGAGGAGAGGCTTGAGCGAGGAAGCGGAAGCGGTGCACCGGGAGCCCGTCGAGGTCCCGCAGGGCGATGCGCCGGTGTCGCGATCCGCCGCCGGCTGGAAAGAGCTGGCGGGCGCGCTCTTGGGAATCGTCGCCGCGGGGACGCTCGTCCCCGCGGGGTTGAGGCTGGCCCTCGACCAGGCGGGAAGCACCTGGGCTTCGGTGGCGGTGGCGTTCCTGCTGCTGGGCTGCGCTTCGGGAGCCACCGCGAGGCCGCGCTCCGCCGGACCCGTCCTGCTTCGCCTTCTGGTCGCCCTGGTGGCGACACCCGTCCTGCTGCTGGTCCTGGTACCCCTGGCGCACCTGCTCTGGCCTCTGCTCGGTGGGAATGCCGTGGGTGCCTTCGTCCTGAGGTGCCTGATCCTGGCAGGTCTTCTTCCCGCGGCCGTGGCGGCGGGAACGGTCCTGAGATTCTCGGCCTCTTCGAGCGGCGGTGCCGGGAGCGAGCTGCCGACGGGTTTGCGGCCCGGGATCGCGGCGGCCGCGGTGAGCCTCGGTCTCGCCTTCGGGGGAGCCGTTCTGCTGCCGATGCTCGGTCTCAAGGCGGCGGCGGGCGCCGGGCTCCTGCTGTGCGCCCTGGGGACGGGCCTGGCGTGGGGCGGGCGTCCCGCCGGGGCACCGGGCCTCGCGCGGCCGCCCGAAGCCCTCTCCACGGCCCTCGTCGCGGGTCTCTCCCTCGGAGCGGCGGCCGTCTGCTGGGAGAGGACCGTTGCGCTTCTGGCCGGGCCGACCGAGTTGAACGCCTTCGTCGTCGCCACCACGGCCCTGCTGGGCCTGGCCGCCGGCGTCATCCTGGTCCCCATGGCCGCGCGTCCGGGGCGTCTCCTGACGACCGTCGTGCTGCTGGCCGCCGCGGCCATGCTGGTAGACGTCTCCGCGTTCCTGGTGCCGGGGCTGTCCACCTGGTGCGCCGGGCTGGTGGCGGCGGGAGGATCGGCCGCCCGGATGCTGGGAGTCGCGGCCGCGCTGGCCCTGACCGTCCCCCCGGCGATCGCGTTCGGCGGCGCCATCGCCTGCCTGGCGTCCTCTTCGGGAGTGGGTGCGGCCGGCCCTGGCGGCGCGGACGGGTTCCGCCGCGAAGCCGCCCGCGATCCCGGCGGAATCCTTTCGCCCCTGGCGGCCGGAGCGGCCATAGGCGTGCTCCTCGGGGCCGGCCTGCTCGTGCCGACCATGGGTCTGCGCAGGGGTCTGGCCCTGGCCTCGGCCCTCGGGCTCTTCGCGCTCCTGCCGCTTCTCACCCGGGTGCCCTTCGCGAAACCGGCGATGAAGGGGTCGGTGTCCCTCGGCATCCTCGTGGCCATGGTCGTGGTCGGCGGCTTCCCGGCGTCGTGGGACCCGCGGGTCACGGCCGGGGGTGTCTATCGCTACGGCGTCGGGGCGGCCGCCCGCTTCGACGACCCGAACGGCTGGCTGGCGTCGCGCCTGCGCGGCGCGGCCCCGGAGTTCTACCGCGAGGGACGGCACGCCACGGTGACCGTCGAGCACACCGTGCAGAAGGCGATGGCCCCGGTGATCGAAGCCGAGTCGCTGGTCATCGACGGCCGCGCGGTGGGGAACACCGGCATCGACGCGCGCAGCCAGATCCTGGCGGGGGAGATCCCGATGCTCCTGCATGGGCCGGCCGACGGGGCGCTGGTGATCGATTTTTCCCTCGGGCTGACGACCGGCTCGGTGCTGCGGCACCCGGTGCGCGCGGTGACCGTCATCGAGCGGGAGCCGGCGGTGATCGAGGCGGCGCCGATCTTCGCGGCCCTCGCCAACAACCCCGGCGGCGATCCGCGGCTGCGCGTCGTGCAGGACGATCCGCTGGCCCGCCTGCGCAGCGAGAAGACGACCTACGACGTGATCGTCGTGACCTGTACCGACCCCTGGCTGCCGCACCTGGCGGGTCTGATCACCGACGAGGGGTATGCCCTGCTGCGCTCGCGGATCCCCGAGAAAGGCGTCGTGGCGCAGCGCTTCTCCCTCGGGGCGGTCCCCGATCCGCTGGTCACGGCGTGGATGCGCGCCTTTCTCAAGGCCTTCCCCTCGGTGCTGGTGTTCCAGACCTCGCCGGACGATCTCCTGCTGATCGGATCGCCGTCCACGCTGCGCGTCGATCCCGAGGCCATCCGCAAGGCGGCGGCAGGCAATGCCGCCATCGCCGACGATCTCTCCCGGGCCACGGTGATAGGCTCCGACGAGGTGGTGCTGACGGCGCGTCTCGATGCCGAGGGGCTGCGCAAGGTGCTCGGTGACGGCCCCTCCAACCCCGACGATCGGCGCGCCGTGACCGTGGCGGCGGCGCACGACCTGCAGGTGCAGCGGGGGAGCCGCCTGCCGGAGCGCATCGACGGCGCCTGGGCGGGGCTCGACCCTCTGCTGGCGCCGGCCGAAGACCAGGCGACCCGCGAGGCGCGCTCGGCGCTGCTCTACCGGATCGCCAAGTCCTATCTCGGTCTCGCCGGCGATCCGGTCCGCGCGCTGAGCGTGGCGAAGGACCTGCAGGGACTGGGCTCCATGGCGCGCGCCCGCTGGGTGACGGGGGAGGCGTATCTGCAGCAGCGCGACGTGGACGGGGCGCTCAAGGAATGGGAGGCGGTCCTGGCGCTCGAGCCGGACAACCTCGACGCCCTCTTCAGCCTCGGGATGTTCCACTTCGACGCGCGCGACTACTTCGACGCCGAGCGCTTCCTCGGGCGCGCGGCGCAGGCGCACGGCGACACGGCCGTCGTCCTGTACAACCACGGCCGGGCGCTCTACCAGGTCGGTCGCTACGAGCCGGCCATCACCGAGCTGCGGCAGGCGCGGACGATCGCGGCCGGCCGCGAGTCCTATCCGCTGGTGGACTACTTCGTCGGCCTGTCGGCGGCGCGCCTGAAGCGCGACACCGAGGCGGAGAAATCCCTCAAGGACTACCTGAAGTGGGCCTACGCACAGGACACGCTCACCCGCGTCGAGGTGGACGCGCACCTGAAGCTGGCCGAGGTCCTCGAGCGCAAGGGTTCGCGCCTGGAAGGCTTCCAGGAGCGTCAGAAGGCGAGCCGCCTGCAGGAAAGAATCCAGGCGTACGCGTCGGCGCACTCCGGCCCGGCCGTCGGCGGCGGGCGTGAGGACGTCCCGGACTCCACCGGCGCCGGCAGCCCGGCCTCGAGCCCCGCCTCCGACACCATCGTCCCCGCTCCGGGATCGGCCACGCCGCCGACCACGGCGCCGCCCGCGTCGAACGGCTCCCCCTCGAATGGGGGATGACGCCGGCACGGTCGGCCAGCTCGAAACGCGGCTCGGCCACACCTTCCGCGATCGCCGCCTCCTCGAACGCGCGCTGACCCATTCGTCGCGCGCCCGCGAGCAGTCCGGGGTCGCCGACAACGAAGGGCTCGAGTTCCTCGGCGACGCGCTTCTGGGGTTCCTGGTGGCGGAGGCGCTCTTCGCGCGTCATCCCGACCTGGACGAAGGCGGCCTCTCCAAGCTCAAGGCGTACCTCGTCAGCCGTCCGAGCCTCGCTGCCGCAGCGCGTGACCTCGGACTGGCCGAATGCGTCCAGGTGGGGAAGTCGGCGGCGAAATCGCGCCTGCAGACGAACGAGTCGCTCCTCGCCGACGCCTTCGAGGCCATCCTCGCGGCGGTGCACCTCGACGCGGGTGAGAAGGCGGCCCGCCAGGTGGTCGATCGGGTGCTCGGCAGCCGGCTGCGCGCGCTCAACCAGGACGAGGTCGAGCGCCGCGATCCGAAGACCCGCCTCCAGGAAGAATTACAGGCGACGGGACGCCCGACCCCGCGTTACCGGGTGGGGAAGACGGAGGGTCCGCCGCACCGACCCGTCTTCCACGTCGATCTCCTGGTGGAAGGGGAGGTCCTGGCGCACGGTCGCGGCGGGACCAAGAAGGAAGCGGAGCAGCACGCCGCCGAGCGCGCGCTGCGCCATCTCACTCCGGTGGCCGCGAAGCGTTAGGCCCCGGGCGACCCGCCCGGGGCCGCGGCGGGCGAAGCAGCGCCCGGTGCAGGAGCTCCGGCCGGTGGCGCACCGGGAGTGGGCGTGCCGGGCGGCGTTCCCTCCGGCGGCGCTCCGCGCGGCGGTCCGCCGGCTCCGCCCGGAGGCGGCGCCGTCGTCGCGATGTCCTCGACCGGCTGCACCCCGCGCCGCTTGAGCCCCTCGACCTCGGCGCGGATCGCCGGGGCCTGCGCGTGCTCGGGCGCGAGCGCCAGCGCCTGCTCGAGGTTCCACAGCGCCAGGCCCGGCTCGTCGAGACCGCGCAGCTGCACCAGACCGCGGTTCAGGTGGAGCTGCGCGATCTCTTGAGGTTCCATCCCGCCCTGGTAGCGCTGCGCCGCGTCGAGCTGCCGCATGGCGCCGTGGTAATCGCCGGTCGAGTAGAGGATCTCCGCCAGCTCGAGACGCGCCGGCACGTCATCGGGCCACAGGTCGACACCCTTCTGCAGCCACTCGATGGCGGCCGGCGAGTCGCCCTTGAGCAGCCAGGCGCGCGCCATCTTGCGGTGCGACAGCATGTACGACGGGGCGATGCGCAGCGCCTCCTCGAACTGGCCGATGGCCTGGTCGAGCAGGCCGAGCGCGTCCTGGCGCCGGCCGGCGTCGAGCAGCGTCTGCGCCTCCTGCACCAGCGCGATGCCGATGCCGTGGTGGATGCCGAGATGGATGCCCTTGAACTGCGGGCCGCGCGCCACCGACTCGACCTCGAGCTCGTGCTGGATGGCTTCGAGCGTCACCCCGGGACCGAACTTCTCGCGCAGCAGCGCATCGCCCGCGGCGCCCGGCGGCCCCTCCCCGAGCAGCACCAGCCCGCTGGTGTAGGCGTCGCGCGCCTGGCGGGACTTCCCCTGCGAGTAGTAGGCGTTGCCGACCAGGAGCGCCTGCTCGATCGCCGGGACCACGCCGCGCGGCATCTCCATGTTGACGACGAGCAGGATGACGACGCCGAAGGCGAGCGCCGCCGCGCCGGACGGCCCCGGGACCAGCGCCCGGGCGCGCTCGTTGAGATCGCCGGCGCGCCGCAGCAGCGCCCCGAGGAAGCCCGCCAGCCGGCGCAGGAACCGCCACGTGGCGATGAGCCCGGCGGCGGCGAAGATAGCGAGGATCGGCACCACCGGCACGCGGAAGCGGGCGAAGTTGAAGAACAGCATCACCGTCGCCATGTAGCCGAAGAACAGGACGTAGAGTGTTTTGAGCGCCGCCCGGCGCCGCAGCGAGATCACCAGGCCGAGCAGCCCGAACGGCGCCACGGTGCCGAAGGTGCCGTAGAGATGCAGCCGCGACGGCACCCAGGCGCCGCCGGCCGGGAGCGTCGGCGCCGGCAGGCTCGCCGGGGGAAAGACCACGTTGAGATTGCGCAGGATGGGCGAGAAGACCTGCATGACGCCGTAGTCGAGGTTGTCCGGCAGCTCATACCAGTTCAGGAAGAAGAACGCCTTCTTGGCCTCGAGGCGCATCCAGCCGAGCGGGTCTCCGGCGATGTACTTCAGCCCCTCGCGGAACCAGAACCAGGAGGACGCCATCGGCGTCAGCGGGTGGCCGGCGATCTCCGAGCCGCGCTCGACGAAATCGGCGTGCTCGTACAGCGGATCCGGGCGCACGAACGGCGGCGGCA